>NZ_CP141608.1:2259462-2566425 GCF_035581345.1 Pseudomonas sp. JQ170C
CCTGAACGACCGCATGACCAGCTTCTACATGAAGACGCCGTCGGCCTTTGACCTGGAATACGGCTTTGGCGGCCTGCAGGTCGACTGGGCCGAGCATTCGGCGTTCGAATTCACCCGCGTGAGCATCTGGGGGCACGACTTCTCGGTCGGCCAACAGTAAGGAACCTGCACATGAACAAACAACTGACGGCGGCCGATGCGGTCGCACAACTGCGCGATGGCATGACCATCGGCTTCGGTGGCTGGGGGCCGCGGCGCAAGCCCATGGCCATTGTCCGCGAGATCCTGCGCTCACCGGTCAAGGACCTCACCGTGGTCGCCTACGGCGGCCCGGAAGTCGGCATGCTGTGCGCCGCCGGCAAGGTGCGCAAGCTGATCTTCGGCTTTGTCACCCTCGACGCCATTCCACTGGAACCCTACTACCGCAAGGCCCGCGAAGCCGGTGAGCTGGAGCTGCTGGAGCTGGACGAAGGCATGTTCCAGTGGGGCCTGCGCGCCGCCGGCATGCGCCTGCCGTTCCTGCCGACCCGCTGCGGCCTGGCCACCGATGTGACGGCGCTCAACCCCGCGCTCAAGACCATCGCCTCACCCTACGCCGATGGCGAGGTGTTGCTGGCCATGCCGGCGCTGGAGCTGGACGTGGCCTTCCTGCACGTCAACGTTGCCGACCGCCTGGGCAATTGCCTGGTGACCGGGCCCGACCCGTATTTCGATCACCTGTTCGCCCGCGCCGCCCAGCAGTGCTTCGTCTCGTGCGAGCGCCTGGAAGAGCGCCTGTCGCTGGATGCCGAGCAAGCCCGCTTCAACACCTTCGAGCGTTACCTGGTGACCGGTGTGGTGCACGCGCCGCTGGGCGCCCACCCCACCTCGTGCCCGTCGGACTACGGCTGGGACCTGCAGCACCTGAAGGGCTACGTCGCCAGCAGCCAGCAAGAGCAGGGCTGGGAGCAGTACGTCGCTACCTACGTGGCAGGCGGCGAGCAGGCCTATCAAGACGCCAACGGCGGCGCCGCACGCATGGGCACCTTGCCCCTGCCCGTGTTCTGAGGAGGATGAAAAATGTCTGCAACGTGTGAGTTCACCCTCGCCGAACTGATGATCGTCGCCGCGTCCGAAGCCTGGCGCGGTGACGGCGAAGTGATCGCCTCGGGCCTTGGCGTGATTCCGCGCCTGGGCGCGAGCCTGGCCAAACTGACCCATAGCCCGCAGCTGTTGATGACCGACAGCGAGGCGTTCCTGGTCGAAGAACCGATACCGCTGGGCCCACGGGACGGCTACCAGCCGCGCTATTCGGGCTATCTGTCGTTCGAGCGGGTGTTCGAGTGTGTGTGGGGCGGTCGTCGCCACGCCATGATCGGCCCGACCCAGATCGACCGCTGGGGCCAGACCAACTTGTCGTGCATCGGCGACTACCAAAAGCCCAAGAGCGCGATCCTCGGCGTGCGCGGCCTGCCGGGCAACAGCATCAACCACCTCAACTCGTTCTTCGTACCCAACCACAACAACCGCGTGTTCGTCAGCGGTGAAGTGGACATGGTCTCGGGCGTCGGCTTCAAGGCCGAGCGCTGGCCTGAGGGCGCGCGCCGCGACCTGATGGACATCCGCCGGGTGGTCACCGACCTCTGCACCCTGGATTTCGATGGCCCCAACCGCGCAGCCCAGGTGCGCACCCTGCACCCGGGCGTGAGTTTCGATGAGGTCCAGGACAAGACCGGCTTCCCGCTGCTCAAGTCGCCGCTGCTGCAGGAAACCGCGCACCCCACGGCCGAACAACTGGCCGTGATCCGCCGGCTCGATCCCCACGATTACCGCGCTGCGGCAATCAAGGGCAACCCGCCCGGCATTCGTACCGCCTGATCCGAGGAGCGCCAACATGCACAGCAGCGACAGCCAGTTCGTGGAACGTGAAGACCGTGCGGTCTACGAGACCGAGGCGCCCGTGCTCTATAGCGTGGCCGAGCACATCGCCACGCTGACGCTGAACCGGCCGACCTTCAACAATGCGCAGAACTCGCAGATGACCTACGCGCTGGATGCCGCGCTGCGCCAGGCGGTGGACGATGACCAGGTCAAGGTCATCGTGCTGCGCGGGGCCGGCAAGCATTTTTCTGCCGGCCACGACATCGGCACGCCGGGGCGCGATATCAACAAACCGTTCGAGCGCGCGCACCTGTGGTGGGACCACACCAACAAGCCCGGTGGCGAGCAGTTGTATGCCCGCGAGCAGGAGGTGTACCTGGGCATGTGCCGGCGCTGGCGCGAGTTGCCCAAGCCGACCATCGCCATGGTCCACGGCGCCTGCATTGCCGGCGGCCTGATGCTGGCCTGGGTGTGCGACCTGATCGTTGCCAGCGACGATGCCTTTTTCCAGGACCCGGTGGTACGCATGGGCATTCCGGGGGTGGAGTATTTTGCCCACCCCTATGAACTCAACCCGCGCATCGCCAAGGAATTCCTGTTCACGGGCGACCGGATGACGGCCACCCGTGCCTATGAAATGGGCATGGTCAACCGCGTGCTGCCGGCCGCCGAACTGGAACAGGCCACCTACGCCTTGGCCGCCAGCATTGCCCGCCAGCCGCGCATGGGCCTGGCCCTGACCAAGCAGGCGATCAACCACGTCGAAGACCTGCAAGGCAAGCGCACGGCCATGGACGCGGCGTTCGCCTGGCACCACTTTGCCCATGCCCACAACGAACTGTTGTCGGGCGACAAGCTTGGCGGCTTCGACGCCAAGGGCATGGCCGATGCCAACCGCCAGGCGCACGCCAACCGCCAGGAGCAGTCGTCATGAACACCTGGATGAACACGGCGCTGACCGAGGCCCTGGGCTGCCGCTACCCGATCGTGCAGACGGCGATGGGCTGGGTTGCCGACGCCAACCTGGTGATCGCCACCAGCCGCGCCGGAGGCTTCGGCTTCCTGGCCGGGGCGACCATTGCCGGCAAGGACCTGGAAGGCGAGATCCGCAAGGTGATCGATGCCACCGGCGGCAGCAATTTCGGCCTGAATTTCCATATGTTCCAGGACAACGCCGCCCAGTGCGTGGACCTGGCCATTCGTTACCGCCTGCGTGCCGTCAGCTACGGGCGCGGCCCGGATGCGCAGACCATTGCCCGCTTCAAGGCAGCGAACGTGCTGTGCATCCCCACGGTGGGCGCCGTCAAGCATGCGCAGAAGGCCCAGGCCCTGGGCGCCGACCTGATCACCATCCAGGGCGGCGAGGGCGGCGGGCACACCGGCGGTGTGCCCAGCTCGATCCTGCTGCCGCAGGTGCTGGATGCGGTCAGTGTCCCGGTGATCGCCGCGGGTGGATTTGCCACTGGGCGCGGCCTGGCCTCGGCCCTGGCGGCCGGCGCCAGTGGCATCGCCATGGGCACGCGGTTCCTGATGACCCGCGAATCGCCGACCCCGGCCTCGACCCTGGCCCGTTACCTGAAGGTCAATGACCCGCAGCAGGTGAGGGTGACCACCGCCGTGGACGGCATGCGTCACCGCATGATCGAAAACCCCTTTATCAACCGCCTGGAGCAGGCCGGGCCGTTCGGCCGCCTGCGCATTGCCCTGGGCAGCGCCTGGCAGTGGAAGCAGCACACCGGCATGAGCCTTGGGCACATGCTCGGGGTGTTCATGCGCGGCCTGCGTGAAGACCCGGCGGCGTTGTCGCAAGTGGTGATGGCCGCCAACCAGCCGGTGCTGCTGCAACGCTCGATGGTCGATGGCCTGCCCGACGAGGGCATCTTGCCCAGCGGCCAGGTGGCCGCCGCCATCGACGAGCTGCTGAGCTGCCGCGAAGTTATCGAAGGCATTGCCGAAGAAGCCGAGCGCTGCCTGAACGCGCTCGTGGCCCGGCGCGAGCCGGCCTGTGAACCTGCCCCCTCAATTCGCCTGGCGAATACTGGAGAAACCCTGTGAATCCTGCCTTTACCTCTGAACTCAACGCCGGGATCGCAGAACTTGTGATCGCCAATCCTCCGGTCAACGCCCTGGACAGCCAGCAATGGCAGGGCCTGGCCGACCATATCGAAGCCCTGGGGGCCAACCCCGAGGTGCGCGTCATTGTCATTCGTGCCGAGGGCCGGGGCTTTTGCGCCGGTGTCGACATCAAGGAACTCGACGCCCATCCCGAACGCATCGTCGCGGTCAACGCCGGCAACTACGCCACCTTCAAGGCCGTGCACCGCAGCCCGGTTCCGGTGATTGCGGCCGTACACGGCTATGTGCTCGGCGGTGGTATCGGCATTACCGGCGCGGCCGACATCGTCGTGGCCGCCGAGTGCGCAAGCTTTGCCCTGCCGGAAGTCGACCGCGGCGCCATGGGCGGCGGCGCGCACCTGCAGCGCCTGTTCGGGGTGCAAAAGGTCCGCTACCTGTTCTTCACCGGCGACAGCATCGGTGCCCGCGAGGCCAGCCAGTACGGCTTTATCGAGCGTGTGGTGCCCCGTGAGCAACTGCGCGAAACCGCCCTGGAGATTGCCGGGCGCATCGCCAGCAAGAGCCCGCAGATGATCCGCATCGCCAAAGAGGCGCTCAACGGTATCGAAGACGGCAACCTGGAAGACAAATACCGCTGGGAGCAAGGCTTCACCCTGCAGGCCTACAACAGCCCGGACTCGGCCGAGACGCGCCGGGCCTTCGTCGAAAAACGCGACGCCAAGTTCTGAGGGAACGCCATGGAACTTACTTACACGCCTGAACAGATCGCCTTTCGCGCCGAAGTGCGTGCCTGGCTCAAGCACAACCTTCCGGCCGCGCCGCTGGCCAGCTACGACACCCGCGAAGGCTTCGAGCAGCACCGCGCCTGGGAGGCCAGGCTGTTCGACAGCCGCCTGTCGATGGTGATGTGGCCGGCCGAGCTCGGCGGGCGCGGTTGCGGCCTGATCGAGTGGCTTATTTTTGAAGAGGAATACTACGGCGCCGGCGCGCCGATGCGGGTCAACCAGAACGGCCAGCTGCTGCTGGGGCCGACCCTGATGGAGTTCGGCACCGAGCAACAGAAAAAGCACTTCCTGCCACGCATGGCGGCCAGCACCGACATGTGGGCCCAGGGCTGGTCGGAGCCCAACGCCGGCTCCGACATGGCGGCGATCACCAGCAAGGCGCTGCTCGACGGCGACCACTACGTGCTCAATGGCCAGAAGACCTGGTCGACGCGGGCGATCTACGCCGACTGGCTGTTCGGCCTGTTCCGCAGCGAGCCGGGTTCGAGCCGTCACCATGGCCTGTCGTTCCTGATGGTGCCGCTCGATGCCCCCGGTGTGAGCATCCGTCCGATCAAGGCCCTGAACGGCAAGGACGCCTTCGCCGAAGTGTTCTTTGACGACGTGCGGGTGCCGGTGGCCAACCGCATCGGCGCCCAGGGCGAGGGCTGGCACGTGGCAATGGCCACGGCCGGTTTCGAGCGCGGCCTGCTGCTGCGCTCGCCAGCGCGCTTCCAGTACACCGCACGCAAGCTGGTGGAGCTGTACCTGGCCCACCAGGCCAGCGCCGACCGCGACCCGGGCCTGCGCGACGCCGTGCAGGACTGCTGGATGGGCGCCGAAGCCTATGCCCTGTCGGCCTACCACACAGTCGGGCGGCTGAGCCAGGGCGCGCAGATCGGGGCCGAGTCGAGCATCAACAAAATCATCTGGTCGGAGCTGGACCTGAAGATGCACGACACCGCCATGCGCCTGCTCGGCGCCCGCGGCGAACTGCTGGCCAGTGCCCCGGCCGCAGGCGATGCCGGTGGCTGGCTGGAGGGCTTCCTGTTCGCCCAGTCCGGGCCGATCTATGCCGGCACCAACGAAATCCAGCGCAACATCATTGCCGAGCGGATGCTCGGTTTGCCGAAGTAGGAGCAGGCCATGGACTTCACCTTTAGCGATGACCAGCTGACGTTCCGCGAGGCCATCAGCCGTTTTCTGATGACCGAAGCGGCGCCGGAAATGCTCCGGGAAATCTGGGACACCGACGCCGGGCGCTCCCCGGACTTGCGCAACAAGATCGCCTCCCAGGGCCTTACCGCCTTGTCGGTGCCCGAGGCCGAAGGCGGCCTGGGCATGGACGATGTGGCCTGGGCCTTGATGACCCAGGAGCTGGGTTACTACGCCATTCCCGATTCGCTGGCCGACACCGCCTATGTGGCTGCCGGGCTGCTGGCGGGCCTGCCGGCCGGTCACCCGGCCCGTATCGGCTTGCTGCCGCGGATTGCCGAGGGCAGCGTGCGCCTGGCCATCGGTCACCCGGTCAACCCGCTGGTCAGTGATGCGCAGTTGGCCGAAGTGCTGATCCTGTGCGACGGCGACGCCATCCATGCGGTGCCGCGTGCCGAAGTGGATGTCGAGGCCAACCCCAGCATCGACGCCTCGCGGCGCCTGGGCCGGGTCAGTTGGCAAGCCACGCCGGCGACCTTGCTGATCGACGGCGAACAGGGCCGTGCCCTGCAGGCGCAGTTGCTCGACCGCGGCGCGCTGTCGGTGGCCGGGCAACTGCTCGGGCTGGCCCAGCGCATGCTGGACCTGTCGGTGGACTACGTGGCCCAGCGCAAGCAGTTCGGCAAGCCGATCGGCAGCTTCCAGGCGGTCAAGCATCACCTGGCCGATGTCGCCCGCCAGATCGAGCAGGCCAAGCCTGTGCTCTACCGCGCCGCCCACGGCCTGGCCCGGGGCGATGCCAGTGCCGGGCGCTGGGTGTCGCAGGCGCGCCTGGCCTGCTGTGAAGCCAGCTGGCTGGCGGCGCGCAAGGGCATCCAGGTACACGGCGCCATGGGGTACACCTGGGAAGTCGATCTGCAGATGTTCATGAAGCGTGCCTGGTCGCTGGACGCGGCCTGGGGCGACCGTGGCTTTCATAAATCCCGCGTTGGCGACTACCTGTTCGCCGCCGGTGCCCGGCTGGGTCCGGGCCACACTTTCGAGGACTGATCCATGCCCCAGGCTTATATCGTTGATGCCCTGCGCAGCCCCACCGGCAAGCGCAAGGGCGCACTGTCGGAGGTTCACGCCATCGACCTGGGTGCCCACGTGCTCAAGGCGCTGGTGCAGCGCAACGCCATTCCCGCCGAAGATTACGACGATGTGATTTTCGGCTGTGTCGACACCATTGGTGCGCAAGCGGGTGATATCGCCCGCACCAGCTGGCTGGCCGCCGGCCTGCCGCTGTGCGTGCCGGGCACCACGGTGGACCGTCAGTGCGGCTCGTCCCAGCAGGCCGTGCATTTTGCCGCCCAGGCGGTGATGAGCGGCACCCAGGACGTGGTCGCGGTGGGCGGTGTGCAGACCATGACGCGGATTCCCATCAGCTCGGCGATGCTGGCAGGCCAGCCCCTGGGCTTTCCCGATCCGTTCAGTGGCAGCGTCGGCTGGCGCACGCGCTTTGGCGATCAGCCGGTGAACCAGTTTTACGCAGCCCAGCGCATTGCCGAGCACTGGCAACTGAGCCGCGAGCACATGGAGATGTTCGCCCTGCAAAGCCACCAACGGGCCCTGGCGGCGATTGAAAGTGGCCGGTTCGATCGCGAGATCGTGGCCTTCGGCGAACTGCGCCAGGATGAAACCCCGCGCCAGACCAGCCTGGAAAAAATGGCCAGCCTGGAGCCGGTGGACCCGCAGTTCCCATCGATCACCGCAGCCGTTTCCAGCCAGACCTGCGACGCATCGGCCGCGTTGCTGGTGGTGTCGGAGGCGGCGCTCAAGCGTTATGACCTGACCCCACGGGCGCGTATCCATCACCTTACGGTCATGGGCGACGACCCGATCTGGCACCTCACCGCGCCGATCGCCGCCACCCGCAAGGCCCTGCAAAAGGCCGGCCTGCGCATGGCCGATATCGACCGGGTGGAAATCAACGAGGCCTTTGCTTCGGTGGTCATGGCCTGGGCCAAGGAGCTGGACTACGACCCGGCGCGCACCAACGTCAACGGCGGTGCCATCGCCCTGGGCCATCCGCTGGGCGCCACCGGCGCGCGGTTGATGACCACGCTGCTCAACGAGCTGGAATGCACGGGCGGCTGCTATGGCCTGCAGACCATGTGCGAAGGCGGCGGCCAAGCCAACGTCACCATTATCGAACGTCTCTGAATATCAGGAGTGCCTCATGGCAATGTGTAGCGGTCGTACCGTAATTATCACGGGCGCAGGTGGCGGTCTGGGCCGCGCCTACGCCCTAGCGTTTGCTGCCGAGGGCGCGAATGTCGTGGTCAACGATATTCGCGATGAAGCCGCGCGTGATGTGGTCGGGCAGATCCAGGCGGCGGGGGGGCATGCCATTGCCAACAGCGATGACATCACCACCCTGGACAGCGCCCAGCGCATCGTCGATGCCGCGCTGGCGGCTTTCGGTGAAGTGCATGTGGTGGTGAACAATGCCGGGGTGCTGCGTGACCGACTGTTCCTGAGCTTGTCGGAAGATGACTGGGACACGGTGATGCGGGTGCACCTGAAGGGGCATTACTGCCTGGCCAATGTGCTGGCGCGGCGTTGGCGTGATCTGGCCAAGGCGGGTACGCCGGTGGCCGGGCGGATCATCAATACCAGTTCCGGGGCGGGGTTGCAGGGGTCGATCGGGCAGTCCAACTATTCGGCGGCCAAGGGCGGGATTGCCTCGCTGACGTTGGTGCAGGCGGCGGAGCTGGGGCGCTATGGGGTGACGGCCAATGCGTTGGCGCCGGCGGCGCGCACTGCGATGACCGAGGGGGCGATGCCGGAGTTGGTGAAGAAGCCGGAGGATGGCAGTTTCGATGCCTGGGCGCCGGAGAATGTGGCGCCGTTGGTGGTGTGGTTGGGCAGTGAGTTGTCCGGGCATGTGAGTGGGCAGGTGTTCGAGAGTCAGGGCGGGCGGATTTCGCTGGGGGATGGTTGGCGTACCGGGGTGACCCGGGACAAGGGGGCTGCCTGGCGGGTGGAGGAGGTGGGGGCTGTTGTGGATGAGATTCTTGCCGAGGCGCCTCGGGGGCAGAAGGTGTGGGGTAGCTGATCGCTTGTAGGGGCGGGCTTGTTGTGGGAGCGGGCTTGCCCCGCGATGGCCCCCGAGTCGTGCACATTGGGTAGGACCATCACCGGCCTCGCGATGAGGTGTTGGTGTTGGTGGTCTTATCCATTGGCCAGGGTGACGCTGAGTCACCTTTGCGCCCTTACGGCGCCTTACTTTTTTTCAGTCGAAAAAAAAGTAAGCAAAAAATTCTCGCCCCACCAGGGGCCCTACGCTGCGCTTCGGGTCCCCTCACTGCGGTGTCGCTACGGGGCATTGCGAGCTACGCGTTGCAAGCAACGCTACGCTTCGCAACTTCGGCATTCGCCGAAGGCGCTGCGCGCTAGCCCCTCCACGACACCTCCGTTCGGCCCTTCTGGTTAACGGGGCGGGTAGATCAAGATCAAAAGCACAATTCGCTGCGCTCTTGCTGGCCTGCGCTGGCTGTGGGAGCGGGCTTGCCCCGCGATGGCCCTCGAGTCATGCACGTCCAGATGCAACGGCGAAGCGGGGTCACCGGCAGGCATGAATCTATCCGCAGGATTCAAGATCCATCGCGGGACAAGCCCGCTCCTACAGCTAGGGCCCTTGTAGCCGCTGGCGACAGCCTGCGATCGGCCGCACCGCGGCCGCAATCCAGGCGACATTGTTTCTGTTGGCTTGCCCCGCGATTGCCCTCAAGTCATGCACATCCAGGTGCAACGGCGAAGCGGGATCACCGGCAGGCATGAATCTATCCGCAGGATTCAAGATCCATCGCGGGGCAAGCCCGCTCCTACAGCTAGGCCCCCCATACCCCGTTTTGACGATGTCCCCTCCAGGCCAAGGCTTTATACCTGTCTGTGTATAGAGCCCCTGGAGATTACCGCTGTGAATCAAGCTCCCCCTTATGTGCCCGGTCACCAGTTGTTGGCCGGCAAGTCTGTGCTGATCACTGCCGCCGCCGGCGCCGGTATCGGTTATGCCGCCGCTCGGCGCAGTGCCGAAGAGGGCTGTCGGGCACTGATGATTTCTGACGTGCATCCACGCCGTCTGGAGGAAGCCGTGGAACGGTTGAAGGCCGAAACCGGTCTGCAGGCGGTCTATGGCCAGTTGTGCGATGTGACCTGTGAGGAGCAGGTCCAGGCCCTGGTGGCCAGCGCCGAAAGTGCGCTGGGCGGGGTCGATGTGCTGATCAATAACGCAGGCCTGGGCGGGCAGAAGCGTGTGGTCGAGATGACCGATCAGGAGTGGGCGAAGGTGCTGGATGTCACCCTCACCGGCACTTTCCGGATGACCCGCGCGATGCTGGCGCATATGCAGCCACGCGGTGCCGGGGTGATCGTCAATAACGCGTCGGTGCTCGGCTGGCGCGCGCAGAAGGAGCAGGCCCACTACGCCGCCGCCAAGGCCGGGGTGATGGCGCTGACCCGTTGCAGCGCGCTGGAGGCCGCCGAGTTCGGTGTGCGTATCAATGCCGTGTCACCGTCGATTGCCCTGCATGACTTTCTCAAGAAGGCCTCCAGTGAAGAACTGTTGGCCAGCCTGGCCGGGCGCGAGGCATTTGGCCGCGCCGCCGAGGTCTGGGAGGTGGCCAATGTGATGATGTTCCTGGCCAGTGACTACGCCTCCTACATGGTCGGCGAAGTGCTGTCGGTCAGTTCCCAACAAGCCTGAGGACGTGCCAATGCCCCATGTATTCACCAGCGCCCAGGCGCTGCTCGAGGCCCAGGGCATGGACCTGGGCTGCACCGACTGGCTGACCATCAGCCAGGAGCGGATCAATCTGTTCGCCGAGGCCACGGGCGATCACCAGTGGATTCATGTCGACCCCGAACGCGCCGCCAGCGGCCCGTTTGGCCGCTGTATCGCCCACGGCTACCTGACCCAGGCCCTGGCCAATCTGTTTCTGCCGCAGTTGATGCGCGTCGACAACCTGGCCATGGGCGTGAACTACGGCTGCGACCGGGTGCGCTTTCCGGCGCCGGTGCCGGTTGGCTCGCGGGTGCGCGGGCGCGCCGAGGTGCTGCGCAGTGAGGCCATCGGCACTGCGGTGCAGCAAGTGGTGCGCGTGAGCATCGAGATCGAGGGCCAGGAGCGCCCGGGCTGTGTGGTCGACACCATCAGCCGCTACACCTTCAACCCTGTCAGTGAGTGAACCCGTCCATGGACCAGCATGAAGTTGTTATCGTCGCCACCGCCCGTACGGCGCTGGCCAAATCCTTTCGCGGTTCGTTCAACGACACCGAGGCGCCGGTACTGGGTGGCCATGTGGTGCGCGCGGTGCTTGAGCGCGCCGGTCTCGAGGCCGATGCCGTCGAGGATGTGATCATGGGCGCCGCGGTGCAGCAGGGCACCCAGGGCTACAACATCGGCCGCTTGTGTGCCTACACCGCAGGCCTGCCCGACAGTGTGCCGGGCATGGCCCTGGACCGCATGTGCGCCTCCGGCCTGATGAGTATCGGCGTGGCGGCCAAGGGCATCCTGGCCGGTGAGATGAACATCGCCATCGGCGGTGGCGTGGAGTCGCTGTCGCTGACCCAGACCCGGCACAAGAACAGCTACCGGGCGCGCTCCGAAGCGGTGCTGGAGGTGATGCCCAGCGCCTACATCCCGATGATCGAGACGGCCGAGATCGTTTCGCGGCGCTACAACATCAGCCGCGCCGCCCAGGATGAGTACAGCCTGCAAAGCCAGCAACGCACGGCCGCGGCGCAACAGGCCGGGCTGTTCGATGAAGAGATCGTCGGCCTGACGGTCAATAAGCTGTTGCTGGACAAGGAAGGTAAACCGGCCGGGCATGAGGCGATCTGGGTCGACCGTGACGAATGCAATCGCCCCGGTACCCGCCTGGAAGACCTCACGGCGCTCAAGCCGGTGTGGAAGGACGGGCAGTGGGTCGAGCAGGGCGAGTTCGTGACCGCCGGCAATGCGTCGCAGTTTTCCGATGGCGCCGCTGCCAGCCTGCTGATGAGCCGCGCCGAGGCCCGCCGCCGGGGGCTGACGCCCCTGGGTATCTACCGCGGGATCGCCGTGGCCGGCTGCGCCCCGGAGGAGATGGGCATCGGCCCGGTACTGGCAGTACCCAAGCTGCTCAAGCGCTTTGGCCTGACGGTGGCCGATATCGACTTGTGGGAAATCAACGAGGCGTTCGCCTGCCAGGTGCTGCATTGCCGCGATGCCCTGGGCATCCCGCCGGAGCGCTTGAACGTCAACGGCGGCGCCATTGCCATTGGCCATCCGTTCGGTATGTCCGGTGCGCGCATGGTCGGTCATGCCTTGCTCGAAGGCCGCCGTCGTGGCGCGCGCTATGTGGTGGTGGCCATGTGCATCGGCGGCGGCATGGGCGCGGCAGGGCTGTTCGAGCTGGCCTGACTAGGCCATTTGGACGATGTTGGGCAGGTGGGGCGAGCTGATGATCCTGTCAACAATAACAACAGGATCAACGCCCCATGTGCCTCCTTTCACGACTCAATTCCCGGAGCCCGGTATGCGCCAGCTGATCGGATACGCTGTCAGCGGCGTGATCCTGGCCGCCGTGGCCTTCGCCTTCGCCCCGCGTAACCCGGCCCCGCTGGCCGCGACCCAGTTGCAGGTCGACCGGGTGCAGATCAATGCCTTGCTGGTCAACGGCCCGCAGCTGTTGGCCGCAGGCGAGCGCGGTACCTTGCTCAGCAGTCTCGACAGCGGTCGCTCATGGCAGGCTGCGCGGGTTTCGGCCGAGCGGGAGGCGACGCTTACCGGGCTGATTGCCCTGAGCCCCGAGGTGCTGGTGGCGGTCGGTCACGACGGCTGGATTCTGCGCTCGGACGACAGCGGCAACAGCTGGCAGGAAAGCCACTATGACGCCGAACTCGGTGAGCCCTTGCTGGGTGTGTGGAGGGGCGAGGGCCAGCAGGTCGTGGCCTACGGCAGCTACGGCAAGTACCTGGAGTCCAGCGATGCCGGCCAGCACTGGCAAGCGCGGGAACTGCCAGGTGACGGCGCGCATTTCAACGGCATGGACGGCGACCGCCAGGGCCGGCGCATGCTGGTGGGCGAGCAGGGCTTGGTGCTGCGCTCGGACGATGGCGGGGTGACCTGGCATCAACTGCCGGTGTTCTACAGCGGCTCTTTGTTTGGTGTGGTCAGCCTCTCGGCTTCGCACTGGGTCGCCTATGGCATGCGTGGCCAGGTGTTCCGTACCGGGGACTTCGGCGACAGCTGGCAGCATGTCGAGCTCGACAGTGCCCAGCCGATCTACGGCCATGCGCGCCTGCCGGGCGAGGCCGGGGTGGTGCTGGTGGGGGCCGGCAGCCAGCTGGTTCACCTCGATGTCCAGGGGCGCCTGCTCGACAGCACCCGGCGCAGCGGCCTGGGTACCCTGACCTCGGCCGTGGCCCTCAATGCCCGGCACCTGTTGGTGGCCGGCGAACGCGGTGTTTCCCAGGGACCGGACAGCGGCCTCGCCGCCCATGCACAGTGAGCTTGCCATGACTTCGACCACTTCCCGGCTGCAGCGCTGTGTGCAGGGCTGCGCCGATCTGTTGCTCAACCACCGCCGTGCCTGGTTGGCACTGTTCCTGCTGCTGAGCCTGGGCCTGGGCTACAGCGCCACCCAGGTGCGCCTGGACCCGGGCTTCAACAAGCAGATTCCGGTGCGCCATGAGTACATGCTCAACTTCCTTGACTTCAGCCGCGTGTTCACCGGGGCCAACCGCCTGCTGGTGAATGTGCGCTGGAAAGGCGAGGGCGACATCTACAACCCTGAATTTCTCGCGGTGCTGCAGAAGGTCACCGACGATGTGTTCTTCATTTCCGGGGTCAGCCGCCCCAGCGTGACGTCGCTGTTCACCCCCAACGTGCGCTATGTGGAAATCACCGAAGAGGGCTACGTGGGGGATCTGGTGGTGCCGCCGCAGTACGCCGGCACCGCCGAAGACCTGGCCAAGGTGCGCAGCAACGCGGCCCGGGCCGGGCAGGTGGGGCGGCTGCTGGCCAACGACCAGCGCTCGGCGCTGGTGCGCGCCGACTTGCAGGACACCGACCCCAAGACCGGCCAGCCGGTCTCGTATGTGGAGATCGCCCAGCGCCTGGAAGACATCCGCGCCCGCTACAACAGCGACACCATCGAGATCAACGTGGTGGGCTTCGCCAAGCTGGTGGGCGATGTGGTCGAGGGGCTGAACACGGTGCTGATGTTCTTCGCCGTGGCCTTTGTGATCACCGCCGCGTTGCTGTGGCTGTACACCCGTTCCCTGGCCCTGACCCTGGTGGCCCTGGTGGTGGCGTTGTTGCCGGTGGTCTGGCTGCTGGGCCTGCTGCCGTTGCTGGGCCTGGGGATCGATCCGATGTCGGTACTGGTGCCGTTTCTGATTTTCTCCATTGGCGTGTCCCACGCGGTGCAGATGAGCAATGCCTGGCGTCAGGAAGTGCTGGCCGGCAGCGACGCGCGCCAGGCGGCGCACAAGGCGTTCTGCGCGATCTTCATTCCCGGCGCCCTGGCCCTGCTGATGAATGCCCTGGGGTTTGCCGTGATCATGCTGATCGACATTCCCATCGTCCATGAACTGGGGGTGACCGCGTGCATCGGTGTCATGCTGATGATCGTCACCAACAAGATGATGCTGCCGCTGATCCTGGCCGGTCTGAAGCTGGCGCCGTCCAGGCGCGCGGCCACTGTGCAGACCCGCCGTCATGCCCTGTGGTGGCGCCTGTCGGCCCTGGCCGAGCCGCGTCCGGCGCTGGCGGTGTTCGTGGTCAGCCTGGTGCTGCTGGGCGCCGGTGTGCTCAAGGCGCGTCAGCTGGAGGTGGGTGATATCGGGGTGGGCGCGCCGGAGCTGCGCGCCGACTCGCGCTACAACCAGGACAACCAGCGCATCATCGGCAGCTACTCCATCGGCCTCGATGTGCTGTCGGTGTTCGTGCAGACCAACGCCGGCACCGAGGCCTGCCTCAATCCGCAGGTGATGCGCGCCGTGGAGGCCTTTGATTTCCAGATGCGCGCGGTAGCCGGCGTGCAGTCGGTGCAGAGCGTGGCCGGCATGGGCAAGGAAATGATCGCCGGCAACAACGAAGGCAACCCGCGCTGGTCGGCCATTCCGGGTTCGTCGCGGGGGCTGCAGCAGGGCTCGCTGGCCTATTCGCCCGATTCGGGGCTGGTGACCGAAGGCTGCCAGCGCATGCAGATCCTGGTGTTTCTCAACGATCACGAAGGGGCGACGGTGTTCCATGTGGTCAACGAGGCCAAGCGCATCATTGCCGGGATCAAGGCGCCGGAGGTGGCGTTCAAGCTGGCGGGCGGCAACGTCGGGGTGATGGCGGCGTCCAACGAGGCGGTCAAGCATGCCGAGGTGATCATGCTGGCGGCGCTGTTCTGTTCGGTGGCGTTGTTCTGCCTGCTGACCTTCCGTTCGCTGCGGGCGGTGCTGTGCATTCTGGTGCCGCTGGGGGTGGTGGCGATCCTGTGCAATGCGCTGATGGCCATGCTCGGCATTGGCCTTAAGGTCGCCACCTTGCCGGTCATGGCCCTTGGGGTGGGCGTGGGCGTGGACTACGGCATTTACCTGTACGAGCGCATCCAGCACGAGATGGCCGATGGCGCCGACTTGCGCGAGGCCTTCTACCGGGCCATGTGCCAACGGGGGACGGCGGCGGTGTTCACGGCCCTGACCATGGCCATCGGTGTCGGCACCTGGGCGTTTGCGCCGCTCAAGTTGCAGGCCGACATGGGCATCCTTCTGGCGTTCATGTTTCTGGTCAACGTGCTTGGTGCGATATTCCTGCTGCCGGCCCTGGCGGCCTGGTTCAACCAGGGCCGGCCGCTGGTCAGCAGGAGCGGCCCGCGAAGCACAGTGATTGAAGCACCGCATCGCGGGGCAAGCCCGCGCCTACAAGAACAACAATAAATTCAACGCAGTGCCATGGGGGTGTCTATGCAAAGCCGTATGTCCAATTCGCAGGTTCTGGCGCAGATGGGGCTGGACATGGAGACGTATGAGCAGTTGATCGGCGAGCTCTACGATGGCGCCCTGGATACCCGCCGGGTGGCCGAGTCGTTGCGCAAGCTGCAGCTGCTGTTCCAGGCCAACATCGTTACCTTGATCCTGCGCGCCGTGGATGAGCCGTACCTGTCGCCGATGCTGGCGGTGGGGGAGGTCAGCGGCGCCGGTGAGATCCACCACTACGCCTATTACAGCAAGTCGACACCCTTCAATAACCTGCCGCTGGACCAGGTGTTCACCATCGACGACCTGATGAGCGAAGCCGAGTGGCTGGGCTCTTCGTTTTATCTGTTGTACTGCCAGCCTTATGGCTGCTTCCAGATGCTCGGCGCCGATATCAGCATGCCCGACGGCGGCAAGTTGCGCATACGCATCAACCGCCGCCGCGACCAGCCGCGCTTCAGCGACTGTGAGCGGGCGTTGTGCGCGATGTTGCTGCCGCACCTGCGCCGGGCCTTGCACCTGCATGCGCAGCTGGACCGCAGCGAGTCGTTGGGCAGTTTGTATTTTCAGGCCATCAGTCGCTTGTCGGTGGCCACCATCGTGCTCGATGAAAGCGGCAGTGTGCTGCAGCTCAACCCGGTGGCACGGGACATCCTCGACAGCAACGACGGCCTGAAACTGGTCGGCGGGCGCCTGGAGGCCACCTATCCCAGCGACAACCGCGAGCTCACGCGCCTGGTTCGCGATGCCTTCCAGCGCGGACGCCAGGGCGATGTCGGCCATTGCAACGCCGCCGCGCTGTCGATTTCAAGGCCCTCGGGGCAGGTCAACCTGGGGGTGGTGGTGGAGCTGATCCCGTCCCAGGAATGGGTCGAGGGCAAGGGCCAGCCGACGGTGGTGGTGTATGTGCGCGATGCGGTGGGCAAGTCGCTGGTCAGTAACCTGGCGACCGCGCAGCTGTACAACCTGACCCCGGCGGAAACCGGCCTGGCCATGGAGCTGGCCAACGGCTTGTCGCTGGAGGAGGCCTCGGAGGTGTTGAACATTCGCCGCAACACGGCCCGGGCGCACCTGCGCTCGATCTTCTCCAAGACCGGGGTGCGGCGCCAGACCGAGCTGGTGCGCATTCTGCTCAACAGCGTGGTGGCCCTGGGGCCGCCCGGGGCCTTGCCGCCGGTGGTGAAAGCCGCGGGGTAAAAATGCGTTAGTCCGAGCAGACGATGTCCGGGCTTTAGCCCGCTGCCAATACTGGGCCACCGCTACCGGAAAACCACGGAGAACAACAATGACCGAGCGTAATCCACCCCACCTCAAGGCCCCTGGCCATCGCCAGCGCTGGCTGCTGGCCGCAGTGCTTGGCGCCGCCTGTGCGGGGCCTGTACAGGCCGCCCCGGAAGACGCGGCGCGCCTGGGCAGCGAGCTGACCTGCGTTGGCGCCGACAAGCGCGGCAATGCCGACGGCAGCATCCCGCCCTACAGCGGCCAGTGGCTGGGGGTACCGCCCCAGGTGCAGTTCAAAGGCACCGGTCATCATCCGGTCGACCCTTACCCGGACGAAAAGCCGCTGTTCGTGATCACCTCCGCCAACCTCGCCCAGTACGCCGAGTACCTGTCTGACGGCCAGAAGGCCCTGTTCAAGCTGTACCCGCAAACCTACAAGATGCCGGTCTACCCCTCCCATCGGGATTTCCGCTTTGCCGACTCGGTGTGCGAGGCGACTCGCGAAAACGCCACTGTCGCGCGCCTGGTGGATGACGGCGAAGGGGTGGTGGGCAAGACCGGTGGCACGCCGTTCCCGGTGCCGCGCAGCGGCCTGGAGCTGCTCAAGAACGCCTCGACCTTCACCCTGCGGGCCTGGACCGAGGAATACGTCTCCGACAACGCCTACGTGCTCAAGGATGGCAACATCAACTGGGGGCGGGTGCATTCACGCAACCTGGCGCCGGCGCTGCAGCCGGGCAAGGTCGGCGACACCGTGGGCAACTCCTCGTTCTACCTCAACGAAACCCTGTTGCCCCAGCGTGACAAGGGCGAGATCAACACCGGCACCGAGTTCTGGAACGACAAGACCGAGCCTCGCCAGAGCTGGCGCTACGACCCGGGCACCCGTCGCGTGCGCCAGTCACCGGGCTATGGCTTCGACATGGCGTTCCCCGGTTCCGGCGGCTCGATCACCGTGGATGAAGTGCGCCTGTTCAACGGCTCGGGCCAGCGCTACGACTGGAAGATCGTCGGCAAGCGCGAGATGTTCATCCCCTACAACACCTACCGCCTGCACGCGGCCAACCTCAAGTACGCCGACCTGCTGACCCCGGGGCACATCAACCCCGAGGCCATGCGCTACGAGCGTCATCGGGTGTGGGAACTTGAGGGCACCCTCAAGCCCGGCTATCGCCACCTGTACGGCAAGCGCAAGTTGTACATCGACGAAGACACCTGGTTCCCGATGCTGGCCGACAACTACGACAACCGTGGCGAGCTGTGGCGCACCTCGATGGTCAACTACTTCTACGCCTACGAATCCCAGGTGCCCCAGGCCGGGGTTGGCCTGTACCACGACCTCAACGCCGGCAGCTACCTGGCCTTCAACCTGATCAACGAACAGCGCAACGGCTACATGCTCAACAAGGGCGGCTTCAACCCGCGTGACTTCGGGCCGGAGGCTGCACGCCGGGCGGGGCAGTAGGGCGGTGTTGTCCATCTAGTCCGTTTGAACGATGAGCAGCCCGCCAGGGCTGCTCAATGATGTCGGGTAGGGGATTGTGCCGGCTGCCTGGTCCGGCATGGCTCGACCCGGAGTTTCCACCAGAGGAAGAACAAGAACATGACGAAACTCGCTGAATTAAGCATCGAAAACACCCAGCGCACCCACCGCTACGCGCGTGGCTGGCACTGCCTGGGCGATGCTGCTGACTACCGTGATGGCAAGCTGCACACCCTGAACATCTTCGGCACCCGCCTGGTGGCGTTCGCCAACAGCGAGGGCAAGATCAGCATTCTTGATGCCCACTGCCCGCACATGGGCGCCGACCTGTCCCAGGGCACCATCGAGAACGACACCGTGGTCTGCCCCTTCCACCACTGGAAGTACGACACCACCGGCAAGTGCGTGGAGATTCCGTACTGCAAGCGCATCCCGCCCAAGGCCAAGACCCGCAGCTGGCTGACCTGCGAAGAGAACAGCCTGCTGTTCGTGTGGAACAACCCCGAGGGCCGTCCCCCGAAAGAGGGCGTGGTGATCCCGCACCTGGAAGAGATGGACAGCGACGAGTGGATTCATGAGTGGAACATCGACACCATGCTCATCGAGACCAACCCGCGCGAGCTGGTCGACAACCTGGTCGATGCCCAGCATTTCGGCCCGGTGCATGGCACCCCGACCAAGTATTTTGCCAACATCTTCGAAGGTCATATCGGCCATCAGATTTTCCACGGCGACTCCGAGCGTTTGGGCGGTGACCTGATCGCGCCGTCGGCCTACTACGGCCCGGCCACGCACTTTACCCACCTGAGTTCGATGTTCGGTGAGGTGCGGGTGCATGCGATTTTGCTCAACAGTCATGTGCCGGTGACGCCAGACAGTTTCGAGCTGCGCTTTGGCTGCATGGTCAAGCGTGTTCCGGGCTGGAGCGAGGAGCAGAACCGTGAGGTGGCCCAGGCGTATGTGATGGGTAACCGGGCGTCGTTCTATCAGGACGTGGACATCTGGAAGCACAAGATCCGTATCGACAAGCCGGTACTGGCCGAGAATGACGGCCCGGTGTATCAGCTGCGCGAGTGGTACCAGCAGTTCTTCACCGATGAAGACCTGGTGCCGGCGAGCATGGCCGAGCGTCGCGAGATTGTGACGGTCGACGAGCGTTGAGTGGCGGCCGGCCCCGGGGCGACCTGGGGTCGGTGTGTTGCGTTTGCTTGGTTGCGGGAGTGCCGATAATGAAAATAAAAAGCCTTCGAGCCTACTGTGTTCCGTTGTTGAGTGTTGTGATTGTGATGTATGCGGCGTTGACGGTGACGCCGCCCAAGGATCGCAGTTGTCCGGCGTGTGTGATGATGCCGAGTTTTCAGGGGTTGCAGACGGTGCGCTAGGTTGTGTAGGAGCGGGCTTGCCCCGCGATGGCCCCTGAGTCGTGTATATCCTTTAGGGTCATCACCGACCTCCGCGATGAGGTGTTGGTGTTGGTGGTCTTATCCATTGGCTAGGGTGACGCTGAATCACCTTTGCGCCCTTACGGCGCCTTACTTTGGCAGTCGCCCCAAAGTAAGCAAAGGGCTTGCCCCACCAGGGGCCCTACGCTGCGCTTCGGGTCCCCTCACTGCGGTGTCGCTACGGGGCATTGCGAGCTACGCGTTGCAAGCAACGCTACGCTTCGCATCTTCGGCATTCGCCGAAGGCGCTGCGCGCTAGCCCCTCCACGACACCTCCGTTCGGCCCTTCTGGTTAACGGGGCCGGTGGATCAAAAGCCAGATCAAGATCAAGAGCAAGAGCACAATTCGCTGCGCTCTTGCTGACCTGCGGGAGCGGGCTTGCCCCGCGATAGGCCCCAGAGTCATGCACATCCAGGCGCAACGGCGAAGCAGGATCACCAACAGACATGGACCTGTCGCCAGGATTCAAGATCCATCGCGGGGCAAGCCCGCTCCTACAAGACCACGGCTAGGCCCTTGTAGCCGCTGGCGACAGCCTGCGATCGGCCGCACAGCGGCCGCAATTCAGGCGACTTTGTGTCTGTTGGCTTGCCCCGCGATGGCCCTCGAGTCGTGCACATCCAGGTGCAACGGTGAAGCGGGTCACCGGCAGGCATGAATCTATCCGCAGGATTCACGATCCATCGCGGGGCAAGCCCGCTCCTACAGACCACGGCTAGGCCCTTGTAGCCGCTGGCGACAGCCTGCGATCGGCCGCACAGCGGCCGCAATTCAGGCGACTTTGTGTCTGTGGCTTGCCCCGCGATGGCCCTCGAGTCGTGCACATTCAGGTGCAACGGTGAAGCGGGTCACCGGCAGGCATGAATCTATCCGCAGGATTCACGATCCATCGCGGGGCAAGCCCGCTCCTACGGTATGGCGAGGATTTGGTTTACCAGCCATTCCAGCGCCCGTTCGCGTCCGCGTTGGGCCAGGTAGACGAGGTCCAGTTCAAATGGCTCCAGCGCGAATGGCAGGTCAAACAGTTGCAGTGGCAATAGCGCCGCGAACTGGCGCGCCACTTGGGTGGGCAAGACCACGCACAGGTCCGTTGCGGCCACCAGGTGCGCGGCCTGGAGGTAGTTGGGTGTGGTGTAGACGATCTGCCGTGAAAGGCCTTGTTCCCCCAGCCATTGATCCACCATGCCCCGGGTCTGGCCGCCATACACCCAGAGGTGTCGCAAGCTCAGGAAGGTGTCCAGGTCCAGCGCACCCCGCACCTGCGGGTGATCGCGCCTGACGGCGATTTGCAAGGTTTCGCGGCGCCAGTGGTGACGCGCGAAGCGCGCCGGGACTTCGTCGAAGCGGCCCAGGACCAGGTCCAGGCTGCCGCGGTCCAGGGCATCCACCGGCAGGCTCGGCGCCAGTGTCGCCACGTCCAGGCGCAGGTTCGGGGCGCAGTCCTGCAGCCGGCACAGCAGGGTAGGCATGCTCAACTGCTCGACAAAGTCGGTCATGGCCAGGCGAAAGTGCTGGCGGCTGTGCAGCGGGTCGAAGCTTTCGCCCACGCTGAGGGTCTGTTCGATCTGCAACAGCGCGGCGCGAATCGGGCCTTCCAGCGCCAGGGCCCGGGGCGTGGGCTGCATGCGCCGGCCAACGCGTACCAGCAACGGGTCGTCGAGCAGTTCGCGCAGGCGCGCCAGTGCGTTGCTGACGGTGGGCTGGCTCAGGGCCAGGCGCTCGGCCGCGCGCGAGACGTTTTGCTCGCGCAGGAGCACGTCGAGGATGCGCAGCAGGTTCAGGTCGAAGGTGGATATATTCATTTGACCAATATGAGGCATATGAAAATGAAATTTCTCAAATAGTAGGCAGCTGCTTAGGGTGTCGGCAATCCTTCTTTTCGATTTGGGAGTGCCAGGTGTGAGTAACGGATTCGTAGTGCAGCAGGCAGCAGTGGTGGGGGCCGGAACCATGGGCCGGGGTATTGTCATTAGCCTGGCCAGTGCCGGCATCCCGGTATTGTGGCTCGACAGCGACGCGCAGATGGTCACGGCGGGCCGGAAAGTGGCCGCCGACACCTGGGCCCAGCAAGTGCTCAAGGGGCGTATCAGCGAGGCCCAGGCCGAGGAAAACCTGGCCCGGGTCCAGCCGGTGGACAGCTATGCGGCGCTGGCCGATGTCGATCTGGTGATCGAGGCGGTGTACGAGAACCTTGAACTCAAGCAAAGCATCTTCAGCATCCTGGACAACACCCTCAAGCCCGGTGCGATTCTGGCCAGCAACACCTCTGCCCTGGATATCGATGCCATCGCCGCGGTGACCTCGCGTCCCGAGCATGTACTGGGCCTGCATTTCTTCAGCCCGGCGCACATCATGAAGCTGCTGGAAATCGTGCGTGGCGCGCACACCGCGCCGGCGGTGCTGGACGCGGCACTTGCCCTGGGCAAGCGCCTGGGCAAGGTGGCGGTGGTGTCCGGCAATTGTCACGGCTTTATCGGCAATCGCATGCTCAAGCCCTACGCCGATGAGGCGCGCAAGATGCTGCTCGAAGGCGCCTTGCCGCACCAGGTGGACGCTGCGCTGCAAGCCTTCGGTTTTGCCATGGGGCCGTTTCGCATGTACGACGTGGTCGGTATCGACCTGGAATGGCGCGCCCGACAACTGGCCGGCCAGGGCATGGACAGCCCGCTGGTGCAGGTCGACAACGCGCTGTGCGACCTGGCCCGCTTCGGCCAGAAAGCCGGTCGCGGTTACTACCGCTACGCCGAGGGCAGCCGTGAAGCGCTGCACGATGCCGAGGTCGATGCCCTGGTAGAAGAAATCGCCAATGGCCTTGGCGTGCGTCGGCACGCCATCAGCGATCAGGAAATTGTCGAGCGCTGCTTGCTGGCCCTGGTCAACGAGGGCGCGAAGATCCTCCAGGAGAACATTGCCGCCAACAGCCACGACGTGGATCTGGTCTACCTCAATGGCTATGGTTTTCCGGCTGCCGTCGGCGGGCCGATGACCTGGGCCGACGGCCAGGGCCTGGCGTCGATCCAGGAGCGACTGGAGCGTTTGCAGCGCATGCTCGGTGAACACTGGAAACCCGCACCCCTGATCGCCCGACTGGTGGCCGCCGGCAAGGGCTTTGCCCACGTACAGGAGGGCCGGGTATGAGCTATCAGGCACCGCTGCGCGATATGCGATTCGTGCTTCATGAACTGTTCGATGTGCAGGGGCACTGCGAGCAACTGGGCAATGGCCTGGACCGCGAGACCATCGATGGCGTGCTGGAAGAGGCGGCGCGCTTTGCCGCTGAGGTGGTGGCGCCGCTCAACCGCAACAGCGATGAACAAGGCTGCCACTTGCAGGACGGCAAGGTGACCACCCCGGACGGTTTTCGCGAGGCCTATCGGCTGTATGTCGAGCAGGGCTGGGCGAGCATGACCGGGCCGCTGGATTTCGGCGGCCAGGGTTTCCCGCAGATGGTCTCGGCCAGTTTCCACGAGATGCTGATGGGGGCATCGCTGTCGTTCCGGGCCTATTCGGGATTGACCGAAGGGACGGTGGTGGCGCTGGAGCGCCATGGCAGCCCCGCGCTCAAGCAGGCCTACCTGGCGCAACTGGTCAGCGGCCAGTGGGCCGGCACCATGTGCCTGACCGAACCCCAGGCCGGCACCGACCTGGCGCTGCTGCGCACCCGCGCCCAGCCCCAGGCCGACGGCAGCTACCAGCTCAATGGCAGCAAGATTTTCATCACCGGCGGCGAGCAGGACCTGAGCGAGAACATCATTCACCTGGTGCTCGCCCGCTTGCCCGACGCACCACCCGGGGTCAAGGGCATCAGCCTGTTCCTGGTGCCCAAGCGCCTGCTGGCGGCCGACGGCACGCCGGGTGAGCACAACGCCCTGGGCTGCGGCGCGCTGGAGCACAAGATGGGCCTCAAGGGCGCATCCACCTGTGTGATGAATTTTGACGGCGCCACCGGCTGGCTGGTGGGTGAACCCAACCAAGGCCTGGCGTGCATGTTCACCATGATGAACGACGCCCGTTTTCAGGTCGGTTTGCAGGGCCTGGGGATCGCCGAGGCGGCCTTCCAGGGCGGCCTGGCCTATGCCCGCGAGCGCTTGCAGTCGCGCGGCCTGGCAGGTGCCGTGGCGCCGGACAAACCGGCCGACCCGATCATTGTCCACCCCGATGTGCGGCGCATGCTGCTGACCCAGAAAACCCTCAGCGAAGGCTGCCGCATGCTCGGCGCCTACGCCGCCCGCCAGCTCGACCTGGAACACGCTGCCAGCGATCCGGCCGAACGCAAGGCCGCGGCACGGCGCGCGGCGTTGCTGATTCCCATCGTCAAAGCCTTTTTCACCGATGTCGGCCAGGAGGTCGCCAGCCTCGGGGTGCAGCTGTACGGCGGCCACGGGTTCATTCGTGAGTGGGGCATGGAGCAGTTGATGCGCGACAGCCGCATCACCCAGCTGTACGAGGGCACCAACGGTATCCAGGCGCTGGACCTGATCCGGCGCAAGGTGCTGGGCGATGGCGCTGCCGAGCTCAACGCCATGATCGAAGCGCTGGCCGCGCAGGTCGAGCAGGCCGCGCAAGATCCGGCACTGGCGCAAATGGCCGCCGTGGTCAGCCAGCGCCTTGAGCAATGGCGGGCACTGGCCGATTCGGTGCTGGCGGCCTGCGCCCGTGACCCCCAGGAGATTGGCGCGGTGTCGGTGGATTTCCTCGCGTACTCGGCCTATGTGTTGTTGGCGGCCCTGTGGCTGCAGGCGGCGACCAAGGCCCGTGCCGCGTTGGTTGCCGGCAGCGAAGAGGCGGCGTTCTACCAGGCCAAGCTGCAGTCGGCGGACTTCTACCTGCGCCGGGTGCTGCCACGGGCCGGCGCCCATCGCGAGGCGCTGCTGGCCGGGGCCGATTGCCTGATGGCGATGGCCGAGGGGGACTTCGCCTTCTGATTCATCACTGCGGACCATCACAACAACAATGAGGAACGCCGCATGCAGTCATTCAGTTTTGCCACCACCGCGCAGATCCTCTGCGAGGCCGGTGGCGCCCTGCGCCTGGCCAGCCTGTGCCGTGAGCGCGGCGCACGCTCGGTCTTGATCGTCACGGACCCGGGCATCGCCCGCCTGGGCATGCTTGAACCGCTGTTGCCGGGCTTTGCCGAGCAAGGGCTGACGGTGCAGGTGTTCGATCAGGTGCTGGCCGATCCGCCCAGCACCTGCGTGCTGGAGGTGGTCCGTCAGGCGCGGTCGCAGCACGCCGACCTGATCGTCGGCTTTGGCGGCGGCAGCTCCATGGACGTTGCCAAGCTGGTGGCGTTGCTGGCGCACCCCGAGTGCCAGCAGCCACTTGAAGCCGTCTATGGCGTCGACCAGGCCCGTGGCCGGCGCCTGCCGCTGATCCAGGTGCCGACCACCGCCGGCACCGGCTCGGAGGTGACGCCGATTGCCATTGTCACCACCGGCGAGCACACCAAGATGGGCGTGGTGTCACCGCTGTTGTTGCCCGACCTTGCCCTGCTCGATGCCGACCTGACCCTTGGCCTGCCGCCGGCCGTCACCGCCGCCACGGGTATCGATGCCATGGTCCACGCCATCGAGGCCTACACCAGCAAGCTCAAGCGCAATCCGCTGTCCAGCCTGCTGGCCCGCGAAGCGCTGCGCCTGCTGGCCGGCAACCTCGATGCGGCGGTACATGACGGCGCCAACCGCGAGGCGCGCCAGGCCATGTTGCTGGGCGCCTGCCTGGCCGGGCAGGCGTTTGCCAATGCGCCGGTGGCGGCGGTGCATGCGCTGGCCTATCCGCTGGGTGGGCATTTTCATATTCCCCATGGGCTGTCCAATGCCCTGGTGCTGCCCCATGTGCTGCGTTTCAACGCCAAAGTGGCAGCGCCGCTGTACGCCGAGCTTGCGCCGTTGCTGTTGGGCGCGCGGTTGCGGCCGGGCGATCCGCACAGCCTGACTGCACAGTTCGTCGATGAACTGGCCGCGCTCAGCCCGCGTTGTGGCCTGCCTGATCGCTTGCGCGATGCGGGTGTGCCGCACGACAGCCTGGAGCAACTGGCGCGTGATGCCATGCAGCAGCAGCGCCTGCTGGTCAATAACCCGCGTGAGGTCAGCCAGGACGATGCCCTGGCGATCTATCGCGCCGCCTATTGAGATGAACCTGTGACGAACCCACCGCTGCGCGAAGCGTTCACCTATTTCCAGCCGATCACCACGCGCTGGCACGACAACGATGTGTATGGCCACGTCAACAACGTCGTCTACTACAGCTTTTTCGACAGTGCGGTTAACACCTACCTGATCGATGCCGGCGGCCTGGATATCCACCAGGGCGAGGTGATCGCCTATGTGGTCAATTCCTGCTGCGACTACTTCGCTGCCATCGCCTTTCCCGAGCACATCGAAGTGGGGGTGGCGGTGAGCAAGCTGGGCAACAGCTCGGTGCATTACGCGCTGGGCATTTTCAAGGCCGGGGAGCGGCAGGCGTGTGCGGCGGGGCGGTTTGTCCACGTCTTCGTCGAGCGCGCCAGCAATCGCCCCGTCCCGATTCCTGAACCTGTGCGGGCGGCATTGGGCCGCTTGCTGTGTGACTGACCCTGGAGTGCTTTGCCATGCAAGATGCCGTGATTGTCTCGACCGCCCGCACACCGATAGCCAAGGCCTTTCGCGGGGCCTTCAACGACTTCAAGTCGCCGTCGATGAGCGCCGTGGCCATTCGTGCTGCCGTGGAGCGCGTGGCGATCGAGCCCGGGCAGATCGATGACCTGGTGATGGGGACCGCCATGCAAGGCGGTACCGCCTCCACCAACCTTGGGCGCCTGTCGGCGCTGGCGGCGGGCCTGCCACTGTCGGTCAGCGGCCAGACCATCGACCGCCAGTGCGCCTCCGGCCTGATGGCCATCGCCATCGCCGCCAAACAGATCATGATCGACGGCATGCAGGTGGCCATCGGCGCCGGCCAGGAGCAGATCAGCCTGGTGCAGAACGCGCATATGAAAGCGGCAGGCGCCGAGATGGACGAGACCGTGGTGCGCATGGCCGAACATGCCTACATGCCGATGCTGCAGACCGCCGAGATCGTCGCCAAGCGCTACAGCATCAGCCGCGAGGACCAGGACGCCTATAGCCTGCAGTCCCAGCAACGCACGGCCGCCGCGCAGGCAGCCGGGCTGTTTGCCGAAGAAATCGTGCCGGTGACGGTGCGCAAGAAAGTCGTCGACAAGGTCACCGGCGCCATCAGCCATGAAGAGGTGCACCTGACCCGCGACGAAGGCAACCGCCCGCAGACCACCCTGGCCGATCTGCAGGCCCTGGCGCCGGTACTCGAAGGCGGCTGCATCACCGCTGGCAATGCCAGCCAGTTGTCGGACGGCGCCAGTGCCAGCGTGCTGATGAGCGGCACCCTGGCCTCGCAACTGGGTATCCAGCCGCTGGGCCTGTACCGCGGCATCACCGTGGCCGGCCTGGCACCGGAGGAGATGGGCATCGGCCCGGTGCTGGCGATCCCCAAGCTGCTGCGTCAGCACGGCCTGACGGTGGATGACATCGGCCTGTGGGAAATCAACGAAGCCTTTGCCTGCCAGGTGCTGTATTGCGCCCAGACCCTGGGCATCGACATGGCCCGGCTGAACGTCAACGGCGGTGCCATCGCCATTGGCCACCCCTACGGCATGAGCGGGGCGCGGATGGTCGGCCACGCCTTGCTGGAAGGCCGCCGCCGTGGGGTCAAGTACGTGGTGGTGAGCATGTGCGTGGGCGGCGGCATGGGCGCTGCCGGGCTGTTCGAAGTGCTTTGACGCCGCTCAGCGCGTCCGGTAGGTGCCGGGCGCGCAGTCGAACCAGCGCAGGCAGGCACGGTGAAAGCTCTGCACGTCGCTGTAGCCGAGCTGGTCGGCAATCTGCACCAGTTCAAGGTCGCTGCCCTGCAGCAAGTCTTCGGCGCGGTAGCGCCGGTATTCGTCCAGCAACTCGCTGAAACCCCAGCCCAGTGCCTTCAGGCGCCGGGCTGCGGTGCGTTCGAGCAAGTGCTGGCGCTGGCAGAAGTGCGGCCAGCGGTCACTGTCGGCCAGGTGCACGGCCAGATGATCGCAGGCAAGCTCCAGCAAGGTCGGGCGGCTGTTGTGCAGGGTTTGCTGCAGCAGGTCCACGAGCATCTGTTCCAGCGCCTGGTTACCCGGCGTCAAGGCCAGGCAGAACAATTGCGGGTTCAGCTCGATGCCGTGTTCGGCATGGCCCCAGCTCACCGGTGCGCGCCAGGCCTGTGGGTGCGCGGCGGTGTTGGCGGGCGGTGGGTGGGCCAGGCTGATGGCGAGGATCGGGTCTTGCTCCACGCCGCTGGCCAGCAGTTTGCGCCGCAGCATGCTGAGCAGGCTGGTGAGGATGTAGTCGGTGATCGGTGCACTGGCCTTGAGGCTGCCGCAATCGCGCAGGTGCAGGGTGACGCGCTGGTCGCTGCGTTCGATGCGGGCGCGAAAGTGGCCGTTGAAGAACGGGAAGTACTCGACAAAGTAGTTGCAGGCACTGTCCAGCGAGGCGGCCACATCGAACAGGTAGGTCAGGCCGTTGGTGGCGGTGGAGACAAAACGCCGGCCGGCCGCCAGGCCAATCAGCGGGTCGTCGGTGTGCGCCAGGGCCAGGGCCCAGAAGCGCCGCGACATCATCAGCGGCACCCGCAGGAACGGCGTGCGCAACTCGAACAGGCTGCGGCGAAACACTGCCTCGATCAATTCCAGCGGCACGCCCCGGGCCTGCAGCTCTTCGATGGCCGGCAACAGCGTGGGGGCGTAGAACGCATTGGGCGGTGGCGCAGGGTGTTGGGTCATGGATGGCTCGCGAGCAGTTGCTGATCCACGCGCAGGATCGTGTCGATCATAGCCTGCGCCGCCGGCGTCAGGGAGTCGCCGGCGCGGCTGACGATGCCGTAGCGCAGCAGCAGGTCTTCTTCGCGGATGTCCCTGTCGGTGAAGCTCAGCAGTTTGATTTCGCCCGTCGCCACCCACTCGGCCAGGGATTCTTCGGTGGCCAGGCCAACGGCGTCGGAATGTGTGACCACCCGGCGGATGGCATCGAACTGGGCACACTCCACACGGGTGACAAAGTCTTCGACACCTTGGGCACGGGCGAGAATCTTGCGAATCATCGGCGGGATGCGCGTGCCGGCGACGGGGTAGTCGAGCAGGGCACTGAGCCTGAGCGCGCCCAGGTCGGCCAGGGGGTGGCCGGCACGGCAGAAAAACCGACCGCGACGACGGCGCAGCAGTTGTACCTGGTAGCGCGGATCGTCGACGAAGTAGCGCGAGTCGGCAACGAAGAATTCGATGTGTTGCTCCTTGAGCCAGGTGCCCAACTGCTCCCAGTCTGCCTGGTGAAATCGCGTGCGGATCAAGGGGTGGTCGTTGATGAACTGGGCCAGGGCCTCGGGCACCAGCAACTGGGCCGGGTAGGGGCCACTGCCAAAGCTCAGCTCACCGCCCTCAAGGCCGTTGTACTGCAGCAGTTCGCTTTGCAGGGTCTGGCTGCCGGCCAGCAGGCGCCGGGCGTGTTGCAGCACCAGTTGGCCTTGGCCCGTGAGGCGGAACTCGCGGCTGCCACGCTCGACCAGGGTGCAGTCCAGGTCGCGCTCCAGGGTCTGGATGCTGCGGCTGAAGGCCGGCTGGCTGAGGTTGACGGCATCGGCAGCGCGCACGAAACCACGGTAATCGGCCAGGGCCACGAAGTGACGCAGTTGTCGAAGGTCCATCATGCACCTGTTGCATATTGCAGATACTTATTATGCATTTGATGGATAGTTGAGCGGCTGGCATAAGTCAAGGCCAGACTCACTCTCGTGACGTGCCATGCTCGCTTGTGCTTTTGTTTCCAGTGCCTTTACCTCCACCCTCGTTGCCCATGCCAAAGGCTGTGGCCTGCCTGTCGAACAGCTGTTGCAACGGGCCGGCATCGACCCGGCCTGGCTCAACCAGCATCGCCAGATACCGGCGTTGCAGGTCGAGCAGTTGCTGCTCGAGTGCGAGGCGGCGGGCGCCGGGCCGACCTTTGGGTGTGAGCTGGTGCCGGGCATGGCCACCAGCTCCTTGCAAGGCCTGAACATTCTGCTGGACTCGGCCGCCACGGTGCGAGCCAGCCTCGAGTGCTTCATTCGTTACCTGCCGCTGGTGACCAACTGTGTGCTGGTGACCCTGGACGACTCGGAACCCGGGGCGATGCTGCATGTGCGCAGGTTCCAGCATCAGCCCCATCACTACATGCTCGATGCCGCGGTGCTGAGCCTGGTGCGCAACATCGCCCGGCGTGCTGGCAGGACGCCCGCGCAGATGTTCACCCGGGTCCGGCTGCTGGCGCAGCAAGCGGCGGGGGCCTGGTTGCAGGACTGGGGCGTGAGCACCGGCGAAGGGCAATGGCTGAGCCTGCACCTGGCGCCCGGGGCGCTGGAGTTGCCGTTACCCGGCGCCAATGTCTTCCTGCACCAGAGCATGTTGCGCCAGTGGCAAGGCGGGGCCTTCGACGATGGCCGCAAGGACAGCCTGCACATGGCCCGGCACTGGCTGGCGGCGGGGGACCAGCCGATCGAACGGATTGCCGAGCGCCTGGGGTATCGGCAGCCGAGCAATTTCATTCGCGCCTTTCGCAAGCAGTTCGGGATCACGCCCAAACAGTTTCGGGTAGGCGCGGGCGTGCCCCGCGAAGCGATCTAACGGCCAGGCCGCCATCGCGGGGGGAAGGTGAATATTTTTTGTCGTTCACCGCTTGTGTCCAGCGCCGGGTGCTTGGGCATGGTGATCGAGCTGCTAATCCTCATGGAGCTCGATAATGACAACAACAAGCTCAGCAATGGCAGGCGCACGCCTGTGTTCCAAACCCCACCGTAAAAGGCCGTCCCCCCTGTTGCTGGCGGTGCTGGCCAGCGTCGCCGCACCGCTGCAGGCCACTACGTTCGACATCAATGACGACTGGAGCTTCACCACCCGTACCACCTTGAGCCTGGGCAGCAGCTGGTCGACCCAGCACCCCAACCGGCACCTGATGACCCGCGCCAACGCCCTGCAAGCCCAAGGCGTGACGGCCGATGGCTCAAGCGTGAGCGCCGATGACAACCGGCTGAATTTCGAGAAGGGCGATCCGATCTCCCAGACGTTCAAGGGCCTGACCGACCTCGCCCTCGACGGCCAGGGCCAGGGCGCCTTCCTGCGCCTGAAGTACTGGTACGACCACGCCTATGAAACACGCGATGGCCGCTTCAAGGACTTTGACGACAGCGGCTGGGACGACCTGGCCAAGTTCCAGGGCTTCGAGGCGCTCGATGCCTACCTCTGGAAAGACGTTGAGGTCGGTGGCCATCCGCTCAACGTCAAGGTGGGCAAGCAGGTGTTGTCCTGGGGCGAAGCGCTGTTGATCCAGAACGGGATCAACGTGATCAACCCACTGGACATCACCGCCTTCAATCGCCCGGGCGTCGAGATCAAGGAAGGCCAGTTGCCGGTGGAGATGCTGTCGTTCAGCCTGGGCATTTCCGACACCCTCAACCTGGAAGGTTTCTACCAATACAACTGGCGCCCGAGTGTGCTCGATGGTTGCGGTACGTTCTTTGCCGCCAGCGATGTGATCCAGCCAGGGTGCGGGCCGCTGTACCTGAGCCAGGTGCTGAGCGACCGGCAGATGCAGGCCAGCGGGCTGTACGCCACCTCGCGGGGCAACGACTCACCGTCGGACACCGGCCAGTTCGGTTTCGCCATGCGCCAGATGCTGCCGGCGCTCAACGATGCCGAGGCGGCGCTGTACTTCATCAACTACCACTCGCGCCTGCCGTACCTGAGCCTCGACGCCCGCAACGTCAGCCTGCCGGGCACCTTTCCCGGTGGCGGCCAAGGGCCGTCGTATGCAGCGGCCTTTCCCGAGGACATTCGTCTGTATGGCGTGAGCCTCACGGGCGTGGAGCCCTACAGCGGGATCTCGCTGGCCACCGAGTTGAGTTACCGGCCGAACATGCCCTTGTCGTTCAACGCCCCGGATGTCGTCACCGCCGTGGTGTCGGGAGCGCCCGGCAGCTCGTGGCTGCAATTGCCAGCGGACTTCAACATCCGTGCCGGTGACCGCCTGGACGCCTGGGAGCGCAAGGGCGTGTGGCAGTGGACCGGCTCCGCCACCCAAGCCATCGACAACGTGCTCGGAGCCACGCGCCTGAGCCTGTTCGGCGAGGTGGGGGTGGTGCATATCGACGACCTGGGCGATGAGCGTCTGGGGCGCAATGCCGCCTTCGGCCGCAGCGCGCCACTCAATGGCACGGCCTGCAATACGCCAGCCTCGGGGGTGACCAACCGCTACTGCACCGACAAGGGCTTTACCACTGACTGGTCGTGGGGCTATCGGCTGCGCGCCAGCCTTGAGTACAGCGATGTGCTGCCGGGGGTGAATCTGATTCCGGCCGTCAACTGGCGTCATGACGTCGAGGGCTATTCCTACGATCCGGTCGGGCCGTTCCAGGAAGGCCAGCAAGCCCTGGGCTTGAGCCTGACCGCCAACTACCTCAACGACTACAGCGTGGAGCTTGCCTACAACAGCTTTTTTGGCAGCAACGACTACAGCACCCTGGATGACCGCGACTTCGCCTCGGTCAGTTTCAAGGTCGATTTCTAAGGAGAACAATAACAATGCGTATTCATCCCCTGTTGTTGGCCCTGACGTGCGTCAGTGCCCTGGTCCAGGCCAAGAGCAACGACCTTGGTGCGTTGGACAAGACCCTCACCCCCATGGGCTCGGAGCGCGCAGGCAATGCCGACGGCAGCATCCCGGCCTGGACCGGCGGCCTGGACAAGAGCGCCGGCAGTATCGACAGCAATGGCGGCTACAGCGACCCGTTCGCCAGCGAAAAGCCGCTGTACACCGTGACGGCGCAGAACCTGGCCCAGTACCAGGCGTTGCTCAGCCCGGGCCAGGTGGCGATGTTCAAGCGCTATCCGGCCAGCTTCCAGATGCCGGTGTACCCCAGCCATCGCACGGCACGGCTGCCGGCGCCGGTGCTGGCCGACAGCCGGGTGAACGCCGGCAAGACCACCCTGGCCGATGGGGGCAACGGCCTGCATGACTACGTACGCGGCATTCCCTTCCCGCTGCCCACCGAGGGTATCGAGGTGATGTGGAACCACATGACCCGCTGGCGCGGGGGCAGCTATGAGCGATTCAGCAGCATTGCCCTGGTGCGCGAGAACGGTGCGGCGAGTTTTATCCGGGCACAGTCGTTGGTGAGTTTTGCCGAAGCGGTCAATGGCCTTGAGCCGACGTCCAATGTGCTGTTCATGTTCAAGAGCCGGATCCTGGAACCGGCGCGCCTGGCGGGTGAAACCGTGCTGGTGCATGAACCGGTCGACCAGGTCAGCGAGCCGCGTTCGGCCTGGCAGTACCTGCCGGCCCAGCGCCGGGTGCGCCGCGCGCCGATGCTGGCCTACGACAACAGTGCGCGCTACAGCAATGGGCTGATCACGGCTGACAACATTGATGGTTTCAACGGCGCACCGGATCGCTTCGACTGGAAGCTGGTGGGCAAGCAGGAAATGCTGATTCCCTACAACAGTTACCGGCTCGGGAGTCGTTCAGTGAGCCTTGCGCAGTTGGTAACGCCCAATCACATCAACCCGGCCTATACCCGTTACGAGAAGCACCGTGTGTGGGTCGTGGAGGCCACGCTCAAACCGGGGGCGCGGCACATCTACAGCAAGCGTCGCTTCTACGTGGATGAAGACAGCTGGCAGATTGCCCAGGTGGACCAGTACGACAGCCGTGGAGAGTTGTGGCGCAGTTCCGAGTTGCATGCGATCCAGCATTACGACCATGACTTTACCTACAACGTCCTGGAGACCTCCTACGACCTGATCTCGGGGCGGTATTACGCGGGTGGATTGAGCAACGAAGAAAAAGCGCCGATGCGGGTTGGGTTCACCGCGAAGACGGATGACTACACACCGTCTGAATTGCGGCGGTGGGCCAAGTAACTGCAGAAAACCACGACCGCTACGCGGCCGATCGCAGGCTGGCGCCAGCGGCTACAGGGACCCGGTTTGCAGAGAACGTCTTGCCCGTCACCGGGCAAGTGCCGATTTGGACCGGTAGGAGCGGGTTGAGCTGGCACAGAAGCACGACCGCTACGCGGCCGATCGCAGGCTGGCGCCAGCGGCTACGGGGACCCGGTTTGTAGAGTTCGTCTTGCCCGTCACCGGGCAAGTGCCGATTGGGACCGGTAGGAGCGGGCTTGCCCCGCGATCAATGGTTCAGCCAACACCTGTTCTGTTGGCTGTACCGGCCTCTCGCGGGGCAAGCCCGCTCCCACTTGAGCCCAGCACAGAGCCACGCCCCAGGCTATCGCCAGCGGTTACGAGGGGCTGGCCAGATGTGTAGCCGCTGTCGAGGAACGAGGCTGCGATCGACTGCGCAGCAGTCGCCGGTTAGGAGAGATTGCACAGGGATATAGCGTTGTGTGCGTGTTCCATTACGACCGCTGCGCGGCCGATCGCAGGCTGGCGCCAGCGGCTACGGGGACCCGGTTTGCAGAGACCGTCTTGCCCGTCACCGGGCAGGTGCCGATTGGAGCGGTAGGAGCGGGCTTGCCCCGCGATCAATCGTTCAGCCAACAGCCATTTTGTTGGCTGTACCGGCCTCTCGCGGGGCAAGCCCGCTCCCTCTCTGAGCCGGTTGAGCTGGCACAGAAGCACGACCGCTGCGCGGCCGATCGCAGGCTGGTGCCAGCGGCTACGGGGACCCGGTTTGTAGAGTTCGTCTTGCCCGTCACCGGGCAAGTGTCGATTGGAGCGGTAGGAGCGAGGGGGATCAGGGGGTGACGATGTTGAACTGCGGGCTGAAGGTGTCCAGTGTCCCCAGCAGTTCGGCAAATTTCTGGCCGTTGCCTTCCAGTTTGATCAGGCCTTTTTGCATGGCGGTCGGGAAGTCCAGTTGTTTGAGGCTGATCTGTTCCAGGGTCGCTTTGCTCATGGTCAGGCCGGCATCGGCCTTGGGGTTCAGGCCTTCGCGGTGGGTCAGGACGCCGTTGCGCAAGGTCAGGTTGAATGCCTGGTCCGGTTCGCTGAAGCGCCAGTTGAGGTTCATGTCGTGGCCCACGGCTTTGTCGACATCCACGCGCACTGCCATGAAGTCGAAGAACATCTGCGGGGTGAGCGCGCGGACCATGTCCGCCGACACCGAGCTGCCCGGGTTTTTCGGTACGCCGTTACGCAACTCCATGGCACCGGTCAGGTAGATGTTGCGCCAGTTGGCGTTCTCGCTCTGGTAGCCCAGTTGGTCCAGGGCTTCGGCCTGGATGGCGCGGGCCTTGGGGTTTTGCGGTTCGGCAAACAGCAGTTGGTTGCCCAGTTGCGCAGCCCAGCGGTATTCGCCCTTGTCCATTGCCGTGCGGATTTTGCCCAGCACGGCTTCGCCACCGCCCATGGCCTCGACCGTCATTCGTGCGCTCTCTACCGGCGGCAGCGGGTTGAGGTTGGCCGGGTTGCCGTCGTAGAAACCCATGTAGCGCTGGTACACGGCCCGCGAGTTGTGGCTGAGCGAGCCGTAGTAGCCCTGGGTGTACCACTTGTTCTGCAGCTCGCCCGGCAGCTTCTGCATGTTCTGGGCGATTTCCATGGGCGTCAGGCCCTGGTTGAGCAGGTGCAGGGTGCGGTCGTTGAGGAAGGCATACATGTCGCGCTGGTCGGCCAGCAGGGTGCGTACCGATTCGCCGCCCCAGGTCGGCCAGTTGTGCTGGCCGAACAACACCTCGGCCTTGTCGCCGTAGCGCCCGAGGCTGGCATCCAGGTACTGCGACCAGGCCTTGGCATCACGGACCTGGGCACCGCGCGGGGTGAGGATGTTGTGCATGGTCTGCGAGGCGTTTTCGGCAATGCCCAGGGCCTTGAACGCGGGCAGATAGAGGTTCATCTCCGACGGTGCTTCGGTGCCGGGGGTGAGCTGGAATTCAAGGTCGATGCCGGCGATGCGGCGGGTCTCGTAGGGCTGGCTGATCAGGTCGGTGGGCGGGATCAGGGTGATGGTGCCGCCGATGGCCACCGCCTTGCCGATGGCGGCGTCCACCTGGCCCTGCTCGCCGCGCGGCAGGTACAGGCCGAACTGGTACTGGGCGCGGCGGCTCATGGCGTTGCCCGCGTAGACGTTCTCGCTCATCACGTGTTCCATGAACCCGGAAGGCGCCAGCACCTTGACCTTGCCGGCCTTGACGTCGGCCTCGTCGATCACGCCGCGCACCCCGCCGTAGTGGTCGGTGTGGGTGTGGCTGTAGATCACCGCCACCACCGGTTTGTGCGGGCGGTTCTGGTAGTACAGGTCGAGGGCGGCGCGGGCGGTTTCCGTGGTAGTGAGCGGGTCGATGATGATCAGCCCGTCGTCACCCTCGATGATGGTCATGTTGGCCAGGTCCATGCCGCGTACCTGGTACAGGCCCGGCGTCACTTCAAACAATCCGGCGTGATTGTTCAGTTGGGCCAGGCGCCAGAGGCTCGGGTTGACCGTGGCGGGGCTGTCTTTGTGGTTCAGGAAGTCGTAGCTGGCCAGGCTCCAGACCGGCTTGCCATTGGCGTCCACCACCTGGCCCTTGAAGGGGGCGAGCAATCCACGGGTGACGGCGGCGTAGTCGGCGTCGTTGCTGAACGGGCGCTGCTGGAGTACGGCGGCATTGCTGTTGGTGGTCTGGGTGCTGGCCGGGGTGGCGCTGCTTGCAGGGTCGGCATACACCGGCTGGCCCAGGCAGGCGAGGGCAATCAGGCTCGCCAGGCGAGCCCGTGGGAACAAGGTGGGAAGGGGCATGGTGTCTCCGTTTTATTGTCGTTATGGCACACCCGGCCGAGCGTAAGGCTCGGGTTTTGCGGCCCAGCAAGCCGCAGACGACAAAAAACATGCAGGCCCGTTGCTCAGTCGTGATTGACCACGCGGTTGCGGCCACTTTTCTTGGCCGCGTACAGGCGCCGGTCGGCGGTGGCGACCAGGTCTTCCAGGCCCTGGCAGCCATCGACGCGCAGCTCCGCCACGCCGATGGAGACGGTCAGGTGGATTTCCAGCGACGGCGCGCTGACCAGCAGGGTGCTGGCATCGGGCACGCACACCGACTGGGCGGTGGCGCTGCGCAGTTGCTCGGCCACCCGGGTGGCGTCGGCCAGTGAAGTCTCGGGCATCACCACGCAGAACTCCTCGCCGCCGTACCGCACCACCAGGTCCTTGTTGCGTACCAGCGCTCGCAGCAATGTCGCCAGGTGCTTGATCACCTCGTCGCCGGCACTGTGGCCCCAGCTGTCGTTGATGTTCTTGAAGTGGTCGATGTCGAGCATCCACAGGGCCACCGGCTGATCACTCTGCAGGCGCTGGAGCAGACCGCCGAAGTCGGCCTGCAGGCGCCGGCGGTTGGCCAGCTGGGTCAGGCTGTCGACCAGGCCTATTTCGCGCAGTTGCCGGTTCAGGCGCAACTGGCCCTTGAACAGCCGGTCGACGATGTACAGGGTGAGCCCCATCAACAGGGCCAGCAGCGCCCAGACGCCGAGGAACAGGATGTCCATCTGGCCGTTGACCGCCGTGCGCAGGTCGGCGGCGCTGATGTAGTTGACCAGCATCAGGTCGATGCCTTCGAGCTCGCGGTACTGCAGATAGCCTTGATCGAGCTCCACCGTGCCGTGGTCGCGCTGGAACAGGGTCGGCAGCGCCACCGGCCTGGGGCTGGCCGGCAGGGTGGTCAGCCAGTTGCCTTCATGGGGGGTGAAGACCTGGTCGCTGGAGGCGATCAGGTTGCCCTGGTTGTCGATCAGGGCGTGGTGTTCGTCTTCCTCGGTGGTCTGGTACAGGTATTCCTGCACCTTGTTCTGCGGGAGGTCGTAGATCAGCGCCCCGCGCATCACGGCGTTCAGGTACACCGGCGAGCTGAGCAGCAGGTGCGGGATCTTGTCGAAGTCGCCGCCGGGCAAGGGGTAGAAGGTGATGTCCAGGTCTTCGCTGTAGGCACGGCCCAGGTGCATCAGCGGGGAGCTGGTGAACTTGCGCAGCACGGCCTCCAGTTGATCGTCTTCGATCCCGGGGTAGGCGATGACGATGCCGGAGGTGGTCAGGAACAGGATTCGCTCAAGGTTGCCGCCGCTCTGGAACTGTGCCGGCAACACCTGGCTCATGGCCCGCGACAGGTGCAGGTCTTCGACCAGCTGTTCATGGTCGCGACTGAGACCGTGAATGGTCGCTACCTGGGCATCGCCGATGGCGCGGATCGGTGCATCCGATTTGGGTACCGGCAAACCCCAGACCGGCTGATGGCTGTTGCGCACGGCCAGGTCGATCGCGTCGTTGCGGCGCATCGACGGCTGGTTCTGGGCCTCGACCAGCACCCGCTCGGCGATGCTGCGCAAGAACTGCAGCTGGCTCTTGCCGTGGTACACCACCGTCTCGATGGCCAGCGCTTGCAAGTGCAGGTTGTGCTGGCGGTCTTCCAGTTCACGCTGATGCAGTTGCCAGTACTGGCGCCCGGCAAGCACCAGGGTGATGGCGAAGGCTGCCAGAAAACACAGGATTACCGTGCGCCGGGGGCGTGGGCAGGCCAGTGGCAGAAACAGGCGGGAACGCGACGCGGGCGATGGCTTGGGCTGCATCGGGTGTATCCACTGCTGAGGAAGCTGTGATTATAGATCGAAGCCGCCCGCCTGCCGGGTGCCCCACAGCCAGGCTGTGGGGCATGTCTCACGGTTTGCCCAGGTAGAACCTTACGGCCAGGCGTTGCACCCAGCGGCCATAGGGCGGATAGAACAATTGCGTGGGGAACCAGCGCTGGCGTTTGAGCACCGCCTTGCCATGGGACAAGGCCCGAAAGCCTTCTTCGCCGTGGTACGAGCCCATCCCCGAGTTGCCGATGCCGCCGAAGGGCAGGTCGTGCTGGAAGGCATGCCAGGCCCAGTCATCCAGGGTCACGCCGCCGCTGTGGGTCTGTTCAAGCACATGCTCGTTCTGCCGTGCATCCAGGCCGAAGGGGTAGAGCGCCAAAGGCCGGGGGCGGGCACGGATGTAGTCGATGGCCTGGTCCAGGTCGCGGTACTCGATGACGGGCAGCAGCGGGCCGAAGATTTCTTCCTGGGCCACGCGCATTTCGTCGTTCACCCCGGTGATCACCTGTAGCGCCAGGCGCCGAGGTGAGCTGGAGGTGTTTCGGCAGCTCGTGACTTTCGCGCCTTTGCTCCGGGCGTCGTCCAGCAGTGCCTGCAGGCGCTGGGCATGACGGTCGCTGATGATGCTGGTGTAGTCGGCGCTGTTGGCAGGGTCGGGGTAGAGACCCTCGAACGCCTGCTTGAGCGCTTGGGCAAATCCCTGGGCCTGGCCCTGGGGCACCAGCACGTAGTCGGGGGCGACGCACACCTGGCCCGCGTTGAAGCCTTTGCCGTGGGCGATGCGCAAGGCGGCGTCCGCAAGGTTGGCGTGCTCGCCGACCAGCGCTGGCGACTTGCCGCCCAGCTCCAGGGTGACCGGCACCAGGTGCTCGGCGGCGGCGCGCATCACGTGGTGTCCCACTTGTGGCGCACCGGTGAACACCAGGTGATCGAGGGGCAGGGTAGTGAACGCCTGGGCGCTGGCCAACTGGCCGCCAAACACGGCCACTTCGTCTTCATCGAACAGCTCGGCGAGCATCGTCTGCAGCACCTGGCGGCTGTGCGGGGCGAATTCCGAGACCTTGATCATCGCCCGATTGCCGGCCGCCAGGGCCGTCACCAGCGGCCCCAGGGTCAGGTACAAAGGAAAATTCCAGGTGCCGACGATGCCCACCACGCCCTTGGGCTGGTATTGCACCCAGGCCTTGTTGCCGAAAAACAGCAGTTCGGTCTTGCGCCGCTCAGGCTTCATCCAGCGCCGCAGATGGGCGATGGCATGGCGTGCATGCAGCACCGGCCCGAGCACTTCGATCTGCAGGGTCTCGAACGCGGCGCGGCCCCCGAAGTCGGCATCGACGGCTGCGACGATGCGCTGTCGGTAGCGGCGCAAGGCAGCGATCAGGCGCTTGAGGTTGTTCAGGCGAACGTTCAGCGGGGCGTGGGGCTGCGCGTCGAACGCCTGGCGCTGGCGTTGCAGCAGGTGGTGCATGCGCGCGATTTCTTCGGTGTCGGGCGCGTGTGACAGATCGTTCATGGCTTATCCCTCCTGACGGCTGCGCAGCAGCAGGGCGGCGGCCTTTTCGCCGATCATGATGCTGGGGGCGTTGGTGTTGCCGCCGATCAGTGTCGGCATGATCGAGGCGTCGGCCACGCGCAGGCCACTGATGCCGTGTACGCGCAGTTGATCGTCCACCACGGCCAGCGGGTCGTGGCCCATCTTGCAGGTGCCCACCGGGTGGTACTGGGTGTCGGCGCGGTTGCGGATGTCCTGCTCCAGGGCCTGACGATCCTGTTGGACCAGCGGGTACAGCGGCTTGCCACGGTAGGGCGCCAGGGGCGGGGCGTCGAGGATGGCGCGCTGGATATCGGTGCCGCGCATCAGCACCTCCATGTCCTGGGGATCGCTGAAAAAGCACGGATCGATCACGGGCGCTGCGCTGGGGTCGCTGCTGGCCAGGGTGACCGTGCCGCGGCTCTTGGGGCGCAGCAGGGTCAGGTGGCAACTGAAGCCGTGCCCCGGGCGCATCTTGCGCGCATGGTCATCGACGATGGCGGGGACGAAGATCAGTTGCAGGTCGGGCACTTCGAGCGCGGGGTGACTTTTGAAAAAGGCCCCCGATTCGGCGAAGGGCGAGGTGACCAGGCCCTTGCGTTCGCGCTTCCACTGAGCCATGGCCTTGAGCATTTTCCAACTGAAGGTGGGCGAGAAACCGAAGGTGTCGCGCTTGTCGTGGCTGCGGTAGGTGAACACGTAGTCGATGTGGTCCTGCAGGTTCTGGCCGACGCCGGGCAGCTCGTGGGCAACCTGGATGCCGTGCTTTTGCAGTTCATGGCGCGGGCCGATGCCCGAGAGCATCAGCACCTGGGGCGAGCCGAAGCTGCCGGCGCTGAGCACCACTTCGTGGCGTACCTTGAGGACGATGCGCTCGCCGCCGTGGCGCAGTTGCACACCGACGGCCCGGGCACCTTCCAGCAGCACCCGCTCGACCGTGGCACCGGTCAGCACCTTGAGGTTGCGGCGGTCGAGGTTGGGGGTCAGGAAGGCTTTGGCGGCGCTGCAGCGCTCGCCGTTGCGCTGGGTGACCTGGTACATGAACGCGCCTTCCTGCTCGACGCCGTTGTAGTCCGGGGTGCGGCCAATGCCGTTGAGCGTGGCGGCCTGGATAAAGGCAGCGTTGAGGGCGCTGGGGCAGCTCACCTCGGTGACACTGAGCGGGCCGTGCTGGCCGTGGTACTCGTCGTTGAGGCTGTGGTTCTGCTCCGACTTGATGAAGTAGGGCAGTACCTCGTCGTAGGACCAGCCCTGGTTGCCCAGCGCTGCCCAATGGTCATAGTCCTGGCGATGGCCGCGCACATACAGCATGGCGTTGATCGAGCTGGAGCCGCCGAGGGTCTTGCCCCGTGGCTGGTAGCCGCGCCGGCCGTTGAGGCCTGGCTGCGGCGCGGTCTGGAACGCCCAGTTGTTGATGCGCGTGGGCAGCATGGCAACCATGCCCACCGGGGCGTGGATCAGCACGCTGGTGTCGGCGCCGCCGGCTTCGAGCAGGCAGACGCTGAGGGAGGGATCTTCGCTCAGGCGGCTGGCGATCACACAGCCGGCCGAGCCGCCGCCGATCACGATGTAGTCGAAGGTGCTGTTGATGGGTTCAGTGGTCATGTGTGGCGCTCCGTTAGTGCGCGGGCAAAAGGCAGGAGGGGGATCAGAAGCGGTAGCCGATGGTCAGCGAATAGACGTCTGGATCAGCCTCGACGTCGATCTTGCGGGTCACCTGGCCCAGGCCCGGGGTCTGGGTCTTGATGGTGGCGGTGGTGTCGATCCAGTAGCGCGCGTAGGAGAAGCCGGCCGTCCAGTTGCCGATCAGGGGAACCTCCACGCCGACCTTGGCCACGGCCCCCACCGAGTCATCCAGCTTCGAGCTGGAGGGACCGCCGAAGGCGGTGTTGTAGGCAGCGGTCATTTTCTCTTCGCTGAACCAGGTGTAATTGACCCCCACGGCGATGTAGGGCTGGACGCCGAGCACGTTGAAGTTGTAGGCCAGCAGCACGGCCGGGAACCAGGCACGGGCGCTGCCGACCTTGCCCAGTGGTGCGGCGGAGCCTGCGCCGTCGAAGTCAATGACCGGCGGTGCGCCGGACTGCACGACCAGCGACCAGGGGCCACCGAGGCTGCGCTCATAGATCAGGGCCAAGGTGCCGCTGTCGCGCACCGTGGCCTGAATGTCATCAGGGGTGGTGCCCGGCATGCCGGTCATGTCGCCCGAGTCGGTGTTGAACTGGATGTCGGCATAGCCGATGCGCACGATATTGAGCGGTGCGTCGCTTGCCAGCGACGGCAGTGAAATCAGCGGCACGCACGCGGCCAGCGTGGTAGCAAGCAGTCGTTTCATGAAAGCCTCAGGTTTTATTATTGTTGTCGAGTGGTGCAATGGTGCTGATGCTGCAACGCTGTGTTGCGCGGCGGGAGGTTGTAATACGCCAGTGCGGGGGTTAATTTCTGCCACCGGAAAAGGGAGACCCTGTGATGACTCAGCTAATCGTTGGCGCCTACGGCACGTCCCTGGATATTCCGCAGCACAACATGCTCGGCTTGCCGGCCCTGGTGGCCGAGCTGCAGAGTCAGGATGTGGACCCGGTCGGCCTGCTGCAGGGCAGCGAACTTTCGCCGGCGCAGATGCTTGACCCCAACACCCGTATCTCGCACCGCCAGAAGCTGGTGATCTTCGCCAATATGCAGCGCCTGATGCGCCATGCCGACAGCGGTCTGCGCGCCGGTGGGCGGCAGCGCCTGAGTGATTTCGGCATCTTTGGCTACGCCATGATGAGCAGCGAAACCTTTGGCCAGGCGGTCGATTTCGGTATCCGGCATATCCGCCTGCTGGGGCCGATTTTCGAGAAGTCGTTTCGCCTGGAGGGCAGCGAGGGGGTGTTCAGCGGCCAGGGTTTTTTTGCCCTGGGCGAGTTGATGCCCCTGGCAACGGAGTTCTGGTTTGCCTCGATCCACTCGCTGGTGCAGTGCGTGCTGGAAAAGCCCTTTCCCTCGGTCCGGCTGTTGTTGCCCTATCCTGCGCCAGAGCACTGGCAGTGTTATGAGGCGGTGTTTCGCTGCCCGGTGGTGTTCAACAGCGAGGTGATGGAGTGGCGCTTCGACGCGAGCGTGCTGCAACTGCCTTGCCCGAATGCCAACCCGATTACCTCGGCGATGACCATGGGGTTCTGCCAGCAGTTGGTTGCCAGCCTGCCGGATGAGTCCGACCTGATCGAGTCGGTGCGCATGGCCTGTCTGAGCCGCAGCGGACGTTTCCCGGGGGTGGACGCGGTGGCCGAGGCCCTGGGCATGTCGACCCGCACGCTGCACCGGCGCCTGGCTGAACAGCAGCGCACTTACCAGAGTGTGCTGGATGAAGTGCGCTGCGCCCTGGCCATCGAGTTTCTGCAGCAGAGCGATATGCCCATGGATGAACTGGCCGCCCAGGTCGGTTTCTCCGAGGCCGCCAACTTTCGCAAGGCGTTCAGGAAGTGGACCGGCCAGTCGCCGGGGGACTATCGCAAGGCCCTGCGCAGCGGCCTGTAGGAGCGGGCTTGCCCCGCGATCAATCGTTCAGCCAACACTTGTTCTGTTGGCTGGACCGGCCTCTCGCGGGGCAAGCCCGCTCCCACTTGAGCCGGTTGAGCTGGCACAGAGCCCCGACCCAGGCTATCGCCAGCGGCTACAGGGACTCGGTTGGTAGAGGTTGGACCGGTAGGAGCGGGCTTGCCCCGCGATGCGGCCTTCAACCCTGCAAACATACCCATTCCATGCCGCGCCCCCACTTCACCTTTGCGCCTGTACGCACCGAAGGGCCGTCCCTGGCCCTGCGGTGCTTGCAGGCCATCCATGGCCTGCACCCGGCTACGCAACGCCTCCACTCAGCCTACTGACGGGACGATTTGTGGTGGCTGGGTTGGCGGTGTGCGAAGGGCAAAGGTAGGCAATGCTGCGGATCTGGACATGGTTGCGGCATTCAGGGGCTTTCGCGGGGCAAGCCCGCTCCTACAGGTTGTCAATATGGGGGGAGGGGCCCGCCAGGTGGGGCTGGCGGGCGGGATGGTTAGAAGGGGTTGGCCAGGTCGATGCCGGATTTGCCCGGGGCAAGGATGTTGTTCGGGTCCAGGGCGCGTTTGAGGGTGTGCTCGAGTTTGCGCTTGACCGTCCCGTAGCTCTGCGCCACCCGCTCCTGGAAGGCGGTGTTGACCCGGTACACGGCGTAGCCCGCCTCCTCGAACACATCCAGCAGTTCAGCAAAACAGGCGTTGGCGCGTTGGGTTTCCTCGGGGCTGGTGCGGTCGTACAGCACGTCGATCACGTGGTGCATGTCACGCCAGCCGACGATGAATTCACCGACATAGTCCAGGCCATGCTTGTTGAGGATTTTCTTGGCCAGCGCCTGCTGTTTGTCGCACTCGCTGCCGCGGGCCTGGCTGACCGGCGCGAACCACATCGAACCGCCACCGCCACGCCAGTTGTACAGGCCGAACTCTTGCAGGTTGGGCACCCCGGACATCAACTGGGCGCGGTATTTGAACGGCTGGGTATCGCCGGCCTCTTCCTGGGTGACGATGCGGCCCTTGCCCAGTTGTTTGAGGGCGCCGGTGACGATCTTCCAGTTCACATCGACCTGTTCCTGGGTGCCGTACAGCGCGGCGTAGACGTTCCAGGCGCCGAGGTTCTTGTCTTTCTGGATCTGCTTGAGGATGGCGTCGGGGGTGGCGCCGGGCTCCAGGGTGTAGTCGCTGCGCCGGGTGTTGCAGGTGGAGGCCTCCCACAATACGCCGGCGATGACCACCGAGTTGGGAATGACCTGGGCGATGCGCAGCGGACGGATGAATTCGACGATTTCGGCGATATCGGACTGGTTGTCGAATTTGATCTCGAACGGCTTGAACACGGGCGGCTTGGGCATCAGCCAGAAGCCCATCTTGGTGCAGATGCCGTAGTTGGCCTGGGTGAACATGCCGTCCAGGGTCGGGCCGTAACCCCACTTGAACACTTGCCAGGCGTTGTCGCCTTTGACCCCGCCCATGCCGGTGCGGTACAGGTCACCGTTGGCCAGTACCACTTCCATGCCGCACTGCATCAGGAAATGCTCGCCGTAGGGGGTGTAGCCCACGCCGCGGTCCATGGTATTGCCCAGGGGGCCGGCGATGGCCGACGGCGCGGAGAACGACAGCATCAGCGGCAGGTTGTGCTCCTGGATGTAGTCGTAGAGTTGCTGGTAGGTGACGCCGGGTTCGACCAGGGCGGTGCACAGCTCAGGGTCGACGTGGAGGATCTTGTTCATCTTTTTCAGATCCAGGATCACCTGGCCGCGCTGGCCGGGAGCGGCCGAGCCGTAACCGAAGTTGCGGCCGGTGGAGATGGTCCAGACCGGCACCTTGAACTGGTTGCAGATCTTCACCACGCCTTGCACCTGCTCGACGGTGGTGGCAGTGACGGCGGCAGACGGTGCGTGTTCGGCGTTGTCCACGGCCATCATGATCTTGTTGTAAGGGATCAGCTGCTCATCCTTGACCAGCACATTCTCATCGCCCAGCAGGGCGCGGAACTGGGCGATGGCTTGCTGGAAGTTGGCGTCGTTGACGCCACGGGGCAACAGGGTGTTGGCGGTTGCTTGGCTCATGTTGGAATCCTTCAGACTGCGATCGAGAACGACACGTAGGTGCCGGTCAGTGCCGGTGGACGGTGGGCAATCAGCGGCGCCTGGCCCGTGTCGGTGCTGCCCAGTACGGCCAGGGCGTAACCCAGGGTGGCGGCCCATTGGTCACCGCTTTGGGTGCGACTGGCGGCTGCCACGTCCAGGGTGGGTGCCGGGCTGTGCAGGCGCTGTTCGTGCAGGCTGAAACCCTGGCCGCAGGCATTGAGGTGTTGGCCCAGGTGCAGGGCGCAGCCGTGTGAAACCTGGGCACTGAGCAAGCGGTGCGCCGAGCGCCCCTTTGTGGCGCTGTGCTGGCCCAGCCACTGCAGGCGGGCGCCGGCACTGCGGGCGACGTCAACAATCAGCGCGGCGCTGGCATCGTCCACCAGGCCGACCAGGCGCTGGCCCTTGCCGTTGGCCAGGCGTTGCTGCAGGCCGAGGACAAACGCCAGTTCCAGGCCCGTGGGCAGGACCTGGATTTGCGGGCTGGCCGGGCTTGCTTGCAGGCCCCGGACAAAAGCCGAGCCTGCGACCTCGGGGCTGATAATGGCCAGGCTCGCACCCTGCGCCGGGACGCTGCGGCCCAGCACCGTGCCGGCCAGGCCCAGGCCTGAACTGGCCATGGCCACGCCGGCCACTCCACCCACGGCCATGCCCTTGAGCAACGCGCGACGTTCGATAGTCATCATGCTCGGGCCCTCACGGTTTGGCTGCAGGGGCAGGGGATTTGGCCAGGTACTCGCCCACCTGCTGCAGGGCGTTGTCGTCGATGAACGAGGCCGGGAACGCCGGCATGGCCCGGAAGCCGTTGCGCACCACGGCGCTGATGTACGCCGGCGGCAGTTGCCGGCCCTTGATTTGCGGGCCGACCTGGCCTTCGTGACAGTGGCCGCAGACTTTGGCGTAGACGTTCTCGCCGCCTTTCCACACACCGTCGCCATCGGCGGCGGCAGTGCCGGCAAGCAGGATCAGGGGCAGGGCAAGGCAGGCATTGACGGTCCGTCGCACAGCCGGGCGGTTGGGTAGTAGGGACATTGGGGACTCCTTATTGTTATGGGTAGAGGCAAGGCAATCAGAATGGATAGGCCCGAGGGCGGTGCTGCACGGTGATCCAGTGGTCGGTGGTGAACTCCTCGATGGCCCAGTCGCCGTTGAAGCGCCCGAGGCCCGAGTTCTTCTCGCCACCGAACGGTGCGTTGGGTTCGTCGTTGACCGGGATGTCGTTGATGTGGGTCATGCCGGCATGGATCTGCTGGGCGAACTGCACGCCGCGTTCAAGGCTGGCGGTGAACACTGCGCTGGACAGCCCGTACTCGCTGCGGTTGGCCAGTTCCAGGGCATGCTCGGCATCGCGGGCGGCCTGGATGCCCACCAGCGGGCCGAAGATTTCGGCGTGGGCGATGTCCATGTCGGCGGTGACGCTGCCGAACACATGGGGGGGCAGCACATTGCCCTGGGCCTGGCCGCCGGTGAGCAGCTGCGCACCTTCGGCCCGGGCGGTGGCGATTTTTTCTTGAAGACCGGCCAGTTGCCGTGCATTGATGACCGGGCCAATCACCGTGCCGGGCAGGCTCGGGTCGCCACATGGCAGGGCCTTGACCCGCTCGACGAAGCGTTCGGTGAAGGCCGCCAGCAGCGGTTGCTCGACGATGATGCGGTTGACCGCCATGCAGATCTGGCCCTGGTGCAGGAACTTGCCGACCACGGCGGCATTCACCGCCTGCTCCAGGTCGGCATCGGCCAGCACCACGAACGGGCTGTTGCCGCCCAGCTCCAGGGCCAGGTGCTTGAGGTGTTCGCCGCCGCTGGCGATGCGGCCGATGGTGCGACCCACCTGGGTCGAGCCGGTGAAGGAAATGAACGCCGGCACCGGGTGCTCGACAAAGGCGTCACCGATCTCGGCTCCGGCGCCGACCACCACGCTCAGGGCACCCGCCGGCAGGCCGGCTTCTTCAAAAATGCGCGCCAGCAGCAGGCCGCCGCTGACCGGCGTGTCGCTGGCGGGCTTGACCACCACGGTATTGCCCAGGGCCAGGGCAGGGGCCAGGGAGCGGGCGGTCAGGTGCAGGGGGAAATTCCATGGGCTGATCACCCCGATCACGCCCAGGGGCTTGCGGTACACGCGGCTTTCCTTGCCGGGGATGTTCGAGGCGAGGATACGCCCGTGGACGCGACTGGGCAGGCTGGCCGACTCGAGGATGATCGCGCGGGCGGCGCCCCATTCGATTTGGGCCTTGATCCGCGTGCTGCCCGATTCGCGGATGATCCAGTCGATGATCTCTTCGCGGCGTTCATCAAAAATACGCGCCGCTGCCAGCATCACCTGGCTGCGGACGGCCGGGGCTTGTGCGGCCCATTCGGCCTGTACCTGCCGGGCGCCCCGGTAGGCGGCGTCGAGGTCGTCGCGGGTGGCCAGGGGAATGTGCAGCAGGGCCTGCTGGTTGAAAGGGTCGGTCACCGTCAGCGAGCGCTCGGCACTGCCGGCGCGCCACTGGCCGGCCAATGGCTGCAGATGAAGGTTCTGGTAGGCAGGGCGGGTAGGTGTCATCGGCTTCTCTCTTTTGTTGTGACATTGCGATGAACAGCCCTTAACAACTATCGTGCCATTTCGGTTTTATGGATAAAAAGTCCGTAAAAACAATAGCTTGGATGTATGTGTGGGGTTTTTAAGCCATGGCAGTCGCCGCCTGGGTGCGAAAATTTATGCAGAGAATCCGGCGTTTGCAGAAAGCTCGGCAGCGCGGCGGGGTCGGGAAGAATCCGTGCGGTTATCGGACGTTTTCCGCTGTTGCCTGCGCGCCGCGACTGCCTGCCGATTGACCCCGCCGGGGCGGGGGGCATACTGGAGGCCTTACCTTCTGCCTTGCACTTATTGCCTATGACTCCTACAACACCTGGCAAATCGGGTCGGCCCGTGGACGAAGCGTTTTTCAAGCAGCTGCTGGGCCGGCACAAGCGCGTGATCGTCGATCGCACCAATCAATTCGGCAGCACCGGCCTGCCTTCGGCCGAGCAACTGGCCGAGTCGGTGGCCTTTGCGCCCCAGGACGGTAGCATCTGGCTGTGTGGCCAGCGCATGATGCTGCTGCAAGGCTCGGCTTTTGGTGCCATTCGCCACGAGCTGATCGACGCCCTGGGCCTGGACAAGGCCCGTGGCCTGCTCACCCGCATTGGCTGGCAAGCCGGTGCCCGCGATGCCGCCCAGGTCAGCGAGCAATGGCCCGAGGGCGACCACGCCAGCCTCTATAGCGCAGGCCCGCGCCTGCACATGCTCGAAGGCATGGTCAATGTCGAGGTGGTGCGCTTCGAGATCGACTCGAGCATCGGTCATTTCTATTCCGAGTTTCTCTGGCACAACTCCCTGGAGGTCGATGAGCACATTGCTGCCTACGGCCTGGGCGGGGAGCCGGCGTGCTGGATGGAGATCGGCTACGCCAGCGGCTATGCCTCCTCGTTGCTCGGACGCCTGGTGGTGTTTCGCGAGCACCAGTGCCGGGCCATGGGCCACGGCGCCTGCCGGATCGTCGGCAAGCCTGCCGAGCAGTGGGACGACATCGACATCGACCTGGCTTACCTGGACCCCGGTGATTTTCTCAGCCGCAGTGCCTATCACGCGGGTGTCGAGACACCGGTGGCCGACCTTGAAGTGCCTGCCGACGGCAAGCAGTTGGTGGGGATCTCGGCAAGCTTCGTGGCGGCCAGCCAATTGCTGCATCGGGTAGCGCCGACCCAGGCCACGGTGTTGCTGACCGGTGAGTCGGGGGTGGGCAAGGAGTTGTTCGCCCGTACCCTGCACCAGGCCAGCAGTCGCCAGCACATCCCGATGGTGGCGCTCAATTGCGCGACCCTGCCGGAGAACCTGGTGGAGGCCGAGTTGTTCGGGGTCGAGCGCGGTGCCTTCACCGGTGCCGAACGCTCGCGGCCGGGGCGCTTCGAGCGGGCCCACGGCGGCACGCTGTTCCTGGATGAAATCGGGACCTTGAGCCTGCATGCGCAAAGCAAGATCCTGCGCGCCCTGCAAGAAGGCGAAATCGAGCGGGTGGGCGGCAGTGCGCCGATTCTGGTGGATGTGCGGGTGATCGCCGCCACCAACCTGGACCTGCGTCGTGAAGTGGAGGCGGGGCGCTTTCGTGAAGACCTGTTCTACCGCCTGAATGTGTTCCCTATTCACTTGCCGCCGCTGCGTGAGCGGCGTGAAGACATCCCGCTGTTGATGAGCTACTTCCTGCGCACCTTCAGCCAGCGTCACGGCCGCCAGTTGACGGGCTTCAGCATGCGCCTGGTCAATGCGCTGCTGACTTACCGTTTTCCCGGCAATATTCGCGAGCTGCAGAACCTGGTCGAGCGCGGCGTGATCGCGGCCAGTGATGGCGAGGCAATGGACGTGGTGCACCTGGCCGAAGCCGGTGCGCCATTGATGGAGGCTGCCATCGGCCTGACCACGGAAGGGCGCCTGGCCATGGGCAAGGTAGCGCCTGCACCGCTGCCGGCGACTGAAAGTGGCGCGGCGCACATGGCCGATGGCGGGGCGCCGGAGCTGGCCAGCCTGCAGGCGTTCTTCAGCGGCCAGCAGCGGGTGCTGGGCACCTCGCTGGAAGAGATCGAACGGCGCCTGGTGCAACTGGCACTGGAGCGCTCCGGTGGCAATGTCACCGCCGCCGCGCAGATGCTCGGCATGAGCCGCGCCCAGGTCAGCTACCGGCTCAAGGGCAGCTGACCGGACGCTCGCGTCAGAGCGCGGTGGTGAACTTGAACCAGTAGGTCTGGCCTTCGGTGCGGTTGCGCACGCCGGAGTCATCCTGCCATTTGGCGCTGAACATCCAGCCCTGCTTGCTGCTGTACTGCACGGCGGGGCCGATGGAGAAAGAGCGGCCACGGTTGCCGTCGCTGGCATCGACCAGGGCGGCGGCGTCGCAGTCGCTGGCGCTGCATTTGTCGTCGCTGATCTGCTGATAGGCATGCCCGCCAACGCCCACCACCCAGCCATTGCCAAGGCCCCAGCCCAGGGTGTAGTCGGCGTGCAACTCGCGACCGGACTGGTAATGGGTCGCGCGGTTCTCGAAGTTGTAGTCGTGCATCAGGCGGATGTCGGCGTTCAGGCCGTCGGGGTCCAGGTAAGTCATCGCCAGCACGGCTTGCACGGTGTAGTAGTGGTTGCCCAGGTTGATCAGGTCGTCCTCGTCGTATTCGCTGGCGGTGGGCAGGACGAAATCGACGCCGGTGGCGATGTGCAATTTTTCGCTGGGGTGAAAGCCGATCACCGGGCCCAGGTGGGCATCGCCGATGCCGCGCTTGTGGTCGTGGGGGCCGTTCTTGACGTTCAGGCGCATGTCGTTGAGCGGCAGCAGGGCGTGAAAACCCAGATCGCCGCCGAATACCTTTTGCTCGGTGACCCAGACAAAGCGCGGTGCCAGGGTGGTGACCCGCAGGTCGATGTCGGCAGCCTTGTCACCGCTGTTGTCGCGCAGGCTGTCGGCCAGGTAATTACCGACGAAGAGTTGGGCGTAGGTGCCTGGCGGCGGCAGGATGCCCATGCCGTAGATTTCGATGCCATTGGGCCAGGAAGAAATGCCGCCTTCGGTGGCATGGGCGTGCAAGGCGCAGGTGCTCAGGAGCAGGCCGGCGGTGAGGTGGCGAGGGGAGCGTTTGAACATGAGAGGTCAGCCTTATTGTTATGAGTGATTCGCTCGGGACCCTCTCAATATGCGTGCCAGGTTTTATCTCCTTATTTATCAATCAGTTAACTAACTGATCGGGTTTTGCTTGGCGGGATTTATTAAGAAAATTCAGCAAGATGAATAAAACTCTCGGTAGGAGCGGGCTTGCCCCGCGATGGCCTCCGAGTCGTGCACATCGGGTAGGACCATCACCGGCCTCGCGATGTGGTGTTGGTGTTGGTGGTCTTATCCATTGGCCAGGGTGACGCTGAATCACCTTTGCGCCCTTACGGCGCCTTACTTTTTTTCAGTCGAAAAAAAAGTAAGCAAAAAATTCTCGCCCACCAGGGGCTCTCCGCTGCGCTGCGAGTCCCCTCACTGCGGTGTCGCTACGGGGCATTGCGAGCTACGCGTTGCAAGCAACGCTACGCTTCGCAACTTCGGCATTCGCCGAAGGCGCTGCGCGCTAGCCCCTCCACGACACCTCCGTTCGGCCCTTCTGGTTAACGGGGCGGGTAGATCAAAAGCCAGATCAAGATCAAGAGCACAATTCGCTGCGCTCTTGCTGACCTGCGCTGGCTGTGGGAGCGGGCTTGCCCCGCGATGGCCCCCGAGTCGTGCACATCCAGCCGCAACGGTGACGCGGGTTACCGGCAAGCATGAATCTGTCGGCAGGATTCGAGATCCATCGCGGGGCAAGCCCGCTCCTACGGGCCGGTGGAGGCGGACTGGCGGAACGCATTGGGCGTCTGCCCGCACAGCCGCCTGAAGAACCGCGAGAAGTAGGTGGGATCGCTGAAGCCCAGGCTGTCCGAGAGCTGGCTGATGCTCATGTTGGTGTAGATCAGGTTGCGCCGGGCTTCGAGCAGCAGGCGTTGGTGAATGATCTGCAAGGCTGTCTGCCCGGCCAGCTCGCGACAGAGGATGTTCAGGTGCACGCTGGAGATGCCCAGGCGGTGGGCGAAGTGATCCACCGACAGGTGCTCGCGGTAGTGCTGCTCCACCAGTTTGATGTAGCGCCCCAGCAAGTGCTGGTTGCGCTCGTCGCGGTTGCCCGGGTGGATGTTTTGCTGGCGTTGGCGGCTGATCCAGACCATCAGGCTGGTAATCAGTGAGTGCAGCAGCACCTCGCGCGCCGGGGCGCTGCCTTCGTATTCTCGGTGCAGCACATGAATCAAGGTGTGCAGGGCCTGGCGGTCGCGGCCCAGGGGGTAGCAGCCAATCGACGCCAGGACGCTCAGCGGCGCGCCCAGTTGGGCCTCCAGTTGCGCCACCAGCGGGGCGCCCAGGGTCAGTACGTAGCCATCGATGTCGGCGGAAAACTGAAAGCCATGCACGGTCATGGGCGGGATCACCTGGATCGCTGCCTCATGCACGTCGCTGCGCTTGCCTTCGATTTCCAGCCGGGCGTGGCCGCGTCGGACATACAGCAATTGGAACAGGTCGGCGTGGCGGTGCGGTTTGATCTCCCAGTGGTGCAGGCTGCTGCGCTTGGGGATGGATTCGCAGTGCAGCAAGTCGGGTGTCGGCCAGGCCTGGTTTTCACCGTACAGCTTGAACACGGGGATTCTGGGAAGGCTGGATCTTGTCATTGTGGGCAACCTGCCGGGTAGCATGGCGTTGTTCGATAATCGAACCGAATGTTCAAAAGTGCAATTAACCGGAGCAATATCACCTTTTCTGGCGGTTTTTGTCAGCAAAAATGCAGGGGTCAATAACAACAAAAGCTCCAAGATGCTGCCCAGGCGGCGTGTGGAGCCCCCAAGCGAGACAAGAACAATGAAGACTCAGGTAGCCATTATTGGTGCAGGCCCTTCCGGGCTGTTGCTTGGCCAGTTGTTGCACAAGGCCGGTATCGACACCGTGATTCTCGAACGCCAGACCCCGGACTACGTGCTGGGCCGCATCCGTGCCGGGGTGCTCGAGCAGGGGACGGTCGATCTGCTGCGCGAAGCCGGTGTCTGCGAGCGCATGGACGCCGAAGGCCTGGTGCACGATGGCGTCGAACTGCTGGTCGGCGGCAAGCGCATCCGCGTCGACCTCAAGGCGCTCACCGGCGGCAAGACGGTGATGGTCTACGGCCAGACCGAAGTCACCCGTGACCTGATGCAGGCCCGCGAAGCCTGCGGCGCGCCGATCATCTATTCGGCCGACAACGTCCAGCCCCATGAGATGAAGGGTGAGCAGCCCTACGTCACCTATGAAAAAGACGGCCAGAGCCACCGCATCGACTGCGACTACATTGCTGGCTGCGACGGTTTCCACGGTGTCGCGCGCAAGAGCATTCCCGCGTCGGTGCTGACCCACTACGAGCGCGTCTATCCCTTCGGCTGGCTCGGCCTGCTGTCTGACACCCCGCCGGTCAATCATGAGCTGATCTATGCCCACCACGACCGTGGCTTTGTGCTGTGCAGCCAGCGCTCGCTGACCCGCAGCCGTTACTACCTGCAAGTGCCGCTGACCGACCATGTCGATGACTGGTCCGACGAGCGCTTCTGGGATGAGCTCAAGGCGCGTCTGCCCGAGGACGTCGGTGAGCGTCTGGTGACCGGGCCGTCGCTGGAAAAGAGCATCGCGCCGCTGCGCAGTTACGTGGTCGAGCCGATGCAGTACGGCAAGCTGTTCCTGGTGGGCGATGCCGCGCACATTGTTCCGCCGACCGGTGCCAAGGGCCTGAACCTGGCGGCCTCCGACGTGTGCTATCTGTACCGGATCCTGGTCAAGGTGTATGGCCAGGGGCGCACCGACCTGCTCGACAAATACTCGGAACTGGCCCTGCGCCGGGTATGGAAGGGCGAGCGCTTCAGCTGGTTCATGACCAATCTGCTGCATGACTTTGGCGAGCACAAGGACGCCTGGGACCACAAGATGCAGCAGGCCGACCGCGAGTACTTCTTCAACTCCCACGCCGGCCTGGTCAACATTGCCGAGAACTACGTGGGCCTGCCCTACGAAGACATCGAGTAAGCGAAGGAGGGTGGATCATGGGCGTATTCGACTGGAAACACTGGGCGGTGCTGTTGGTAGTGGTGTTGCTGGTGTTCGGCAGCAAACGCTTGAAAACCCTGGGTGCTGACCTGGGCGAGTCGATCAAGGGCTTTCGCCGTTCGGTGAACAGCGATGAGGAGGCGACGCCGCCGGTGGCGGTGGAGCGCCAGCCTCGCCAGGACTAGCGCTATGGGTGACGGTGCCCGCCGATCAGGCGCGGGCGCCCGCCGCCAGCAGTATCTTCTCGATCGCCGTGTAGCCGCGCTGGCGCGCATGGGCCAGCGGGGTCACGCCATCCTTGTCGGCGATGTTCACGTCGGCCCCGGCCTTGACCAGCAGCGCGACGATCTCGACATGCCGGGCGCCACCATCGCTGAGCACGATGGCCTCCATGAGCGCCGTCCAGTGCAGGCGGTTGATGTGGTTCACATCCACCCCGGCCTCGATCAGCGTACGCACCGTTTCGACATGCCCCCGCTCGGCGGCCGGTATCAGTGCCGTGCCGCCATAGCGGTTGGTGCTCTTGAGGTCGGCACCGTGGTTCAGGGTCAGTTGCAGGATCTGGTTGAGGCCGCGGGCACCGGCGTACAGGTACGGGCTGTCGTCGATGGAGTCCTTGGCGTTGACGTCGGCGCCGGCTTCGATCAGCACGGTTGCCGCCTCGATCCGGTTGCCGTGGGTGGCCAGCAGCAGCGGGGTACGGCCCTGTTTGTCGCGGGCCTCGATGCTGGCGCCCTGGTCGAGAAGGGTTTTTACCTGTGCAGCATTGCCACGCTCGGCAGCTTCGCGCAGCTGGCTTTCGAGCACGCCACCTTCGGCGTTGGCCGTGAGCGAGGCGAGCATGGCAAACAGACAGGCGAAGAAAACGTTGAAGTGTTCCAGGCGCATTCGGCGGTCTCCGTGAGTTGTTCTGTGAATGGGCGCATGATAGAAATCGAGTCACCCATTTAGAAGCTAAATATTCATATGAATATCAGTGTAAAACCGAATAGGTCCTTGTTCGACCTGGACTTGTTGCGCGCCATTGTCGTGGTGGCCGACTGCGGCAGCTTCACCACGGCCGCGGCGCGGCTGCATTCCACTCAATCGACGGTGAGCCAGAAGGTCCGGCGCCTGGAAGACATGGTCGGCCACCGCTTGCTGGTGCGTGGCAACCGGGACGTGTTGCCCACCGATGCCGGGCAGACGCTACTGGGTTATGCCCGGCATATGCTCGCCCTGAACGACCAGATGCTTGAGGCGCTGGCGGGCGCCACGGTCGGGGTGACGGTGCGGTTGGGGGTGCCCGAGGACTTTGTCGGCGGACGCACCACCAATGCCTTGTCGGCGTTCAACCGCAAGTACCAGCAGGTCAAGCTGGAAGTCACCAGTGGCCTGTGCCGCGACCTGAGCCAGAGCTACGACAACGGCGAACTTGACCTGGTGCTGCTCAAACAGCGGCGCAACAGTCGTGAAGGCGTGGCTTGCTGGCCGGAAGAACTGCAGTGGATCGACAGCGCCAGCACGCCCTCCATCGACCTGGACCCGATCCCGCTGGTGACCTTCCCGCCGCGCGGCCTGTACCGCGACGACATGATCAACGCCATCGAAAGCATGGGCCGGCGCTGGCGCATCAGCTTCACCAGCTCGAGCCTGAGCGGTATCCAGGCGGCGGTGGCCGACGGCATGGGCATCAGCCTGCTGCCCCCGCGTGCGGCCACGCGCGAGCATGTGGTGTTGGGGCAACAGAACGGGCTGCCGGAGATCGACAGTTATGAAATCGTCATCGTCCATCGGCCCACGGCCGATCCGATGGTCAAGGAGCTGGCGGGGGTGTTGGCGGGTTTGCTTGAGGCGCATGAGGTCTGATAACGCCGTGCCCGGTGTGTTCTAGTCACGCACCCCCTGACGCTCCGCCACTGCCCGCAAGGTGCGCAACGACACCATCGGCGCGTCGATCACGAACTGGTTGGCCAGCCATGACGGGATGTCGCCGGCAGGTTCAGCCTCCAGTTGGTACGTCACTTCCGTCAATTGCTCGCCCTTGGGCACCAGGGCCCACAGGCCCTTGAGCTGAGTGACGCGGATCAGCCCCGGCACCTGCTCGGCCTTGTCGGCCTCGGCACTGAGGCGGCGGATCATCCCGCCATCGTCGGTGCGCTCGGTCTGTACCCGGATCACCATGTCCCGCGGGCTGGCCGGCCAGGGCAGGTCAGTGGTCAGGTACACCCAGGTACTGTCGCCCTCGACCTCCAGCAGGCGCATCGAGGCGCAGCCGTAGAGCCATTTGCACGCCACTCGCAGGTTCTCTTGCAGATCGCTCAGGGTCAGCACGCTGGCCTTGATCAGCGCCACACCGCGAAAACGCTGGTAGTGGGAGCCTGCAACGTCATCCAGATACACCTGGATGCCGTCTTCGTCCTTGGCCAGGTGCCAGGAGTCGGCGTGGGGACTGCTGCAGAGCAGCAGGACCAGCAGGGCGGTGCACAGGGGGATGGGTTTCATGGAGCAAGCATAGGCCAGCCCCGCAAACCCTGGTAGGAGCGGGCTTGCCCCGCGATTGCGGTTGCCTGGCAGATTGCAATCGCGGGGCAAGCCCGCTCCTGCAACACCCACAAAAAAGCCCGCCAATAACGGCGGGCTTTTTGTACATCGAGCCTGGACTTAACGCTGTGGGTTCAGCACCAGGTTCATGTGACGGTTCACATCTTTGTACAGCAGGTAGCGGAACGGGCCTGGGCCGCCGGAGTAGCAGGCTTGCGGGCAGAAGGCGCGCAGCCACATGAAGTCACCGGCTTCGACTTCGACCCAGTCCTGGTTCAAGCGGTATACCGCTTTGCCTTCCAGTACGTACAGGCCGTGTTCCATGACGTGGGTTTCAGCGAACGGAATCACGCCGCCTGGCTGGAAGGTCACGATGTTGACGTGCATGTCGTGGCGCATGTCGGCCATGTCGACGAAGCGAGTGGTGACCCACGCGCCGTCGGTGCCCGGCATCGGGATTGGCTCGATGTCTTTTTCGTTGGTAACGAACGCTTCCGGCAGGGCCAGGCCTTCAACCACTTGGTAGTGCTTGCGGATCCAGTGGAAGGTGACGTTCTTGCCGCTGGTGTTGCGCAGGCTCCAGTCGGCCGCCGGCGGAATGAAGGCGTAGCCGCCTTCCTTCAGGGTGTACGGCTTGCCTTGCAGGGTGATGTCGACTTCGCCTTCGACGACGAACAGCACCGCTTCGGCATTCTTGTCCAGCTCAGGACGCTCGCTGCCGCCTTCTGGCGCCAGCTCGACGATGTACTGCGAAAAGGTTTCCGAGAAGCCGGTCAGCGGACGGGCGATGACCCACATACGCATCTTGTCCCAGAACGGCAGGTGGCTGGTGACGATGTCACGCATCACGCCCTTGGGGATCACGGCATAGGCTTCGGTGAACATGGCACGGTCTGTCAGCAGCTCGGTCTGAGCCGGGTGCCCACCGTGAGGGGCGTAGTAAGAGGATTTCGACATGGACAGTCTCGACTTGTTGTTGTGTCCCCGTGCCTGGCAGCGCCGGCCGGCGCTGCGTGGGGATGCATTGACACGATATAGACAAGCTCCTGCTATCCACAAATTAAATGTTGAAATACCCGGTATTTGATTCCTGAATGCCGATCCTGTGTATCCGCGTCACTTGGGTTGTTGCAGTCGCCAGACCGCCAGCGCCGCTGAAAACAAGGCGGTGGTCAGCAGCATGATCAAGGCAACGTAGTAGCGCTCCAAGGTGCTGATGACCTTCAAACGGGAGTCTTCAGTCCACAGAATCCCCATGGCATTGACGTCATCGGGCCCGCCCAGTTGATTGACTGCCTCGGCCAGGGCCATGCCCTTGACGCGCTCGCGACCCTTTTCATGCAACTCACCGCGAATGTGCAAGCTCTGGCCGCTGTGGGCCTGGGAGGAGGGTGGGTAGCGGTAGATATAGGTGCGGCTGAAGTCGCGGTAGGGAAAGTAGACGAGCACCGCCAGCAGAAACAGCAGGCAAGTGAAAACGGCAAGGGTACGGGTTTGAACGGCGGTGAGCTTGCGGCGAATCAGCAGGCTCAGGACCAGCAACACGATGACGGTACCCAGGGAGGCAAACCCCACGGTCTGCTGGCTGTTGTCGATGGGCGGGACCAGTTCGGTCAGCAGCGAATTGAACAAGCCGAAAACCACCCCCACAGCGGCAACCGCCGAGGTCACGATGCCCATGGGACCGGCAAAAAAATCTTTGACGCTGGCCATGACGGTACCTCTGCTCAGGCGCGATGCGGCCTAGGGTTTGACCAGGTCGTCGGGCATGTTGAAGACCAGATCCAGGGTAGGCTGCAGCATGTTCGGATCATGGATGGTGCGGTACTTCTTCAGTTGCTTGTGTTTGATCAGTTCGGCCATTTGCGCGTGCTGGAACTTTTCACCGACCCACACACGGGCGTCGAATATGGCCACGTTCTGCACACTGGGCGATGTCTCATCGATGAAGCTGAAGCGGTTGAGGTAGGTCAGGATGTCGGCATCCGAAAACAGCTGCGGGTCATCCACGATGCCGGCCGGCAGCACATAGACCTGCAACCCCTTCACGTCTTGCGTGGTTCCCTGTTGCACCACGCTGACCTTAACCCTCCGCAGCGGCATGGGGGTCTGGCCCGAGAGCATGCGTGCCGTCATCGTCTTGGTAGGGGCGGCCGCCTCTTGGGCCGAGGTGATGTCCCAGGCACTGATTGTGCCGACCTCGGCGGCTTTTTCGTTGAGCTGCGCCGCCCACCGACTGGCGTACTCGATCTGGTACTGGGCGACGGCAAGATCGGCCGAGCTCATGGTATCGGCCTTTGCCTGAAGGACTTGCGCGGCTTCGTCGATGTCCGAGACGACCTTCTTGTGGACGTTCCAGTCCGCGCCGTTTTCATAGACGTTGGGTGACAGCTCGTAGGCCGCCTTGCGGGTGCTGGCGACTTCGGCCACTTGCTCGCGCACCGCCCATTTGCCCACGACGGGGCTGTCGAACGTCATGCCCAGGCCCTTGATGTCGGTCTTGTCCGCCGGGTCTTTGATGGTGGGGGTGTACAAATCAATTTTGGTCCCGGCCGGTATCTGGCCGCTGGAAAAGTCCTTGTCCGGGTTCATGCGCTTGAGCATGTCGAGGGTCGTGGGGTCATCGGACAGGCCGTTGTAGCGCAGGACGTCACTGACGCTTGCAGGCTCTTTCAGCACTTGTGTGTGAAGCTTGATATTGATGTTGGCGGGCGCTTTGATCAGTTGCCCCGTGGGACTCTTGATCAGCAACTCGGTGGCGGGCTTTTGCTGCAGCTGCAATTGCACAGCGGCGGGTGCGGTGGGAGCACCCCCCTGTGCCCACGCCGAGGTGAGCACAGGCAGGGTCAGAATAACGGCCAGGACGCGCATGTTGAGCCTCCGCCAGTGTTCCTCTGCACAGCTAATGTTGAAGCGTAGCCAGCTTATCAATGCAGTCAATGGGGGCGTCCAGCGGCGTGGCAGCCCCAGGCGCCGTTGGCTATCGTCATGAGATTGGCACCACGCCTTTGAGCACCGAGCCATGGACGATGACCGGCCCTTGCCGGACTGCATTGTCAACTTTCCTGCAGACGATGGGAAAAACGCGAAGCTGCAGCAGCCCAGGGACTTCAAGTTGAGCGAGTACTGTTGATTTTCTCCGAACGCGCGAGAGGTGAACGTATGTCGTACAAAGAAGATTTCTCCAATCCCGAAGGCTGGACTGCAGTAGACCTGAGCTCCCGGCTCAACACCACGGCAGGCAAGGCCTTCCTGGCGTTCTTGCGCAGCAGGGGTGCCGACACGGTTATCCGCTACTACGCAAGTTCCGCAAGGCCAAAAACCATCACCGCCGCTGAAGCGAAGTTCCTGTCCAAAGAAGGTTTTGCAATCTTGCCGGTGTATCAGGACAGCAGCCGCGACATCAGCCATTTCTCTACCCAGCAAGGCGTCGACAATGCCAAGAGCGCCATGGATTTTGCCAAGCTGGTCGGTCAACCCAAGGGCAAGGGCAGCACCATTCTTTTTGCGGTGGACGCCGACTACAGTTCCCGGCAGATCGACGGGCCGATACTGGACTACTTCAGGGCGGTCAAGAACGAGATCGGCAATGCCTTCGCCATTGGTGCCTACGGCAGCGGTGCGGTCCTCTCCAAGTTACTGGCCGAAGGCTTGATCAGCGTGCCCTGGATCTCGATGTCGCGGGCGTTCCTGGGGACCGAGCAGTTTTTCTATTCCAGCCGTTGGGCGATGCGCCAGGTGCCGCCCGATGTCAGCCATGAACCCTCTGGCGTCAATTACGACCGCAACGTGGTGCGGGTGTCCGCCAAGGACCTGGGTGCCTTTGTCGTCGATGAGAGCGGTAACGGCCGGCTGGCCTGGGACGAAGACCTCGATGCCACGCTGGGTGGGCGACCGCTGGTGCCGGTCGCTGAACCGTTGTCGGGTACTGACCGGTTCGTCACCACCGAAGGCTTGCGCCTGCGGCAGACGCCCAACGGCATTATCGTCCGTGACTTGACCCTGGGTGAGCGGGTGGTCGACCAGGGCGCCTCGACCGAAGCCGGTTGGCGCAAGGTCAGTGTCGGCGCCGAGCAGGGTGTGGTGTTTGGCAAGTACCTGCGAGCCCCCGTACGCCCGGAAGTCGAAGCGCTGTTGCGGGCAGCGCTGGATGAGTGGCTGCGTTTCGACAAGGGACGCGCCGATGAACGAACCGATCCTTACTACAAGTATGTTCGGGACATGTGGGCTGCAATCGGTGAGCCCTATGACGGTCGCAGTCGTTACGCCAATGGGACGGAGGTGCCCTGGTCGGCGGCGTTCATTTCCTGGGTGGTGCGCCAGGCGGGCCCGGCCTATGCGAATTTCAGCTTTGCCTCGGGGCACTCGGTGTTCGTCAATAATGCGATCAAGGCGCGCATTACCAGTCGGCTGGACAAGCCGTTCTGGGGGTACCGCATCAACGAGCAAAAGCCCGAAATCGGCGACATCATTCAACGCAATCGCGAATCCGGCGTGTTCACCTATTCCTATGCCGAGAACCACGAACGCTACATCAGCCACTCGGATATCGTCGTGGAGGTCACCCCTGACGTGGTGCGGGTGCTGGGTGGCAATGTCAGCGATACGGTGACGCTGAGCGGCGATCTCCAGGAATATCAGCTCGATGCCAATGGCTACCTTGAGCCCGGCCAGCGGATCATAGCCTTGCTCAAGAACCGTGCGGGTCTTGCCTGACAGGCCGGCAACTGGCGCTGGGTGCCCGTGCGCCTCGGGCCCCAGCGTCTGTCGGCTGCTTTGCGGGTTTTCCCACAGCCTGCGATGCCCGTTACACTGGCATCCCTGCGCCCGGCCCAGGGCTGATGCGCACAGCAGAGCAACAAGAACTGACATGAACACCCATTTTGAGATAACAGCATGATCGAGGTCACCGAGGTTTCCATTGCCGAGTTGCGCGCAGCGCTCGAATCTGGCCAGACAACGGCAGTTGAGTTGGTCCAGGCCTACCTGGCCCGGATCGACGCCTACGATGGCCCAGACACTGCCACTGCCCTGAACGCAGTAGTGGTTCGCAACCCCGAGGTGCTCGAGGAAGCCCGGGCCAGTGACGAGCGTCGTGCCAAGGGCCAGACCCTGGGCCCACTCGATGGCATTCCTTACACCGCCAAGGACAGCTACCTGGTCAAGGGCCTCACCGCAGCCTCCGGCAGCCCGGCCTTCGCCAACCTGATTGCCTATCGCGATGCCTTCACCATTGAACGCCTGCGCGCCGGCGGGGCGATCTGCCTGGGCAAGACCAACATGCCGCCGATGGCCAATGGCGGCATGCAGCGCGGCGTCTACGGCCGGGCAGAGAGCCCGTACAACGCCGCCTACCTCACGGCGCCCTTTGCCTCGGGTTCATCCAATGGCGCCGGTACGGCCACGGCGGCGAGCTTTGCCGCCTTCGGCCTGGCGGAGGAGACCTGGTCGAGCGGCCGGGGCCCGGCCTCGAACAATGGCCTGTGTGCCTATACGCCTTCGCGTGGGGTGATCTCGGTGCGCGGCAACTGGCCGCTGACACCGACCATGGACGTGGTGGTGCCGTTTGCCCGCACCATGAACGACTTGCTGGAAGTCCTCGACATTGTCGTGGCCGACGACCCTGACACCCGTGGCGACTTGTGGCGCCTGCAACCCTGGGTACCGATCCCGAGCGTCGAAGCGGTGCGTCCGGCCTCTTACCTGGAGCTGGCCGTAGGCGCCGGATCGCTGGCGGGCAAGCGCCTGGGCATTGCGAAGATGTACATCAATGCCGACCCTGAGGCCGGTACCTCCGAGGCGCCGGGTATCGGTGGCCCGACCGGGCAGCGCATTCATACCCGTCCTTCGGTGATCGAGCTCTGGGAGCAGGCGCGCAAGGCGCTCGAGGCTGCCGGTGCCGAAGTGATCGAAGTGGACTTCCCGCTGGTGTCCAATTGCGAGGGTGACCGCCCGGGTGCACCGACGGTGTTCAACCGTGGCCTGGTGTCCAAGGAGTTCCTCCACCATGAACTGTGGGACCTGACCGCCTGGGCATTCGACGATTTTCTCCAGGCCAATGGCGATCCCAAACTCAACCGCCTGGTTGACGTCGACGGCCCGCAGATTTTCCCGCACGACCCGGGCACGCTGCCCAACCGTGAAGGCGACCTGGCCGCCGGCATGGACGAATACGTGAAGATGGCCGAGCGCGGCATCACCCCGTGGGACCAGATCAGCACCGTGCCCGATGGCCTGCGTGGGCTGGAGAAGACCCGCAAGATCGACCTGGAAGACTGGATGGACCGCCTGGGCCTGGATGCGGTGCTGTTCCCGACCGTTGCCGATGTGGGCCCGGCCGATGCCGATGTCAATCCGGCCTCTGCCGATATCGCCTGGAGCAACGGTGTGTGGGTGGCCAACGGCAACCTCGCCATTCGCCACCTGGGCGTGCCGACGGTCACCGTACCGATGGGGGTGATGGCGGACATCGGCATGCCGGTGGGGCTGACCTTCGCCGGGCGTGCCTATGACGATTCGAGCTTGCTGCGCTTGGCGTCGGCCTTCGAGTCGACCGGCAGCAAACGGATGATCCCGCCGCGTACCCCGGCCTTGTAGGAGCGGGCTTGCCCCGCGAGGCGGTGTGTCTGACAGGCCGCCATCGCGGGGCAAGCCCGCTCCTACAGCAAATGGACAATTGCATGAATACAGGGATGTTGGACTTTGCCTCCCAAGGCTATGCCGTTATCACCGGGCTGTTGGATGACAACGGCCTGGCCACCGCGCGGACGTTGGTTGATCGCGTGGTGAGTCAGCATCGTGCTGGCGCTGCAACCCATCTGGCGTGTGGCGTCAGCATCGCCGATGTCACCCGCCAGCACCCAGGGCGTAATCCTGATATCGACCCGCAAGCGTGGGCTCATGAGCCGTTCATCATCAGCGATCTGATAGCGCTGGATGGCGGTTTTGCCGCGTTGTTCCACACCGAATCCCTCTGGCGCTGTGCGGCAAGGCTGCTTGAGTGTGAGCCGGCCGACGTGGTTTTCCATTTCTGCAATCTGACCCGAAAACCCCGCGGTATTGGCCCGGCTGTGGGGTGGCACCGGGACGCGGGCAATCAGTATTTCGCCAGCGAAGACAACCGGACCCTGCGGCTGCTGCTGCCGCTTCAGGGCATGCGCGCGGACAACGGTGCAACGGCAGTGGTGCCGGGGTCTCATGTTGATCCAGGCGCGGCTGTCGACAATGCGCTGATTCCTGATGTCCCTGCAGGTGCAGGCCTGGCATTGCATGCGGCCGTACTGCACGGCGGCTCGCCCAATCGCAGCACGCAGGACCGGGACGTTATCGTGATTCAGTTTGGTGTGCGCGGATCGACGCTGAGTCATCAGGCCGATGAGGCGCTGGCGTTGGCGGGAACGGAGGCGTTTGCGTAGGAGCGGGCTTGCCCCGCGATGCGGTGTTTCTAATAGGCCGCCATCGCGGGGCAAGCCCGCTCCCACGGATAGCAAAATGCGCCCATCAGGGCGCATTTTGTTGTTACCGGAACTTAGAACAACTCAGTTCCAGGGACGATCACCGTTCTCGTCCTTGACGCGGGTCGGCAGGCCCATCACGTCCAGCGCCTTGAGGAACGGCTCGGCTGGCAGCTCCTCGACGTTGACCATGCGCTGTACATCCCACTCGCCACGGGCGACCAGCAGGGCAGCGGCCACCGGCGGCACACCGGCGGTGTAGGAGATGCCTTGGCTGTCGGTTTCGGCGTAGGCTTCTTCGTGGTCGGCCACGTTGTAGATGAACACTTCGCGTGGCTGGCCATCCTTGGTGCCTTTGACCAGGTCGCCAATGCAGGTCTTGCCGGTGTAGCCCGGTGCCAGCGAGGCTGGGTCAGGCAGCACGGCCTTGACCACTTTGAGCGGCACCACTTCCAGGCCTTCGGCTGTCTTGACCGGTTGCTCGGAGAGCAGGCCAAGGTTTTTCAGCACGGTGAAGACGTTGATGTAGTGTTCGCCAAAGCTCATCCAGAAACGCACGTTCGGCACGTCGAGGTTCTTCGACAGCGAGTGCACTTCGTCGTGGCCCGTCAGGTACAGGTTTTGCGAACCTACAACCGGCAGGTCGTCGGTGCGCTTGACCTCGAACATGGTGTTGCTGGTCCACTGGCTGTCCTGCCAGCTCCACACCTGTCCGGTGAACTCGCGGAAGTTGATTTCCGGGTCGAAGTTGGTGGCGAAATATTTGCCATGGGAGCCCGCATTGACATCGAGAATGTCGATCGAATCAATGCGGTCGAAATACTGTTGTTTGGCCAGGGCCGCATAGGCGTTGACGACGCCCGGGTCGAAACCCACGCCCAGGATGGCGGTAACGTTCTTTTGTTGGCATTCCTCGAGGTGTTTCCACTCGTAGTTGCCATACCAGGGCGGCGTCTCGCAAATCTTGCCCGGTTCTTCGTGAATGGCGGTGTCCAGGTAGGCAACGCCAGTATCGATGCAGGCACGCAGCACCGACATGTTGAGGAAGGCGGAACCGACGTTGATGACGATCTGCGATTCAGTCTCGCGGATCAGCGCCTTGGTCGCCTCGACATCCAGAGCATTGAGCGAGTAGGCCTTGATGTCGGCCGGCTGCTTGAGGCTGCCCTTGGCCTTGACGCTATCGATGATGGCCTGGCATTTGGAGATGTTGCGCGACGCGATAGCAATACGACCGAGTTCGTCGTTGTGCTGCGCGCACTTGTGGGCCACCACCTTGGCGACACCTCCTGCACCAATGATAAGAACGTTCTTCTTCAATTTCTCTATCTCTCCTTTCTGTCCGCTTACGAGAGGCTGGACAGGTAGTCTTCAAACCCGAATTCACGAACCACCTCGACTGTACCGTCGAGTTGTTTCACTACGATGGACGGCATTTTCAGGCCGTTGAACCAGTTTTTCTTGACCATGGTGTAACCCGCTGCGTCAACAAACGACAGCCGATCGCCGATGGCCAGCGGACGATCAAATTGGTATTCGCCGAAAATATCGCCGGCAAGGCAGGACTTGCCGCACACCATGTAGGTGTGTTCGCCCGCGCTTGGCGCCAGTTTGGCGTTGAGGCGATAGATCAGCAGATCGAGCATGTGCGCTTCGATGGAGCTGTCGACCACGGCCAGGTGCTTGCCGTTGTACAGGGTGTCGAGCACGGTGACTTCCAGCGAGGCGCTCTGGGTGATGGCAGCTTCGCCCGGCTCCAGGTAGACCTGCACGCCGTACTTTTCCGAGAAGGCCTTGAGGCGCGCGCAGAAGGCGTCCAGCGCATAGTCTTCGCCGGTGAAGTGGATACCGCCGCCCAGGCTGACCCATTCGACCTTGTGCAGCAGGTGGCCGAAGCGATCCTCGATGGTGCACAGCATCTGGTCGAACAGGCCGAAGTCGCCGTTCTCGCAGTTGTTGTGGAACATGAAGCCGGAGATCTGCTCGATGACCTGCTCGACCTTGACCGGGTCCCATTCGCCCAGGCGGCTGAACGGGCGAGCCGGGTCGGCCAGCAAGTAGTCGGAGCTGCTGACTTGCGGGTTGACCCGCAGGCCGCGGACCTTGCCTTCAGACTGCTCGGCAAAACGCTGCAACTGGCCGATGGAGTTGAAGATGATCTTGTCGCAGTTCTCGAGCATCTCTTCGATCTCGTCGTCGGCCCAGGCCACGCTATAGGCGTGGGCTTCGCCCGCGAACTTCTGGCGGCCGAGCTTGAGCTCGTACAGCGACGAGGACGTGGTGCCGTCCATGTACTGCTCCATCAGGTCGAACACCGACCAGGTGGCGAAGCACTTAAGTGCCAGCAGGGCCTTGGCCCCGGACTGCTCGCGCACGTAGGCGATCTTCTCCATGTTGCGCAGCAGCTTGGTTTTATCGATGAGGTAATACGGCGTTTTGATCATTTCGAGGCCTCCGGCAAGGCCGGCCAAAAAAAGGACACGCATTGTGCCTTCACTTGGCCTGAATCGAAAGGTCAGAGAGCGGATTTCGTTGGGGGGGTAGGGGTAGGCAGCGGTGTAGGAGCGGGCTTGCCCCGCGATGGCGGCCTGTAAGACACACCGCATCGCAGGGCGAGCCCGCTCCTACAGTCAGTGGGAATGGCGCGGCATGCCACCTTCGCGGGCGATGATGTTCATGTGCAAGGTCGCAGGCTCCAGGCAACCGCCGGTCGACAATTGCCCCACCAATTGGCGGTACAGCTCTTGCCACGGGGTTTGCGAAGGTTTGATGTTCGGCTTCCAGGCCGCGCGTCGACGGGCCACTTCTGCTTCGTCCACCAGCAAGTCGACGCGCCGGGCATTGAGGTCGACGCGCAGCCGGTCGTTGGTTTGCAACAATGCCAGGCCACCGCCCACCGCTGCTTCCGGCGACATGTTGAGGATCGACGGGCTGGCCGAGGTGCCGCTCTGGCGACCGTCACCCAGGCACGGCAAGGAGTCGATGCCGCGTTTGATCAGCGCCGCGGGAGGCGCCATGTTCACGACTTCCGCGCTGCCGGGGTAGCCGACGGTACCGGCGCCGCGAATGACCAGGATGCAACGCTCGTCGATATCCAGTGCCGGGTCGTCGATCCGTGCGTGGTAATCCTCCGGCCCCTCGAAGACGATGGCCCGTGCCTCGAAGCTGTTCTCGGCGCCCGGCTCGGAGAGGTAGGTCTTGCGAAACGCATCGCCCACCACCGACATCTTCATGATCGCGCTGTCGAAGAAGTTGCCGCTCAGGACGATGAAGCCGGCGCCGTGCTTGAGCGGCGTCTCGTAGGGCAGGATCACCTCGGTGTTGCTGGTGACGGTGTCGCGCACCACTTCGCCGATGGTCTTGCCGCTGACCGTGGCGCAGTGGTCGTGCAGTTGTCCGGCCTTTTGCAGTTCATGCATCACCGCCGGCACGCCGCCTGCGCGGTGGAAGCCCTCGCCCAGGTATTTGCCGGCGGGCATGCAGTTGACCAGCAGCGGCACGTTTTCGCCCACTCGTTGCCAGTCGTCCAGCGACAGTTCAATGCCCATGTGCCGGGCGATGGCGATCAGGTGCGGCGGGCAGTTGCTCGACGCGCCCAGGGCCGAGGCCACGGCGATGGCGTTCTCGAAGCTGTCGCGGGTCATGATGTGCGAGGGGCGGACATCTTGCAGCACCAGCTCGCAGATGCGCTTGCCGGTGGCATAGGCCATTTGCCCGCGTTCGCGGTAAGGCGCAGGAATACTGGCGCACCCAGGCAGGGACATGCCCAGGGCCTCGGCCAGGGCGTTCATCGACAGGGCGGTGCCCATGGTGTTGCAGTGGCCCACCGACGGCGAGGCCGCGGTGGTCATCTCCATGAACCCTTCGTAGTCGATTTCACCCGCCGCCAGCAGGTTTCGGGCATGCCACAGCACGGTGCCGGAGCCGATCAGTTGGCCCTTGTGATGGCCGTCGAGCATCGGCCCGCCAGACAACACGATGGCCGGCAGGTCGGTGGTGGCGGCGGCCATCAGGCAGGCCGGGGTGGTTTTGTCGCAGCCGGTGGTCAGCACCACGCCGTCCAGCGGGTAGCCGTGCAGAATCTCCACCAGGCCCAGGTAAGCCAGGTTGCGGTCCAGGGCCGCGGTGGGGCGGCGGCTCTGTTCGGCGATGGGGTGGACCGGGAACTCCATGGGAATGCCGCCGGCATCGCGGATCCCGGCCTTGACCCGCTGGGCCAGTTCGATGTGGTGGCGGTTGCACGGGGTCAGGTCGCTGCCGGTCTGGGCGATGCCGATGATCGGGCGGCCGGACTGCAGCTCGTCGCGGGTCAGGCCGTAGTTCATGTAACGCTCCACGTACAGGGCGGTCATGTCGGCGTGGCTCGGGTCGTCGAACCATTGTTGGCTGCGCAGGTGGCGTTTGGGCGTATGGCTCATGGGTGGTCTCTCTTGTAGTTGAAAAGCGCAGCTTCAGCGTTGCCAGGCCGGGGCGCTGGCGCCGGCCTTGAGGGTGGCGCCACGGCCAACGGCGTCATTGAGGTCGGTCAGGTCGCGGCCACGGGTTTCGGTCGACAGCAGGGTGCCCAGCAGGGTCAGGCAGGCTAGCACCATTGTGTACAGCGCCAGTACCCAATACGCGCCGCCGGCGAGCCCCACCAGGAAAATCCCCAGGATCGGCGCCAGGCCTCCGGAAAGCATGGCGCCGACTTCCCGCGCCAGGGCCACACCGGAGTAGCGGTAGCGGTTGCCGAACAATTCGGTGAAGTGCGCGCACTGGGCGCCGAGCATGCTGTTGGCGCCGAAGGCAAAGCCCCCGACCACGGCGATGCACACCAGCAGCGGCTCACCGCTGTCGATCATCCACCACGACGGGAATGCCCACAGCGCGCAGAACAACGCACCTCCCCGGTAGACCGCGAGGCGCCCGAAGCGGTCCGACAGTGCACCGAACAGTGGCGTGGTGAGTACGCTCAGAATGCTCGCCGCCAGTACCGCATTGGTACCGATACTGGTCAGGCTGTCGCCGCCGTTGGTCAGATGACTGCTGGCGAAGCCGGTGAGGAAGGCGATGGACACCGTGGCATAGAGCGTCGAGCAGCCGGTTTCGGCCATGCGCATCAGGGTGGTGGCGGCCAGCGGGCGACGGGCGTTGCGCAGCACTTCGCGCATGGGTGATTCGATCACATGCTGGCTCTGGCTGAGCTGCTGGAACACCGGGCTCTCCTTGAGCTTCAGGCGAATCCACACGGCCATGCCGATCAGCACCACGCTGGCCAGGAAGGGCAGGCGCCAGCCCCAGTCCAGTAGCTGCTCGCGTGTCAGCGAGGCATCCAGTACCCGGAAGGTGATGGTGGCCAGGGCCAGGCCGCTGAACACACCGATAAAGGGCAGGGCGGCATAGAAGCCGCGCCGCTTGCGCGGGGCCAGCTCGGCCATCAGGGTGGCGGCGCCGGTTTGCTCGGCGCCGGCGCCAAAGCCTTGCAGCAGGCGCAGCAGCACCAGCAGCACCGCACCCACGGGGCCGGTCGGCAGCAGGCCGATCAGGGTGGTGGCGGTGCCCATCAGGGCGATGGTCAGCAGCAACACCAGCTTGCGCCCCTTGCGGTCGCCCAGCGAGCCGAAGAACAGGCCGCCGAAGGGGCGCGCCAGAAAGCCTGCACCATACGTGGCAAAGCTTGCCAGCAGGGCGCCGGTGGTCCCCAGCGAGGGGAAGAAGATGTGCCCGAAGACCAGCGCCGAGGCCAGCCCGTAGATGGCGAAGTCGTAGTACTCCAGGGCACTGCCGATGGCTCCGGTGTAGATCGCCCGGCGCAGTTGGCGCGGGTCCGGCGTGGGGGAGACCTTGGCCTCGGTAGTCATATCAAGCCTCGCTTTTATTGTTATGAGTGCGTCTCGCGGGTGGCGCAATCAGCGTTGCAGCAGGCCTCGCTCGGCCAGGTTGCGCATCAGCGCACCGACCCCGAAGGTCCAGGGCGCGGCCTGGTCGCTGCCGGTGACCTGGTTGTGCAGGGCGCCCAGCAGCGGGCTGCTGATGCTCACCCGGTCGCCCGGCTTGTGGGTGAAGCCGGCGCCAGGGTGGTCGCGGTCTTCGGTGGGGGCGAACAGGGTGCCGAGAAACAGCAGGAAGCCGTCGGGGTACTGGTGGTTGGCGTTGAGGGTCTGCTGCACGATGTCCTGCGGGTCACGGCTGATCTGGTCCATCGAGCTGGTACCGGCCAGCACAAAGCCGTCGGCGCCTTGCACCCGCAGGTCAACCACGCACTGGCGGACCGCGTCGAGGTCGAAGTCTTCGTCGAACAGGCGGATGAACGGGCCGATGGCGCAGGAGGCGTTGTTGTCCTTGGCCTTGCTCAACAGCAGCGCACTGCGGCCCTCGAAGTCGCGCAGGTTGACGTCGTTGCCCAGGGTGGCGCCGTGGATGCGTCCGCGGCTGTCGACCGCCAGCACCACTTCGGGCTCGGGGTTGTTCCACTGCGAGCCTGGGTGTACGCCGATCAGGTTGCCGCTGCCCACCGCCGCCAGGATCGGCGCCTTGGTGAACACCTCGGCATCCGGGCCGATGCCCACTTCCAGGTACTGCGACCACATGCCTTGCTCGATCAACAGGGCCTTCAGAGCCATGGCCTGGTCCGAGCCCGGCTTGACCGTGCGCAGGTTGTCGCCGATCACCGCTCGCACGGTGGCCCGCACCGCTTCGGCGCGGGCCGCATCGCCACCGGCCTGTTCCTCGATCACCCGCTCGATCATGCTCGCCGCAAAGGTCACGCCTGCGGCCTTGATCACTTGCAGGTCGAGCGGCGCCAGCAGATAGGGCTGTTCAGGGTTGGCATGGGAACCGGTATTGGCCAGCAACGCCTCGACGCTGCACACGAACGTGCCGGGGGTGGCGCGCAGCGCCTGCAGCGGGTGGTCCTGTTCCAGCAGCTCGCTCAAGGTGGCGAAGCGTTGCGACAAGTCGAACACGCCGTCGGCGCGCAGCACGATGGGCGAGGGGCCGGCCACTTGCCCGGGGATCCAGGCGCGGCCGATCAGCATGCCGGCGAGGCCGTCGGTGGGCAGGGTGTTTTCTGGGGTCAGGGTTAGCGGCATGGCGGGGCATCTCTGGGCTGTAGAAAGCTGCACGCTAGGTAAGAGTGGCGATAAACTCCAATGGCATATTCTCACCATCCGATAACAACAGGTTATTGCACCAAAGGCGGATTCCATGACGGACCTTTCCTTCTCGCATTTCTGCAACTGGCTCAAGTTCCGCCACCTGGTACTGATCGACACCCTCGGTCGCACCCGCAACATGCACCTGGCCGCGCAGCAGATGAACCTCAGCCAGCCGGCGATCAGCAAGATGCTCAAGGAGATCGAACACTTGCTCGGCTTTGCCCTGTTCGAGCGCCAGCCGCGCAGCATGCCGCCCACGGCACTGGGTGAGCAGGTGCTGCGCTACGCCCAGGTGGCCTTGAACGATGCGCGCAACTTCGTCGACCAGATCGGCAGCCTGCGCGAGGGCGGGCATGGGCATTTGAAGGTCGGCGGGATTTTTGCCGCCACCGCCGTGGCCCTGCCGGACGCCATCGTGCAGATCAAGCAGCGCTGGCCGCTGTTGTCGATCGAGGTGGTGGAGCAGACCAGCGATCACCTGATGGCCATGCTCGATGAAAAGATCCTGCACCTGGCCGTAGCGCGCTTTACCGACGAGGCCCAGCGCCAGCGTTTCGACTTCCAGCCGCTGGCCCCGGAGCCGTTCTGCTTTGTGGTCAATCACCTGCATCCGCTGGCCGAAGCGGGGGCGGTCACCCTGCAGCAACTGCTGGAATGGCCGTGGATTCTCTACCCCAAGGGCACGCCGATCCGCGGGCGCATGGAGCGGGCTTTTGCCGAGGCCGGGGTGGCGGTGCCGCGCAATACCATCGACACCATCTCGATGCAGACCTTCCTCAAGGTGCTCCAGGGCGGCCCGATGATCGGCATGCTGCCCCAGGCCATGGTCGAGCCGCACCTGCACAGCGGTGTGCTGCGTACGCTGGAGACGCCCTTGCACCTGGCCCCCCAGGACTACGGCATCCTCACCCGCAAGGGCGAACCGCTGGTCGGCCCGGCCCTGGAGTTTGCCGAGATCCTCATGGCCGACGCACGCAAGGCCCGAGAGCGCTTGGAAGCGGCTCGATAACCTTGGGTTATCGCTCGATCCACAAATGCCATTGGGAAAGAATCGCTCGCCTGCCTAGATTAGCGACCAGTCTCTTCAACAGGCTTCAGGAGCGTTCATGACTCAACATGCCGGCCACAACTTCATTGGCGGTGCCCGTAGCGCCGCCGGCCACCTGACCTTGCACAGTGTCGATGCCAGCACCGGCGAGCCGTTGCCCATCGACTTTTACCAGGCCACCGCTGACGAAGTGGATGCCGCTGCCCGCGCCGCTGCCGCCGCCTATCCCGCCTATCGCGCCCTGGCGCCGCAGCGCCGCGCCGAGTTTCTCGACGCCATTGCCAGCGAGCTCGATGCACTGGGCGACGATTTCATTGCCACCGTGTGCCGCGAAACCGCCTTGCCCGGTGCCCGTATCCTGGGTGAGCGGGGGCGCACCAGCGGCCAGCTGCGCCTGTTTGCCCAGGTGCTGCGCCGGGGCGACTTCTTTGCTGCGCGTATCGACCGGGCCCAGCCACACCGCCAGCCTCAGCCGCGCCTGGATATCCGCCAGTGCCGCCTGGGCCTGGGGCCGGTGGCGGTGTTCGGGGCCAGCAATTTCCCCCTGGCGTTCTCCACCGCCGGTGGCGACACCGCCGCCGCACTGGCGGCCGGATGCCCAGTGGTGTTCAAGGCCCACAGCGGCCATATGGCCACGGCCGAGCAGGTGGCCGCAGCCATTGTGCGCGCCGCCGAGCGCTGCGCGATGCCGGCCGGGGTGTTCAACATGATCTTCGGTGCCGGCGTGGGTGAAGCGCTGGTCAAGCACCCGGCGATCCAGGCGGTGGGCTTCACCGGTTCGCTCAAGGGCGGCCGCGCCCTGTGTGACCTGGCCGCCGCCCGGCCGCAGCCGATTCCGGTGTTTGCCGAGATGAGCAGCATCAACCCGGTGATCGTCATGCCCCGGGCCCTGCAAGCACGCGGCGATGCCATCGCTCGCGAGCTTGCCGCCTCGGTGGTGATGGGCTGCGGGCAGTTCTGTACCAACCCCGGGTTGGTGCTGGGGGTACGCTCGCCGGCATTCACCGCTTTCATCGAGCAACTCAAGGCACAGATCGCCGATCAGCCGCCACAAACCATGCTCAACGCCGGTACGTTGCGCAGCTACAGCCACGGCGTTGCCGCGCTCAAGGCACACCCCGGCATCCAGCACCTGGCAGGTGCTGCGCAGCAGGGCACGCAGGCCTGGCCGCAGGTGTTCCAGGCCGAGGCCCGGCTGCTGCTGGCGGCCGACCCGCTGCTGCAGGAGGAAGTCTTTGGTCCGGCCACCGTGGTGGTGGAGCTGGCCGACCACGGCGAACTGCTCCAGGCCCTGCACGCACTCGGCGGGCAACTGACCGCAACGCTGGTGGGCGAAGCGGATGAGCTGGCCGGGGCTGCGGACCTGGTGGCCGTGCTGGAGCACAAGGCCGGACGCCTGTTGATCAACGGCTACCCGACCGGTGTCGAGGTGTGCGAGGCGATGGTGCATGGCGGCCCTTATCCGGCCACCTCCGACAGCCGTGGCACCTCGGTGGGCAGTCTTTCGATCGACCGCTTCCTGCGCCCGGTGTGCTACCAGAACTTCCCGCAGGCGCTGCTGCCGCAGGCCCTGCAGGATGCCAACCCGCTGGAACTGATGCGCCTGGTCGACGGCCAGCCAAGCCGCGAACCGATCCGTTAATTGCTGCAGCACCGGGCGCCTGGCGCCCGGTGACCCGATCCATAACAACAATCAGGCATGCCCGACATGCCCAGGGGTCACACCAATGCACACCTCAACCGAGCACCTTGCCTCAACGGCCCGCGACCCGGGTTTCGAGGACCGTACCTACCGCAAAGTCATTCTGCGCATCCTGCCGATCCTGTTGCTGTGCTACATGGCTGCGTACCTTGACCGGGTCAATATCGGCTTCGCCAAGCTCGATATGCTCAATGACCTGCAGTTCAGCAACACCGTCTACGCCCTGGGCGCGAGCATGTTCTTCTGGGGCTACTTCTTGTTCGAGGTGCCGAGCAATCTGCTGCTTCACCGCTATGGTGCGCGCTTCTGGATTGCGCGGATCATGGCCAGTTGGGCGATCATCTCGATGGCCGTGGCCTTCACCGTGCCGCTGGCCAAGCTGTTCCATGTCGAAGCCAGCACCATGTTCTATGTGCTGCGCTTCTTGCTCGGGATCTGCGAGGCCGGCTTCTTCCCAGGCGTGATCCTCTACCTCAACTACTGGTTCCCCACCCATCGCCAGAGCCGGGTGATGTCGGGATTCCTGATCGCCATGCCCATCAGCCTGACCCTGGGCGGCGTGCTGTCCGGCTGGCTGATGACCAGCCTCAACGGCTGGCACGGCATGGCCGGTTGGCAGTGGATGCTGTTGATCGAAGGCATTCCCTCGGTACTCATGGCCGTGGTGGTGTTCACCTGCCTGTGCGACAACATCGACAAGGCCGCCTGGCTGTCGAGCGAAGAGAAGCAGATGCTCAAGGCCAACTTGCAGCAAGACAACCACGGCAAGGCCACGCGCCTGAGCGAGGTGTTCTTCAACAAGCGGGTGTGGCTGTTGGTGTTCATCCTGCTGACCTTCAATACCGGCTTCTATGGCCTGGCCTTCTGGATGCCGTCGATCATCAAGAGCGCCGGTATCACCAGCAGCCTTGAGATCGGCCTGCTCACGGCCATCCCCTATGGCGTGGCGGTGGTCGCCATGCTGCTCAATGCGCGCCACTCCAACCGCACCGGCGAGCGCCGCATGCATGCTGCGATCCCGGCGTTCATCGGCGGTTGCGGGCTGATCCTCAGCGCCTTTTTCGCCGACAACCTGGTGCTCTCGGTGCTGTTCCTGAGTGTCGCCGCCTCGGGCATCCTCAGCCTGATGCCGATCTTCTGGACCTTGCCGGGCACCGTGCTCTCCGGCGTTGCCGCCGCTGCGGGCATCGGCATGATCAACGCCATCGGCAACCTCTCGGGCTTTACCGGTTCGATGATCACCGCGGTGGCCGAGACCCTTACCGGCAATATCAATAACGGCACCTACGTGCTGGGCCTGTGCCTGTTTGCCAGTGGCCTGCTGATCCTGTCGATCCCGGCGTCGATGCTGGGGCGCCAGGGCACCGAGACCGCCACCGACCTCAAGCTGGAGACCGCATGAACACCGCGCCCAAACGCGTACTGATCACCGCTGCCGGCCAGGGCATTGGCCTGGCCAGCGCAAGGGCCTTTGCCGAGGCCGGGTTCGAGGTCATCGCCACCGACGTGCGTATCGACGCCCTGGCTGACCAACCCGGCATCCAGGCGCGGGTGCTGGATGTCACCGATGCGCAGGCCATCGAGTCGCTGGGCCAGGCGCTGGGCGGGATTGACGTGCTGTTCAACTGTGCAGGCTACGTGCACAGCGGCAGCATCCTGGGCTGTGACGAAGCTGCCTGGGAGCGTTCGCTGGCCATCAATGTCACCGCCATGTACCGGACCATCCGCGCCTTTCTGCCGGGCATGCTGGCCCGTGGCGGCGGCTCGATCATCAACATGTCTTCGGTAGTCTCGAGCGTCAAGGCTGTGCCCAACCGCTTCGCCTATGCGGCGAGCAAGGCGGCGGTGATCGGCCTGACCAAGGCGGTGGCGGCCGACTACATTGGACAGGGCATTCGCTGCAATGCCATCTGCCCCGGCACGGTGGAATCGCCCTCGCTGCATCAGCGCATCGCCGAACAGGCCGCCGCCCAGGGCCTGGGTGCCGATCAGGTGTACCAGCAATTCGTCGCCCGCCAGCCCATGGGCCGGTTGGGCAGCGCCGAGGAAATCGCCCGGCTGGCGCTGTACCTGGGCAGCGATGCGGCGGCCTATACCACCGGCGGCGTGCATCTGATCGATGGCGGCATGAGCCTCTGAACTTCTTTGAATCGAGCAGGAGACCCCCATGAAACTGTTGCGTTATGGCGACAAAGGCGCAGAAAAACCCGGGTTGCTGGATGCCCAACAGCGAATCCGTGACCTTTCGGGAGTGATCGACGATGTGGCAGGCAGTGTGCTCGACCCGGCAAGCCTGGCCCGGCTGGCCAGCCTCGATCCGCACAGCCTGCCGCTGGTGGCGGGCAACCCGCGCATCGGCCCGTGCGTGGGCAATGTCGGCAAGTTCGTCTGCATCGGCCTGAACTATGCCGACCACGCCGCCGAAGCTGGCATGCCGGTACCCACCGAGCCGATCATTTTCAACAAATGGACCAGCGCCATCTGCGGCCCCCATGACAACGTCGAAATTCCCCGCGGCTCGCGCAAGACCGATTGGGAAGTGGAATTGGGCGTGGTGATCGGCAAGGGCGGACGCTATATCGATGAAGCCAACGCGATGGACCATGTTGCGGGCTACTGCGTGATCAACGATGTGTCCGAGCGCGAGTGGCAACTGGAGCGTGGCGGTACCTGGGACAAGGGCAAGGGCTTTGATACCTTCGGCCCGATCGGCCCGTGGCTGGTAACCCGCGATGAAATCGCCGATCCCCATGAGCTGGATCTGTGGCTTGAGGTGGACGGCCATCGCTACCAGGACGGCAATACCCGCACCCTGATCTTTCGCATCCCGCAGCTGATCGCCTACCTGAGCCGCTGCATGAGCCTGCAACCGGGTGATGTGATTTCTACCGGGACGCCGCCCGGCGTAGGCATGGGGATCAAGCCGTCTCCGGTATTCCTGCGTGCCGGGCAGACCATGCGCCTGGGTATCCAGGGCCTGGGCGAGCAGCGCCAGATCACCGTCCAGGCCGACTGAGGAGCCACGATGAAAGCCGATCTGCTGATGCTGGCGCCGCTGCTGCCGGAGTACGAGGCGCAACTGGCCGAACATTTTCACCTGATCCGTGTTCACACACATGCAGAGCAACAGGAACTGCTGGCCGATCGCTCCTCGCGCATCAGGGCGTTGGTCACCAATGGCGGGGAGGGCGTAAGCCCGCAGCTGATGGCCGCGCTGCCCAGCCTTGAACTGATCGCCGTCAACGGCGTGGGGCTGGACAAGGTCGACCTGGAGCAAGCCCGCGTCCGGGGTATTCGCATCGCCACCACCGACGACATTCTCACCGATGCAGTGGCCGATCAGGCCGTGGCGCTGTTGCTGGCGCTGCTGCGCCAGGTGTGCCAGGCCGACCGCTTTGTGCGCCAAGGCCACTGGCGTGAGGGCGGCTTCACCCGCTTGGGCACAAGCCTGCGCGGACAGCGGGTGGGCATACTCGGGCTGGGCAAGATCGGCGCCGCCATCGCCGAGCGCCTGCAGCCTTTCGGCGTGCACCTGGCGTATCACAATCGCCGGCCTGTGCCCGGTTGCCCGTACACCTACCACGACGATCTTGGCGCACTGGCCCAGGCCAGCGACATCCTCATCGTGGCGGCGGCTGGCGGCCCGGCATCGCGGCATCTGGTCGATGCCCGGGTGCTTGACGCACTGGGGCCTGAAGGGGTGATTGTCAACGTCGCCCGTGGCAGCGTGATCGATGAAACGCAACTGGTGTCACGCCTGGCCGACGGACGCCTGGGCGGCGCGGCGCTGGATGTGTTCGAGCACGAGCCGCAGGTGCCTGAAACCCTGTTGGCGCTGGACAACGTAGTACTGCAGCCGCACCTGGGCAGCGCCACGCTGCAAACCCGTCGGGCCATGGCCGCGTGTGTGGTACGGGCAGTGCTGGCGGGGTAACGGCACGGGAGGGATGAGAGTTCCTCCCGGGTTCACACGTGCTGGTTGGCCTGGGTGCCTTCATCGCCGTGTTCTGGCAGTGCCCGCAGGAACTGCTCAATCTGCTGCACAGTGCGCAGGTGGACGACCGGCACCAGCGCGCCCACCCTCAACCGCATCGCCTCGATGGAGGGGCGGTAGCCCCGGTCAAATTCCCAGACAAACTTCAGAAAGGTCAAAAAGGCCTTGTCCAGCTTCTCGCTGCAGCCGGCGGGCAGGTCTGGGCGTGGTTTGTTCAACACGCTGCGCATGAACACCCGCCGCAGGCAGGTGAGGCGCGGGGTGTCCAGCCAGATCACCAGCTCGGCCCGCGGCAGGCGCAGGTCGAAGGTGCGCCGCGAATAGTTGCCTTCGCAGACCCAGGCGTCTGAAGCAACCGCCTCCTTGACCCGGGTCCGGAATGCCTCGGCGTCGGGCTCTACCCAACCGGGCTCCCAGAACAGTTTGTCCAGGTGAACCACCGGGACCTGCAGGCGCTTGCCAATGGCGCGGGCCAGGGTCGACTTGCCGCTGCCGGCGTTGCCCAGGATGACGATGCGTTGCATGAGAGGGGCCTCCTTGGCGAAAAAAGTCGGCCATTGTGCAGCGTTCGGCGCAGCAGTCAAAGCCGTCGCGCAGTGACTCTTTTGGATGTCTATCAACTTCTTGTTTGTTTCAAGACTTCTCTAGAGCACTTTTCAGGGTGCTTTAATAAACTTTCTAACAATTTTTAGTTTTTCTTGAAATATTTGTTAGTGAATACCTTAGTTGGTTTCCGAAACAGATGTAGGAAATTTCCCCGCGTTGCTTTAGAGGGTGGAATTGTTTGCAGGAGTGCTTCAGTGTGACGCCCCTATATCGGTGAGCACCCAATAGGCGGCGTTATTTGCGTCTGTAAAAGGAATTTAACCGCATCGGCACGAAGAGCTCGATTCTGATTGTGCTGCGCAGGCATCTGGAGGAGTTATGGCTTCAAACAGTTTTCAAAACGAAGTACCCAAGGCCCGGATTAATATCAAACTTGATCTGCATACAGGGGGCGCGCAAAAGAAAGTCGAATTGCCGCTCAAGTTGATGATGCTGGGGGATTACAGCAACGGTAAAGAGCAACGCCCGCTGTCTGAGCGCAGCAAACTGAACATTGATAAAAACAATATCGACAGTGTGCTCTCCGACTACTCGCCTGCATTGAAGCTGGCGGTGGAAAACACACTGGCCGCAGACGGTACCGACACCAGCGTCGAGTTGAACTTCCAGCGCATGAAGGACTTCGAGCCTGAGCAAGTGGCGCGGCAGATCCCACAACTTCGTGCCTTGCTGGCCATGCGTAACCTGTTGCGCGACCTCAAGTCCAACCTGCTGGACAACAGCACGTTCCGACACGAGCTGGAGCGCATCCTCAAGGACGACGCGCTGAGTGATGAGTTGCGTGCCGAACTGGCTGCCCTGGCTGCCCAAGAAGACCGCTGATCCATCCCGGATCGTCTAAAAGGAAGTTTGCCCAATGTCCGTAGAACATTCTCAAGCGTCGTCCGGCGGCGCTGAAGCACTGACCCAGGATTCGCTCAGCGTTTATGGTGCCCTGTTCAGCAAGATCAACCTCAACCCCATCAGCGAAATGGGCGGCATCGATGTGTATCAAAGCACCGATGCACTGGCTGAGGTTTCAGCCGATGAGCGCGTAACCGCGGCAGTCAGTGTGTTTCTGGAGTTGATCGAGCAATCGTCGCAAAAGGTCGAGCGCCTGGACAAGACCCTGCTCGATGAGCATATCGCCTCCCTCGATGCACAGATCAGCCGGCAACTGGATGCTGTTATGCACCACCCCGACTTTCAGCGCGTGGAGTCGACCTGGCGTGGTGTGAAGTCACTGATCGACCAGACCGATTTCCGCCAGAACGTGCGTATCGAGCTGCTGGATATCAGCAAGGACCACCTGGTGCAGGACTTCGAGGATGCACCGGAAATCGCCCAGAGCGGGTTGTACCTGCACACCTACACCCAGGAGTACGACACACCCGGTGGCGAGCCGATCGCAGCGGCCATCTCCAACTACGAGTTCGACCGCAGCCCCCAGGACATAGCCCTGCTGCGCAATATCTCCAAGGTGTCGGCGGCCGCGCACATGCCATTCATTGGGTCGGTAGGCCCGGCGTTTTTCGGCAAGTCGTCAATGGAAGAGGTCGCGGCCATCAAGGACATCGGGAACTATTTCGATCGTGCCGAGTACATCAAGTGGAAGGCGTTTCGCGACAGCGACGATTCCCGCTATATCGGCCTGACCATGCCGCGTGTGCTGGGGCGCTTGCCCTATGGGCCAGACACCGCGCCGGTGCGCAGTTTCAACTACGTCGAAAACGTCAAAGGGCCGGACCACGAGAAGTACCTGTGGACCAACGCCTCGTTCGCCTTTGCGGCCAACATGGTCAAGAGCTTCATTGCCAACGGCTGGTGTGTACAGATCCGCGGGCCACAGTCCGGCGGCGCCGTCACTGACCTGCCGATCCACCTGTACGATCTGGGCACGGGCAACCAGGTGAAAATCCCTTCCGAGGTGATGATCCCGGAAACCCGCGAGTTCGAGTTCGCCAACCTCGGTTTCATCCCCCTGTCGTATTACAAGAACCGTGACTACGCCTGCTTCTTTTCGGCCAACTCGGCCCAGAAGCCGGCGCTGTACGACACCGCCGACGCTACCGCCAACAGCCGTATCAATGCCCGCCTGCCATACATCTTCCTGCTGTCGCGCATCGCCCATTACCTGAAGCTGATCCAGCGCGAGAACATCGGTACGACCAAGGATCGCCGTCTGCTTGAGATGGAGCTGAACAGGTGGGTTGGCGGGCTGGTCACCGAGATGACCGATCCGGGCGATGATCTGCAGGCGTCCCATCCGTTGCGTGAGGCGAAGGTGATTGTTGAGGACATCGACGACAACCCGGGCTTCTTCCGCGTCAAGTTGTTCGCCGTGCCGCACTTTCAGGTCGAAGGCATGGACGTCAACCTTTCGCTGGTTTCGCAGATGCCCAAAGCGAAAGCCTGACCCCTCGTAGGAAACACTAGCCATGAAAATCGACCGCCCCTTGTGGGCCGCGGGAGCCCTGTTGTGCCCGCAGCAGTTCCAGCAGCAGGCACGCTGGGAGGCCTGGGCCAACGAAAATATTGCCCAGTTGGCCTTGGTACACCCCTGGGGCGTGCGAGCGGTGGCATTCGATCCCCACGCCCTGCACCTGGGCAAACTCAAGGCAACCCGGATATGCATGCGCATGCCCGATGGCACGCTGATCGACAGCGATAACGTCGATCAGTTGCCGCCCGCCCTGGAACTGGCGCGGGTACTGCCTGAAACCAGCCAGCAGGCCACCTTGTTGCTGGCATTGCCGCTGGAGCAGGCCAATGGCAACAACTGTGTGTTTGAAGGCAAGCAGGCTGAGCGGCCGACGCGCTATCGGCAGGTCTGGCGCCAGGTCCAGGATGCCTACGCGGACGAGACGCAGTCGATGGGCGTGCTGGAGCAGGCACTGAGCCTTCGCCTGAGTAGCGATGACAACGGTGACTACCTGACCTGTCCGGTGGTGCGCCTGATACGTGACGGGCAGGGCGCCTGGATTCTTGACCCTGAGTACGTGCCGCCGTTGCTGAGCTTTGCCGCCCACCCTGGGCTCGTGAACGAACTGGACAATCTGCTGACGCAGCTGTCGGCCAAACGTCAACGCTTGATGGGCATGCGCCGTGAAAGCAACCAGCGCATGGCTGACTTTGCCGTGGCGGACGTGTCGCTGTTCTGGCTGCTCAATGCCTTGAACACCTACCAGCCGGTACTGGCCGATCTCAAGGCGTATCCGGACCGACACCCCGAGCAGGTTTACCTGGAGCTGGTAAAGCTGGCCGGCAGCCTGCTGACGTTTTCCCTGGACCAAGATCTGGACAGCATTCCCGCGTACCGGCATGACGCACTTGAACACGTGTTCATGCCGCTGTTGCGCACCCTTTCCAAATTGCTGGAGGCCAGCCTGCCATCGCGCGTCATCGCCCTGGACCTTGAGGCAGTCGATGCCAACCGCTGGCAAGCAAGGCTCAGTGATGCGCGCTTGCGTGAGCCGCAAGGCGCCGACTTCTACCTCTCGGTACGTTGCGCTCTGCCGGCCGCTCAACTGCAGAGCCAGTTCCCGCGGCTGTGCAAAGCTGGTGCGCCGGACGATGTCGCCCATCTGGTCAACGCCGCGCTCGATGGTGTGCCTCTCAAATCGCTCAGTCATGTGCCGGCGGCCATCCCGTTGCGCCTGGAGAACCAGTATTTCGCCCTCGACCTAAGTCACCCCAAAGGCCAGGCAATGCTCAACGCAGGTACCTGTGCCTTCTATGTGCCGAGCACCTTGGCCGATGTGAAGCTTGAACTGTTCGCGGTGCTGCGCACATGAATACGACAGCCATGAACGTACGATCCACGACGGTGGATATAGATGCATTGCTGCAGGACAGCTATCTGCTGGTGGTGGAGCTGCTGCAGGGCGCATCGGCTCAGAACAGCGAGGACCTTTGGGCGCACTGCGTCAAGCAGGTAGAGCGGGTGCGCGAAGGCTTGAAGGCTGGCGACGTGGCCGAGCGCAGTATCGATCTGATCAGTCACGCGCATTGCGCATTGCTGGATGAGACCGTGCTCAGTCGTGCCAAGGACGTAGCCCATACCCAGTGGGCCAGCGAGCCGCTGCAGGCGAAATTCTTCAGCCATCACCAGGCGGGTGAGTCCCTGTACGAGGACATGCGCGAAGTGCTGCGCCAGCCTGCACCTGACCTGCTGGTGCTCACAGCGTTCGAGCGTGTGCTGATGCTGGGCTTTCGTGGGCGTTACCGCGACATTGACGCCCCGGAGCGTGAGCAACTGCTCACCGCACTCACGGCACGGGTCGCACCCCTGCGAGTGTCGTGTGGACTGACCACCCGCCGGGTTGGCAGCCGGAAGCTTGGCGTGCCGGGTTGGTTGCAGATGCCCCTGAGCCAGGTTGCTGCAGCTGCATTGTTGCTCGGTGCTGTCTGGTGGGGGCTGGATCATCTGCTGGGCGGTGTGATCGCAACGCTGCTCTCGGGGCAGGCATGAGGACGCGCCGATGACCTTCAAGCACAAGCAAGGGCTTTGGCTATGGGCTGGGTCGCTCGGCTTGGCACTGCTGGCGATTGTCCCTGCGAGCGGTTGGGCTCGGGCGGTGATGGCGCTGGTGATTGTGCTGGTCGTCACTCGCACCTGGGGCCGCCTGCGCAAGGCAAGCAAGACTGTAACCCAGTCACTGGTAATGGCCGACGGCTCGCGTCTGCCGTCACTGGCCTACCGGCAACCCGTGGTCCTGGTGTGTGGCGACGGGCTGGACGCTCTGTTCGGCGCCTTGCCAATCGAGCACCTGGCCGTGCGCAGCACCGCTCATGGTTGCTATGTGCGCGTACCCGGTATCGATCAATTTCCGTTACTGGTTGCAACCCTGCTGAGCGAACGTCCGCACTGGGGGGCGCAGCTCAGCGTCATGTGGGTCACCAATGCGGATGAGCACAGCGATGGCGCTGTCTTGGCAGGCCAGCTGCGAGCCTTCGGCTATCAACTCGCGCAAGTTCGCAAACGTGGCCTCGCATTGCCGCTGATGCTGACCAGCTACCTGCAAGCCACGCAAGGTGAAGGCCCGTGGTTCAGTTGGGAGGCAGGGTTGGCCCAACCCTGTGTACGGGATGCAAACAGCTGCGTGAGCCTTGATCAGTGGCAGCGGCAGGCGGCTGATATTGCGACCCAGGCGGCGCGCGTACAGCTCAGTGTAAAGCTGGGCGGTGTAGCGGCCTGGCTGAACGAGTGGGTAGTGCCGCAGTTGTTGACCGAGCAGGTGCGCACACCTGTCGGCCTGCCGCTGGCCTGTGCGATCACAATGGTGCCCACCCCCGGCCCGGTGCAGCAGGGAAGCCTGTGGCGGCAATGGCTGCGAGACCGACTGGGGTTGCTTGATATCCGCAGCGCCGAGCAGGCAGCAAGCAGCTCGCTGCCGTTTCCGGATCCGCTGCTGGAGTTGTTGCCCGGCGGTAACCGGCGCTCATCATTGCAGGGCGCGCCCGTGGCTGCGATGTGGATGCTGGTGGTCGCCGCGATCATCGCCTTGTGCAGTTCAGCGTGGCAAAACACCTTGCTGGCGCGCCAGGTGACAGACGACCTGCGCCGTTATCACATGGTTTTCCCTTCCAGTCACGTCGATCGGGCTGGATCTGCCGTGCACGAGGAAGCGCTTGGGGTCTTGCGCGAGGATGCGGCGCGCCTGGACGGCTATTACCGCCAGGGCGCGCCCCTCAGCCTGGGGCTGGGTTTGTATCGGGGCGACCAACTGCGTCCCCCGGTACTTGCCACCATCGCCGGTCATCGCCTGCCATTGGCTGCGCCCGCGCCGCAAACAAACGCCGATCCGGTGCGCCTGGACAGCCTGTCGCTGTTTGCCATCGGCAGCGCACAGCTCAAGCCCGAATCAACCCAGGTGTTGATCAACGCCCTGGTAGGCATCAAGGCCCAGCCCGGCTGGTTGATCGTCATTGCCGGGCACACCGATGCCACGGGCAATGCTGACCAGAACCTTCAGTTGTCCCGTGCCCGAGCCGCTGCGGTGCATGAGTGGTTCAAACGCATGGGTGAGATCCCCGACAGCTGTTTTGCAGTGCAGGGCTTTGGCGCCAGCCAGCCGATCGCCAGCAATGACACCGAGGCCGGGCGCGCGGCCAATCGACGCGTAGAAATCCGCCTGGTGCCGGATGCGGACAGCTGTGTGCTGTCCGTGCCCGGGCCGGGCACATCCCCTGCTGCCGCGACTGCGGCAGTTATGAACTAAGAAAAGGAGCTTCACATGGCAATTCCGGTTTACCTGTGGCTGAAAGACGATGGTGGTGCGGATATCAAAGGTTCGGTGAATGTGCAGGGGCGCGAGGGCAGCGTCGAAGTGATTGCCCAGGACCACGGCGTGTTCATCCCCACCGATAACAATACCGGCAAGCTGACCGGTGCGCGGATACATGAACCGTTTCTGTTCACCAAAGAAATCGATGCCTCCAGCCCCTATCTCTACCGGGCAGTCAAGTCCGGGCAGACCCTCAAGAAAGCTGAGTTCAAGTGGTATCGCATCAACGATGCAGGCCAGGAAGTCGAGTACTACAACACCACGCTGGAGAACGTGAAAGTGGTGAAAGTCGCCTCGAAAATGCACAACGTCAAAGACCCCGTGACCGAGAAGCTCAACCACCTGGAGTTGGTCGAGTTGCGCTACGAGAAGGTCACCTGGACGTTCAAGGACGGCAACATTGTCCACTCCGACTCCTGGAACGAGCGAGAAAGCGCCTGACCCAGCTGCACTCGCGGGCGATGTTCGCCTGCGGGTGCCTGGTCTGCTGGGGGAGCGCCTGTACGCGGGCGCTCATCCCAATACATCGACCTTCACGACTACCGCGAGCAGCTTCGGCTCCCTGCCGAACATCCAGGACAAGGACGCACCCCATGGCACATTCCTCCACCCGATTGCTACGCCGCCTCAATCCTTACTGCGCCCAGGCGCTGAGTGCGGCGGCTTCGTTGTGTCAAGGCCGTGCCCACGGCCAGATCAGCATCGAGCACTGGCTGCTCAAGTTGTTAGAGCAGGGCGAGGGCGACCTCACCGTGATCGCCCGGCGCTACGAATGGGACATGGACACCTTGTGGCACGGTCTGCTCGAGCATCTGGACCGTCTGCCGCGCAGCGTTCAGAGCAAGCCGCAGTTGTGCGGCAAGTTGCAGCAATTGATCAGCAACGCCTGGCTGAATGCATCGCTGGAAGACAACAGCGACACCCTGCGGTCGGCCCACCTGCTCAGTGCGCTGATCGAGGCGCCCGGCTTGCTGGCCTGCGAAGCCGCTTGGCCGCTGCTGAGCATAAGCCCGGTGCAGTTGCAAAATCTCGTTGCGCTACTGGACCAGCATTCCGAAGAGCGCCCCCAGATACAGGCGCAAAAAGCCCTCGCCGGTACGGACGCAATCACGGACGCATCGGCAACCGTAGTCGGTCATTCTGTGAGCGATGCCCGGCATGAGGTGCTGGACAGATTCACTCAGGACATCACCGCCAAGGCCGGGGCAGGGCAGATCGATCCAGTGTTTGGCCGGGACGATGAAATCCGGCAGGTCATCGACATCCTGAGTCGCCGACGCAAGAACAACCCGATTCTGGTCGGCGACCCCGGGGTCGGCAAAACCGCGCTGGTCGAAGGCCTGGCGCTGCGTATTGCCCAAGGCACCGTGCCGGACAGCCTCAAGGCGGTCAGTGTGCGCACACTTGACCTTGGGCTGTTGCAAGCCGGGGCTGGCGTCAAGGGCGAGTTCGAGCAACGTCTGAAAAATATCATCGATGCCGTGCAGCAATCGGCCAACCCGGTGCTGCTGTTCATCGACGAAGCTCACACTCTGATCGGAGCCGGCAACCATGCAGGCGGCGGCGATGCCGCCAACCTGCTCAAGCCAGCCCTGGCCCGGGGTGAGTTGCGCACCATCGCCGCCACCACCTGGAGTGAATACAAACAATACTTCGAGCGCGACGCTGCGCTGGAACGGCGCTTTCAAGTGGTCAAGGTCGACGAGCCCGATGACGCCAATGCCAGCCTCATGTTGCGTGGCCTCAAAGCGCGTTACGCCAGCCATCACGGCGTGCATATCCAGGATGCCGCAGTGCAGGCCGCGGTCATCCTGTCGCGACGTTACCTGACCGGGCGCCAGTTGCCGGACAAGGCCGTCGACCTGCTCGATACCGCCAGCGCCCGGGTGCGCATGAGCCTGGACTGCGAGCCCCAGGCGCTGGTGCGGGTCAAGTCCCGGCAGGCTGCCCTGGCGCTGGAGTGCCAGGCGCTTGAGGATGACCAGCGCCTGAGCGGCCTTGGCAGTGACGAGCGCTTGGCAAACATAGCGGCGCAACACGCGTCGCTCGATCACCAACGCATCGAACTGGAGCGCCAATACCACCACGAGCTCGAGCTTACCCAACAGTTGCTTGACGCCCGTCAGGCCGAGAGTCCGCAGCCGCAAGCCTGTCAGGACCTGCAACAGCGGCTGGACCACGTGCAGGGCAACCGCCCGTTGCTATCGCTGGATGTCACTGCCCGCAGCGTGGCCGAAGTCATCGCCGACTGGACAGGCGTCCCACTGGGCAGCCTGCTCAAGGATGAACAGGCCGGTCTGTTGACCCTGGAGCAGCAACTGGCCGAGCGGGTGATAGGGCAGGCGCCTGCTTTGGGCGCGCTGGCCCAGCGGCTGCGGGCGGCGCGCACCGGTCTTACCGAAGAGTCGGCGCCCCAGGGTGTGTTCCTGCTGGTGGGCACCAGCGGTGTCGGCAAGACCGAAACCGCCCTGGCGCTGGCAGATTGTCTGTTCGGCGGTGAACGGTCGCTGATCACCCTCAACCTCTCCGAGTACCAGGAAGCCCACACCGTCAGCCAGCTCAAAGGCTCTCCGCCGGGTTACGTAGGCTACGGCCAGGGCGGGGTGCTCACCGAAGCGGTGCGCCAGCGTCCCTACAGCGTAGTGCTGCTCGACGAAGTGGAAAAGGCCCACCGCGACGTACTCAACCTGTTCTATCAGGTTTTCGATCGCGGCTTCATGCGTGACGGCGAAGGGCGCGAAATCGACTTTCGCAACACCGTCATCCTGATGACCTCCAACCTGGGCAGTGATGAACTGCAGGCTTGCCTGCAGGCGCAACCCGATGCGCCGGAGAGCACCTTGCACGAACTGCTGCGGCCAATCCTGCGCGAGCATTTCCAGCCGGCGTTGCTGGCAAGGTTCCAGACCCTGATCTACCGCCCGCTGGATGCCGACGCACTCAAGCGCATCGTCATCCTCAAACTGGCCAAAGTCGCCCGCCGCCTGCAGCACCATTACGGCCTCGATTGCCAGCATGACGAGCACTTGAGTGATGCCCTGGTTGCCGCCTGCCTGTTGCCCGACACCGGAGCGCGCAACATCGACAGCCTGCTCAACCAACAAATACTGCCGGTACTCAGCCAGCAACTGCTGCAGCGTCAGGCGGCCGGGCAGCGCATCAGCGGCGTGACCCTGGGTTACAGCGAAGAAGAGGGCATCACCTTGCAGTTCAGCGATGCGCAGCAGGTTGCCGCGTCCTCTGATAGCGAGGCCCAGGCATGACCATGGCCCTCCCGAGCTTCTTCGACCACAGCCGGCACAAACTGCAGGTCCGCAATGTCAGCGCAACGCTGGACGTACTGGCCTTCACCGGTGAAGAACACCTGAGCAAACCGTTCAGCTACCACATCGAGTTCACCTGCGCCGAGCAGGACCTCAGTGCCGAGCAACTGCTCAACCAGGACGCGACTTTCAGCCTGCACGCTGCCCCCGAAAAAGCGCCGTTCCTCGGCCTGCCCGTGCCCGAGGTCAAGCCGCTGCGCACCCTGTACGGGGTCGTCAGCGCCTTCCAGCGCCTGTCTGCCTCACGGGACGAAGCCCGCTACCAGCTCACCCTGCAACCGCGCCTGGCCCTGCTCGACCGCGGCAAGCAGTACCGCATCTACCAGTACAAATCGGTGCCGCAGATCGTCGAGCACATCTTGCGCAGTCGCCACGACTTCCTCGGCCAGGACTTCATCTTCACCCTGGTGCGCGAGTACCCCGTGCGTCACCAGGTGATGCAGTACGGCGAAAGCGACCTGGCCTTCATCACCCGCCTGCTGGCCGAAGTGGGCATCTGGTTTCGCTTCACCATCGACGAACGCCTGCGCATCGACGTCGTCGAGTTTCACGACGACCAGCGCCACTACCAGCGCGTCGACGCGCTGCCATGCCGGCCGCAGTCGGGTCTGAACAGCAACGACCAAGACTGCGTGTGGGGCCTGCAGACCGAGCACAAGGTGGTGGAAAAACACATCAACATCCGCGCCTACCACCACCGCGACATCACCGCCGCGCTCCACGGCGAAGTCGACCAGACCCGTGGCGCCAGGACCACCTACGGCGAGGCCTACCACTACGCCGAGCCCTACACCGAGCGCGGTGATCCGATCGACCAGGACGAAGACCTGCTCAGCGAAAGCGGCTATTTCTACGCGCGCCTGCGCCACGAGCGCTACCTCAATGGCCAGACCCGCCTGCGCGGCATCAGCAGCAGCGCCGCCCTGGCGCCGGGGCAATGGCTGAAAATCGCCAACGGCGCCCCCCAGGCCTTCGCACCGGGCGCGGTACTCACCGGCCTGCGCACCCGCGCCGCCCGTGACAGCAGCTTCGAGGCCCACTTCGAGGCGCTTCCCTACGTCGAAACCGTGTGCTTTCGCCCCGAACTGCAGCCCAAGCCGCAGATGGCCGGCACCGTACCGGCGCGGGTCACCAGCACCCACCCCAACCACCCCTACGGTCACGTCGATATCGAAGGCCGCTACCGGGTCAACTTCCTCTTCGACCGCGACAGCTGGAACGCCGGCCAGGAAAGCGTCTGGCTGCGCCTGGCGCGGCCTTACGCCGGTGACACCTACGGCCTGCACCTGCCGTTGCTGCCCGGCACCGAAGTGGCGGTGGCCTTCGAGCACGGCGACCCGGACCGCCCCTTCATCGCCCACGCCCTGCACGACAACCGCCACCCCGACCCCGTCACCTTGCGCAACTACAAGCGCAACGTCCTGCGCACCCCGGCCAACAACAAATTGCGCATGGAGGACACGCGGGGGCAGGAACACATCAAGCTCAGCACCGAGTACGGCGGCAAGAGCCAGGTGAACCTGGGGCATCTGGTGGATGCCGAGAAGCGAAAGCGCGGGGAAGGGTTTGAGCTGCGCACGGATGATTGGGGGGCGATTCGTGCGGGGAAGGGGGTGTTCATCAGTGCTGACCAACAGCCCAAAGCCAACGACACGCAACTGGACATGGCCGCTGCCATTTTGCAACTGGAAAGCGCCCTGTCCCTGGCCCGCTCGATGCAGCAGGCAGCACAGAGCGCGCAAGTTACCCCTGGCGATGCGCAAAGCATCCAGCGCCTGACCGATGCCTTGAAAGGCCTGGAACAACCCGGGGTCCTGATGCATGCGCCCGGCGGCATCGGCGTACTCAGCCAGGAAGCGCTGTGCTTGTCTTCGGGCGCCGAAAGCGTCGGCATTCTGGCCGCGCACAACACCGACATCAGCGCCGGGCGCAGCATCACCGCCGTTGCCGAAGAATCCGTGAGCCTGCTCGCCAGTCAGGCCGATCTGCAACTGAAGGCGGCCAAAGGCAACGTCCAACTGCACGCGCAAAAAGGCGCACTGCATGCCCTGGCAAAAAACGACCTCAAGATCGAGAGCGTGGATGGGCGGATAACAATCAGCGCTGCGCAGGAACTGGTGCTCAACTGTGGCGGGGCGTACATCCGCCTCAAAGACGGTGAGATCGAACTGGGCGCCCCAGGCAACCTCTACCTGAAGACCGCCAACGTGCAAAAGCTTGCCGCTGCCAGCCTCGACATGCCTGCCACACCATTGCCCAGCGGCTACGCCGGCACCTACGACCTGGCCGACTCGGGGCAGGTGTCCAAGCCCTTCGCCCGATACCAGATCACCACTCAGGAAGGCGGCGTATTCAAAGGCGTAACCGACCGCCATGGCCAGACCATGAGTGTTCACACCTTGCTGCCGGGCGCGATGACCATCGCGTTCCCCGAGGCCACCGGCTTTGACGAACAACTGCGCCTGCTGGGGCGCAGTGGAGAAATTGCCAGCCATGTGAAGTACTCGGCGACCCTGGCGGACGGCAGCAGCATCGAGGGCGTAACCGATGCATTGGGCCTGACCGAACGCATTGTGACTAAAGAGGCCGTGCAGATCACCCGGCTGACCCTCTTTCCCCCTGAACAGGCTGAACTGATGTGCTGCGCAGCGCAGAACACCCAGTCACCTCTGGTCATCGACCTTACCGACAGCGACATCGTCACCAATGAAGAGGAGGTGGGGCACTCCTCACTCACCGTGAAGTTGCCCAAGGGCAAAAAGCGCGGGTTGACGCCGGGTGAAATCGACATGGCCAGAACCGTGTTGCCGGCACTCGTTACCCTCAATACCGCGCTCGCGCGGCTGAACGCTGCGCTTGAGGGCCAGGTGCAGGCACCCTTGCTCACCTTGCAGGCGCTGCGCCACCAGGTGGCGAGCTTCATCCAGCGCGTGCAGCGCATGAGCCCCATCGGTGAAGCACTGCCGGTGGCGACGAATTTGCCCGAGCCAACATTGGTGCGGCCTGTGGTGATATTGCCACCGACCCGTTTGCCACCCTTGACGCCTCGTAAACGCAAAACAGGCCTGTGGCTGTGTGCATTGGGCGCACTGCTGGTTTCCAGCAGCGCAGCCTGGTGGTGGGAACGCGCACGCTCCTTTGAACCTCCGCCTGTGCCCGCGCCGGTGCAACTGGACAGCCTGCAGTTGTTTGAGGCCGGCAGTGCCGCGCTGACGCCGGGCTCAACCAAAGTGCTGATCAACGCGCTGGTGGATATCAAGGCCCGTCCCGGCTGGTTGATCGTTATCTCCGGGCACACCGACACCACCGGTAACGCCGGGCAAAACCTGGCGCTCTCCCATACCCGTGCCACTGCCGTGCGTGACTGGATGCAGCGCATGGGGGACATTCCCGACAATTGCTTTGCCGTTCAGGGTGGGGCAGCCAATCAACCGATTGCCAGTAACGAGACGCTCGAAGGCCGTTCGGCCAACCGGCGTGTGGACATCCAGCTGGTGCCACACGAGGGGGCCTGCGGCTAACCCCGTAGGCGCGGGCTTGCCCGGCGATGGTCCTCAAGTCATGCACATCCCGGTGCAACGACGAAGCGGGATCATCGGAAGGCATGGAGCTGTCGGCAGGATTCCAGGTCCCTCGCGGGGCAAGCCCGCTCCTACCGGCGTTGTAGGAGCGGGCTTGCCCCGCGACCACCCCCCAAAAAGCCCTCAGCTCAAGTCGTCCCAATACGGCGGCGAACCAATGGCGTCGAGAAAGTAGTCCCACACGCGTCGCACTTTTTGCGAGCGAAGGCGGTTTTCCGGGGAGATCAGGTGGATCTGGCTGGGCGTTGCATCCACCGAGCCGTCCCAGTCGGGCAACAGCGGGATCAAGGTCTTGTTCCTGAAGTGCTCGTGGTCGAACAGCCAGGACGGAAAGAACACGATCCCCCGGCCTGCCAGCGCCGCTTCCACCAGCACCTGGGCATTGTTGCTGCGCAGCGGGCCTTGTACGTCAATGATCGTTACGGCCTCGCTGCCCGGGCGGCGGAAGTGCCAGCGCTGGGCGCCACCGGTGCCTTTGTAGACCAGGCAGCAATGCTGTTGCAGGTCCTGGGGCGTTGCCGGTCGTCCGTGCTGTTCCACGTAGCCGGCGCTGGCGCACAGGACGAACCGCTGGTCGCAGAGCTTGCGCCCGATCAGCCCGGAATCCTGCAGGTGACCGACGCGGAAGGTAAGGTCGGCGCCTTCCTGCACGGGGTCGATGTAGGCATCGGTCACCGTCAGTTCGACCGTCAGTTCAGGGTACAACCGGTACAAGCCGTCGAGCAGCTTGACGATGTGGAGGTGACCGAACGCGACCGGGGCATTGATGCGTACCAGGCCGCGAATGTCGCCGGCCTTGCCGCTGATGTCTTCATTGGCGGTGTCGAGCAGCTCCAGCACTTCGCGGATCTGTGCGTAATAGCGCTCACCGGCGTCGGTCAGTTTTACCGCCCGGGTGTTGCGGTACAGCAGCTGTTGCCCCACCTCACGCTCCAGCGCGGCTATGAAACGCGACACCGAAGAGGCGGGAACCTGGAAGTGGCGGGCGGTGGCAGAAAAGCTGCCGGTTACCGCCACCATGGCGAAGAAACGGTGGGCCTTGAGGTGCATTGCAGGGGGCTCTGGTTGCTGTAATAGCAATAGTGTTTTGCTTTAAGGCTTGATTGTGGCTGTTTTGGCAAGATCCTACCATGGCCTCATCACTTCCCAGGCGTAAGCCGATTCAAGAGGCCCGATTCATGATTGACCTGTTTGCTCCTTACCACCTTGCCGGATTGGCGCTGAACAACCGTTTCGTCATGGCCCCGATGACCCGTTCACGGGCGCCGCAAGACATCGCCACCGAGCAGGTGGCGCTGCATTACACCCAACGTGGCACGGCCGGCCTGATCGTTTCGGAAGGCACGCCGATCTCCCGTGAAGGCCAGGGCTATCTGTTCAACCCGGGGATCTACACCCCTGAGCAGATTCAGGGCTGGAAGCTGGTCACTGACTCCGTTCACAGCGTTGGCGGCAAGATGTTTGCCCAGCTCTGGCATGTGGGGCGCGTGTCTCACACCTCGATCCAGCTCGACGGCAAGGCTCCCGTCAGTGCCACCAGCAAGGTTGCCCAGGGGGCAGTCGCCTTCGGCTATACCCCCGAGGGTGAGCCGGGCTTTGTCGCCACTTCGACGCCACGCCCGTTGACCACCGAGGAAGTCGCCCGGGTGGTCGAAGACTTTGCCCAGGCCGCGCACAACGCCATTGAAGCCGGTTTCGATGGCGTTGAAATCCATGGCGCCAACGGCTACCTCGTCGAGCAGTTCCTCAACCCCCTGGTCAATGACCGCACTGATCGCTATGGCGCCGATACGCTGGAAGGTCGCCTGCGCTTTGTCTTTGAAGTGGTTGATGCGGTCATTGCCAAGATTGGCGCCCATCGAGTGGGGATTCGCATCTCGCCTTACGGGCAGTTGTTCGACATGCCGCTCTACCCTGAGATCGATGAAACGTATGCGGCACTGTGTGCGGGCATGGGCGCCCGTGGCATCGCCTACGTGCACGTCATGGACCAGACCCACTTCTTCCTTGCCAGTGAGAGCGCCACCGCCAAGGATCAGGCCCTGCGCAATTTGCTGGAACAGTGCAAGGCGCAGTTGGGCGACACGGCGTTGATCCTGGCCGGCGACATGACCCTGGAGCGTGCCCAGGACCTGGTAGACGCCGGGCTGATCGACCTGGCCGGCTTTGGCCAGCCGTTCATTGCCAACCCTGACCTGGTCGCCCGCCTGAAAAACGGCTGGCCCTTGACCGCCCCGGAGCGCGACAGCTACTACGGCGGTACGGGCAAGGGGTATGTGGATTACTCGCCTTACGTGCCTGCCTGAAGTCCGGGATGGGCATCGAGGAAGCGTCCCACGGCCGTGAGCACGACATCAGGTACTTCCCGGTGAGGCACGTGATGGCAATCGTCCAGGATCAGGCATTCACTCGGCGCACTCGACAGCATGGCCAATTGCTGCGGGTGCGCCACTGAGCCGTATTCGTCGTGCTCGCCATGGAGGACCAGCAGGGGGCAATGAATGGCATCGACCGAGTGTTCGATGGTCCAGTGACGGTAGTTTTCGCCCAGCCAGGTCTGGGTCCAGGCGTTCAATACCCAGGGCGCCTTGGCGCCATGGTATCGCTCCAGGCGCGACATCTGCCCAGGTTGGGCGAACTGCACCTGGGCCTCGCGGATGCCTTGCAACGTGCGGTCTTCGACAAAGGCCTGGGCCGCAAGGGTGATCAATGTCGTGCACTGCTGGGGATAGCGTGAAGCACAGGCGGCTGCCATGGCGCCGCCGACGCTATGGCCCAGGGCAACGAAGCGTTCGAGCTGCAGGGCCGCTTTCAGGCAAGCAAAGGAGCCTTCGGCCTCATCGCGTATGAAGGTCAGTGGCAGTGGCCCCGGATGCACATCGGATTGGCCGAAGCCGAGGCGGTCATAGGCGATCACCTCGCGGCCGGTGGCCTGGCACAGCTGCTGGGGAAAATCCCGCCACAGGGCCACGCAGCCCAACGAGTCATGGAAGAGGATGATCGGCGGCTTCTGGCCGTCGCCCAGGTCGGGGGCGGGGAACCAGCGATTGACAAACAGCCGTCCGTGCGGCGTGTCGATCCAAAGGGTTTCAGTGTGGGTGGACAATGGCATGCAAGACCTCGGTAGATGGCTCGGCGCATTAACTGAAGGCGCAGGGTAACAGGTGGCGCCGGCTGCGCTGTCGATTTTGCCGCGGCGTGTTCGACTACCTTTACGTGCATCTGCACCCGTACGAATGAGGAGAACACCATGCGCAAGCTCACCGTTGCCGCGTTCACCAGCCTCGACAGTGTCATCCAGGGCCCGGGTGGGCCTGAAGAAGACACCAGCGGCGGATTCCGTTTTGGCGGCTGGATCGTGCCTTATGCAGATGCTGTGTTTGGCCAGGCCATCGACGCACTGTTCTCGCAGCCTTTCGAGTTGCTGCTGGGGCGGCGCACCTACGACATTTTCGCGGGGTACTGGCCGCACCAGACCGCGCCCGAGAATCAGTTCATCGCCACGTTGTTCAACCGCGTACCCAAGCACGTCGCCACCCATCATGCCGATACGCTGGAGTGGCACAACAGCCATGGACTGCAGGGCAACCTGGCCGAGGCGATCACTGCGCTCAAGCAACAGCCGGGCGACGACTTGTTGACCCAGGGCAGCGGCGACCTGGTACGCCAGCTGCTGGCGGCCGGGCTGGTGGATGAGCTGCGCCTGATGATCTTTCCCATCGTGCTGGGGCACGGCAAGCGCTTGTTCGATGACCACGCCCAACCGACAGCCTTTACCCTGGCAGACTCGATCTGCACGCCAGGCGGAGCGCTGATCACCCATTACGTGCGCAGTGGCGAGGTGCGTACTGGAACGTTCGACTGAACAAGGGAAGGGGAGGCGCTGTAGTTGAATCTATACTTCGCCGCGAGCGACTATGTGCGCGAAAACCTAACCCAAAAGTCAAGAAAAGGGATCGAAGATGAAAGTCAGCGCACGCAATGTATTCAAGGGAACCGTCAACAACGTGCAGCCGGGCGCTGTAAACGCGGAAATCGGCCTGACCTTGCCGGGGGGTGAGCAGCTCGTCGCCGTGGTGACCATGGAGAGCGTCAAGAACCTGGGCATTGCCGTGGGTAAAGAGGCGATTGCCTTGATCAAGGCGCCTTGGGTAATCCTGATGACCGAAGCCAGTGGCATCCGTCTCTCGGCACGCAATTGCCTGGAAGGCACGGTGGTGAATGTCAACGATGGGGCAATCAATGCTGAAGTGGTGCTCGCGCTGGCGGGTGGCACCAAGGTGCATGCCACCGTCACACGCGATGCGGTCGCAGAGCTGGGCCTGGCGCCGGGCGTCAAGGCGACGGCGGTCATCAAGGCTTCGCATATTGTGCTGGGCGTGGCGTCGTAACGGGCGGGGAGTGGAGGGGTATATTCGCTCAGGTTATAGGGATGTATCCAAGTGGTCTTGTGCGGCAGGCGCCAATGCTTGCCGGTTTGCGGGGTTAGCGTTTAGCTGGTCGGTGGCGTTGGCCCACGCCACCGCCTCGGCTTGATAACCCCAATAACAACACATGGCGCGTTGATCGACTCAGGGTGAGGCGCGCGCCGATGACCAAGGTGCACGTCATGAGCACACCCCTGGATTTGAATGCGTTGAAAACACGTCAGCAGGCTGCCTGGGCCAGCGGGGACTACGCCGTGATCGGCACAACCCTGCAGCTGGTTGGCGAACGCCTGGCCGAAGCCTGCGATTTGCGCTGGGATGAACAGGTGCTGGATGTCGCGGCCGGCAACGGCAATGCCACGCTGGCGGCGGCGCGCCGCGGCTGTCGGGTTTTATCGACGGACTACGTGCCCGAGTTGTTGAAACGAGGTGAAGAGCGCGCGCGGGCAGAACACCTGAGTGTCGAGTTCCAGGTGGCCGATGTCGAAGCCTTGCCGTTTGGCGATGGTGCGTTCGATGCGGTGGTGTCCACTTTTGGGGTGATGTTCGCCCCGGACCAGGCGCAAGCGGCGAAAGAGCTTGGCCGTGTCTGTCGCTCGGGCGGCCGGATTGGCCTGGCCAACTGGACGCCACAAGGCTTTGTCGGGCAGATGTTCAAGACCCTCGGGCGTCATGTGCCGCCCCCCGCCGGTGCGCAACCTCCGTCGCGCTGGGGTGACGAGGAACAGCTGCGCAGCCTGTTCGCCGATACCCTCGGCAAGATCACGGTGAGCCGCCAGCAATTCAACTTTCGCTATCGCTCGGCGGCCCATTTCATCGAGGTGTTCAGGACCTGGTATGGCCCGGTGCATAAAGCCTTTGCGTCATTGGACGCGGCCAACGCCAGTGCCCTGGAAACCGACCTGACCCAATTGCTGAACGATCACAACGTGGCAGGCGCTTCGTCACTGGTGGTGCCCAGCGAATACCTGGAAGTGGTGATCAGCCGGCGCTAGCAGGGCGATCCGAAACCTGTGTGGGAGCCGGCACGGCCGGCTCCCACCCTTGCTGCGCAAAGCCTTTAGAGCGCTACCGCGGGGGCCAGGGTGACCGACTCCCGGCGAATGCAACCCAGTGGGACGATCACCAGCAGCAGGGTCAGGATCACGGTCACGGCAATGCCCCACGCCGCCAGGGTGAAGCCACCCAGCGAGATCAGCCCGCCAGAGATGGCTGGGCCCACGGCCAGGCCCAGGCTCAGGAAGCTGCTGGCCGCAGCGACGACCCGACCCTCGCGGTCCAGGGCTGCAGCCAGGCCGGTCAGGTAGCTCAGGGCATAGAAGTAGGTAATGCAGATGGTCATTACACCGGCGGTGTACAAGGTCTTGGAGTGCTCGCCCAGCACATAGGCCAGGCTGGTGCCGCCAGTCAGCAGGATCGCCAGGATCACCGGGGTGCTCATGCCGAAGCGCTTGCCGATCATGGCCGCGATCAGCGGTCCGATCAGGCCGACGAACGACTGGAAGGACAGCAGCATGCCCAGTTCGTCGCCGCTGTAGCCGACCATGGTGCCGATGCGTTCGACGAACGCCCAGCCCATGGTGTCGCGGGCCTGGAACACGAACATCGCCAGCATCATGCAGATCGCCGGCAGGCTCAGCAGGATGTTGCCCGAGCCTTTACCGGCAGCGTGGGCCATCGGGCAGGGTTCGGCAACGGGTGCGCGTTGGGCCATCGCCGGGATAGCCAGCAGCATCACCGCCATGGTCGCGGCCATCGCGTAATACAGGCCCGACAAGCCGTACAGCGCCATGACCTTGGCGTAGCCGAGCATCACCACGATCATCAGCAGCACCGACAGCACGTTCATGTGCCCGGCAATGCGGTCCGGGTGCTTGGCGCTGGACACCGCGGCGTTGCCGCAGGCCAGGGCCAGGCCGGCGCCCAGGCCCGCCAGGCAGCGCACGGCGGCCAGGGTGTAGATATGTTCGATGTTGGCGCTGGCGATGTTGGCGGCAATGGCCAGCACGGTACCGGCCAGTGCCAGGGTACGCCGGGGCGCGCGGCCCATGAACGGCGCGATCAGCAACGAGGCCAGCATGGTGAAGCCGAATTCGGCCGACATCAGCAGCCCGGCCTGGGCTTCATTGAGTTGCAGGTCGTGGATGATGGCGCTGATCAGAAAAGGCAAGGCCCACAGGCCGAGCAAGCCGACTCCGTAGGCGGAACCGGCGGCGGAGAACACCAGACTCCAGCTCTCAGGCAGGAAGTTTCGTATTGTTGTTTTCATGAGGTGATCCGTGAGTGGCTAGGCACGTCGTGGTTAGAAGCGCGCCCCCAGGGCGCGCTCGCAGGGTGTTGTGTTACTGCTGGCTTTCATCGACCGGGGTGCCGTCGTCGTACTGCGACAGCCAGCTGACCATGGCATCGCGGTAGCGGGTAAAGCCCTTGTAGTCGACCAGCTCCTGGTCCAGGTCGCGGATGACCCGGTGCATGCGCTTGGCCCACTGCGGGGCGAACTCGGCCAGTTGCTTGAGGCTGACCAGGTAGGTGCGCACCGGGAACAGCACGGCGTTGCTGCGTGGCAGGCGGTGCAGCGGCTGCAGCTCGATGCGCAGGTTGACCAGGTCACCGGCGTTTTCCGGGGTGACGATGGTGCGCTCCGGTGCCCAGTCCGGCAGGGTCTCGGCCGATGTCTCAAGGCGTGGGTTGACGGTGATCGACCAGTTGGTGCGGCGCACCGGATGGCCAGGACGCAGGCGCAGCAGGAATTTCAGCGCCCGTTGCAGGATGCCCATTTCATGCAGTTTCGGTACCGGGCCGTGGAACTCCATGAAGCTCATGCCCAGGTTGAAACGCAGCGAGTAGTCCGCGCGCTGGGTGGCCATGCCGGCACCCATCACCAGGGTTTCGTCGCGCTCTTCGAGGAGGATGAACTCGCCCTGGGCCTGGCGGGTGATGTACTCCATCGGGTCCATCGGCAAGGTGGAGGGATCGCCGAAGGTGAAGGTGTCGTCGATCTGCAGCGGGCGGTTGATCCAGTGCCACTGGCTGCCGTTCTTCTCCAGGGTGAAGTGCTCGGGAAAATCGCGCGAGTACGACTCCATCAGCAGTTCGAGCAGGTCCCACTGGGCTTCCATCATGTGCGGCAGCGCGGCGTAGTGAACGCCCGGCGCACTGTCGAGGGTCTGGGCGCGGTGGTGGCACTCGGAGATGTAGTGCTCGTCGATGTCGAACTGCGCCCGCAGCGCGCCCAGGCCGAACGGTACATGGGGCTCGACGTTCATCGAGTACATGTACTGGTCTTCCGGGTAGGGGAAGGGCAGGCGCAGGATCGCCTCGCGGCTGTTGCTGTAGGTGTGGTCGCTGCCGGCGTCGGCGTAGGTTTCGATGGGCTTGAATGCGGTCATTTTATTGTTGTCCTGTTTCAGAGGTCTACGACCAGGCGGCTGCAGTTGGCGCGGGAGACGCACGGCATGAATTTGCGCTTGCTCAGCTTGTCGTCCTCGCTGAGCCAGTCATCGCGATGGTCGAGCTCGCCATCGACTTCCAGTACTTCGGTCTCGCAATAGCCACAGGCACCGCCCCGGCACAGGTACGGCACCTTGTAGCCGGCCTGTTCGGCGGCTTCGAGCAGCGATTGCTCGGCCGGCACCTCGATCGTTACGCCCTGGCGCGCAAGGGTGACGCTAAAGGGCTGGCCTGTGGAGCCTTGTTCGACGAAACGCTCGTAGTGGATATGGCTGTCGGTCCAGCCCAGGGCATGGGCGCTGTCGAGGGTGTCGTCGATCATGCTGTCCGGGCCGCAGACATAGACGTGGCTGCCCAGCGGACGACCGGCCAGTACGCTGCGGATATCCAGGCGCTGCTGGCCCTGTACGTAAAGGTGCACGCACTGGCCGTAGCGGGCCTGCAGTTCCAGGCCCAGGGCGGTGTGCTCAGGGCCGCGTACGGCCAGGTGCAGCTCGAAGGTGGACTGCTTGACGTGCAGCTCTTCCAGCTGCGAGTACACCGGGGTGATGCCGACGCCACCGGCGATGAACAAATGCTGGCGGGCGTGCTTGGCCAGCGGGAACAGGTTGGCCGGTTGCAGGATCTGCAGCAGGTCGCCTTCGCAAACCTTGTCGTGCATCAGGCGCGAGCCGCCACGGCCATCGCTGACGCGGCGCACGGCGATCTGGTAGGCGCTGGAGTCGTAGGGCGAGCTCATCAGCGAGTAGGCGTTGCGGTGGGTCTTGTCGCCGTCTTCCAGTACCACGACCACATGGCTGCCGCCGGAGAATGCAGGCAGGTGCTTGCCGTCGGGGTCGACCAGGGTGAAGCGCTTGATTTCAGGGGTCAGTTGCTCGATCCGGGCGACGCGCACGCTCAAGGTGCCGTTATGGGTATTCATGTGTCGAGCTCCTCGGCAGCTGGCAGTTCGCCTGGGACTTCGCCGTCGGCCTTGATGCCCTGGAACGCGGCCAGGCGACGGGAGTAGTGATCGCGCACCACCAGGTTGAGCTGGCAACCGGGGCAGGTGAACACGCGTTGGGTAACGTTTTCGGTGTAGGTGTCGCAGTGCGCGCACCAGACACGGCGCACCAGGGTGCCGCTGTGCTCGCGCAGCACTTCGTCGCGGTTCAGGTCGACGGCGTTGGCGGCCTGCATGGCGGTGCCGATGAAGCTTTCCGAACCACTGAGGTACAGGCGGGTACCCATGTGTGCATCACCCAGGCGTTCGCGCAGGGCGTCGATCAGGGCCTGGTTGCTGGCGAACACTTCCAGCCCGGCGGCGTCTGCATCTTGCAGGGCCTGCAAGTGGCTGTGGCCCGAGAACGACTCGGTGGAGTACAGCAGGGTGCTGTTGTGGCGCTGGGTCTCGGACATGTCCGCGAGCAGTCGCAGCATGGCCTCGCCGCCGCTGCCCTGGCCCGCGATCAGGTGGCGCAGGCCGCCTGTCATGGGTTGCAGCCGGTCGTAGACCGGGCGGCTCTTGATGCCGGTGATAAGCATGGTGGTACACCTCGTAAGCCGTTACCGCCGCTGTGCCGAACGGTAACAATGACGGCTGGTTTCAGACGCAGGCAGGGGTGAAAGCAGAACCCATGCCATATTGCCTATGGTTTTATATGTTTTATGTCGAGGGCCCATTTCGGGCGGTTTCATCAGGCGCTACTGTGCAATCGGTATTGCTGCCAATGCCTTGGCGTAGTGCGCGGCGCCCCGTTCAAGGGCGCCGCGCGCCGGGTTTCAATGCTTGAACATGACGTGGCGCACGCAGGTGTAGTCTTCGAGCCCGTACATGGACATGTCCTTGCCGTAGCCGGACTGCTTCATGCCGCCGTGGGGCATTTCGCTGATCAGCATGAAGTGGGTGTTTACCCAGGTGCAGCCGTACTGCAGGCGTGCCGCCAGGCGGTTGGCACGGCCGACATCGTTGGTCCAGACCGACGAGGCCAGGCCATAGTCCGAGTCGTTGGCATAGGCCAGGGCCTGGGCTTCGTCGGTGAAGGGGGTGATGCTGACCACCGGGCCGAACACTTCCCGCTGGACGATTTCGTCATCCTGGCGGGCGTCGGCCAGCACCGTCGGCTCAAAGAAGAAACCTGGCCCTTCGGCGCGCTTGCCACCGGTGATGACGCGGATGTGCGGCAGGGCCTTGGCGCGTTCGACGAAACCTTCCACGCGCGCCAGGTGATCGCGGGTGATCAGGGGGCCGAGTTCGGTCTGCGGATCGTCCTGCAGGCCCATGCGCAGGCTGCCCACGGCGTCGCCGAGCTTGCTGACAAAGGCATCGTAGACGCCTTGCTGTACATACAGGCGGCAGGCGGCGGTGCAATCCTGGCCGGCATTGTAGAAGCCGAAGGCGCGGATGCCTTCGACGGCGGCGTCGATATCGGCGTCATCGAAAATCAGCACCGGCGCCTTGCCGCCCAGTTCCATGTGCGTGCGTTTTACGCTGCTGGCGGTGCTGGAGATGATGCGTGAACCGGTGGCCACCGAGCCTGTGAGCGAGACCAGGCGCACCTTGGGGTGGTTGACCAGTGGCTCACCCACGCTTGGGCCGCGACCGAAGAGGATGTTGACCACACCGGCGGGGAACAGGTCGGCCATCATGTGCCCCAGCTCCAGTGCGGTGAGCGGGGTTTGCTCAGAGGGCTTGAGCACCACGCAGTTGCCGGCGGCCAGGGCAGGCGCGAGCTTCCAGGCGACCATCATCAGCGGGTAGTTCCAGGGGGCGATGGAGGCCACCACGCCCAGTGGGTCGCGGCGAATCATCGAGGTATGGCCCGGCAGGTACTCGCCGCCGGCAGAGCCGGACAGGCAGCGGCTGGCACCGGCGAAGAAGCGGAACACGTCGGCAATGGCCGGAATCTCGTCGTTCAGGGCGGCCAGGTAAGGCTTGCCGCAGTTCTGCGATTCCAGGCGGGCGAGGGTCTGCGCCTGGGCTTCGATGCGATCGGCCAGTTTGAGCAGCAGCTGCGCGCGCTCCTTGGGTGGCGTTTGTGACCATGCATCAAACGCCTGGTCGGCGGCTTGAACAGCGGCATCGACCTGTTCGCTGCTGGCTTCGGCGATGTTCACCAGCAACGACCCCTCGCTGGGGTTGTAGACGGCGTAGGGGCTGCCTTGGCCTTCGACCAGCTGGCCGTTGATCAGGAGTTTGGTTTGCATGGCGTATTCCTTGGTCGTTTTGTAATTGGAAAATCGCTGGGCAGGCTCAGCAGTGTCCGTGTTGGCCTGCTATACATATGAAACCATATCTTAAAGTTTGATGTTTGCCAACTGCCCTGAAAATGGCCATTCGTGCCAAAAAAAGGGCAATTAATCGGTATCGGACGACTGGCGGTTCGCTATAAGATGCAAAAATGAATCTTTTAGCCCGGCATGCGCCACGCCTGGCAACGGCTTGATAGGGAGAGGCAATGACTGCCCTGAATACTGCACGTAATACCGCCTTCATCCGGTTGCGCCAGGAAGGGCGTACCGATGAGGTGGCGCGAAGGTTGGTGGAGGCCATTGAACTGGGCCTGTTTGCCGAGGGGCAGCAGTTGCCGAGCGAGTCGGAGTTGGCTCTGCAGCTAGGGGTCGCCACGGTGACCTTGCGCGAAGCCCTGGTGGTGCTGCGCCAGCGCGGCCTGATCGAGACCCGGCGTGGCCGCAACGGCGGCAGTTTTGTCTGCGCGCCGGTGGAGTTGCCCGAAGCGTTGCTGCTGCAAAAGCTGCGTGACATGAGTGGCCCGGACCTGCGCGACCTGGGCGACGAGCAGACCGCAATTTCCGGTACGGCGGCGCGCCTGGCGGCCAAGCGCAGCTCGCCCGAGCAGCATGCGCGGATCGCCCAGCACATCGAGACCCTCAAGCAGGCCGGCTCGCGCCTGGCGCGCCACCGCGCCGATGCGCGCTTTCACATCGAAGTGGCGGCCGCGGCGCAATCCTTGCGCCTGACCCACACCGAGATGCGCCTGCAGTCCGAAGTGGGTGAGCTGTTGTGGCTTGAGGCGGCCGGTGGGGGCGAGGTAGCGGTGGTCGAACAGGAACACCGGGCCATCCACCAGGCCCTGGTTGCAGGCGATTCGGTGTTGGCCGGCGCCCTCGCCGAGGCCCATGTGAGTCGCGGCATCAAGCGCCTGATGAGCTTGCGCCTGGAGCTGCTGGCCGAAGCGGAAGTGGTCTGAACAGCATTGCGTTGCAGCGTCCATAAGAACAAAGCCGAACCTGCGTGAGGAAATGCCATGTTTGCCCTGAGCGATAACGACCCCCTGTTTGCCTGCGCTCAGCAGTTAGACAGCACCCTGGGGACCATCTTCAGTCAGGTCCGCCAGTTGGTGGAAGAAACCCGAAATCTGTGGGAGCGGATCCTGAGCGAGGGGCGCCAGCCCGCTGCCCGTGACCTGGCCTCGTTGCGCCCGGCCATCGACCAGCAACTGCTCGCCACCGGGGCCTTTGGCTGTGGCGGTGGGGTGATCGTCGAGCCCAACTGCCTGGCCGACCGGGAAATGCACCTGGAGTGGTGGTACCTGGCCGATGGCGGCAAGACCCTGCCGTTGCGCCCCAACTTCGACCGCCGCCGGGAGAACTTCTACGACTACACCGAAATGCCCTGGTACCGGCGGCCCCGCGATACCGGCAAGAGTGTGGTCGAGGGGCCCTACGTGGACCTCTACGGCACCAACATGTATGTGCTGACCTTCACCATGCCGATCCACGTGCAAGGGCGGTTCATTGGTGTGGCCGGGCTGGACCTGTCGTTGCACAACGTCGAGCGCTTGTTGGTGCGCAGCCTGATGCGCCTGGAGCATGAGGCGGTATTGGTGTCGGCCGACGGCCGGGTGATTGCGTCCAACACCGCCAACTGGATGGTCGGTGACCTGGCCCAGGCCCTGCTCAATACCTTGCCGGTCGACGGTGTTCGCCTGGCCCTGGCGGAGTCTGAGGCGGGGTGGTCGCTGGTACGCCTGCCAGCGTTGCGCAAGGTGGTTTGATCAGCGGCTACCCATTACGGGCCTGGCGTCCATGGAATGACGACCGCTGCGCGGTCGATCGCAGCCTCGTGCCTCGGCAGCGGCTACAACGTGCAGGCGAAACCCCTTAGCCGCTGGCGTCCATGGAATCACGACCGCGTTGCGGTCGATCGCAGCCTCGTTCCTCGGCAGCGGCTACAACGTGCAGGCGAAACCCCTTAGCCGCTGGCGTCCATGGAATCACGACCGCGTTGCGGTCGATCGCAGCCTCGTTCCTCGGCAGCGGCTACAACGGCAGGCCAAACCCCGTAGCCGCTGGCGTCCATGGAATGACGACCGCGTTGCGGTCGATCGCAGCCTCGTTCCTCGGCGGCGGCTACAACGGCAGGCCAAACCCCGTAGCCGCTGGCGTCCATGGAATGACGACCGCGTTGCGGTCGATCGCAGCCTCGTGCCTCGGCAGGGGCTACAACGGCAGGTCAAACCCCGTAGCCGCTGGCGACAGCCTGCGATCGGCCGCGCAGCGGCCGTGGTGCCGAGTACATCAGCGCAACACGGGCCGCAGCATCTCAATCAGCCCTTGCGGCCACACCGTCTGTTCAGTGCTACGCAGCTCCTCCACCGACCACCAGTGATGCTCGGCCATCACTTTCACTTCATGGGCGGTCCAGTCGGCACGCGACAGTGTCCGGTCTGCTACCTGCACGACAAAGTACTGCTCGACCGAGTACACCCACTCGCCACTGGGCAGCAGCATTTCAAACCGGCGTTCAGCAACCGGCTCGCCCACCGAGTCGACCTGGATGCCGGTCTCCTCGCGCAGTTCACGCAGTGCAGCCGCCTGAAAGGTTTCGCCTTCCTCAAGCCCGCCACCCGGCGTAGCCCAGTGTTCGCTGCCGGCCAGGGCATCGTCCGTGTGGACGAACTTGAACAGCAGCACCTGCTGTTCGGGGTTGATGACCAGCAATCGCGCCGATTTACGTTCACGCATTCAAAAAGTCTTCCCTGAGGTTTGTAAGGTACGCGGGGGCGCGTACTTTCGCTGCGTTCGACGGGCTTGGCAACTACGCTGTGAAGCACACCGGGTAAGGGGTGGCCGTAGATGCTGGTCGTCGAACAGTTGCGCAAATCGTTTATCACCGCCCAGGGTCCACTGGCAGTGCTGCAGGGCGTTGACCTGCAGCTGGCGCGCGGGAGCAGCCTGGCGCTGATGGGCGAGTCGGGCAGTGGCAAAAGCACCTTGCTGCACCTGGTGGCGGGCCTGGATCGGGCGGACAGCGGGCGCATCCTGATCGACCATCAACCGCTGGACAATCGCTCGGAGTCGGCACTGGCGCGCTGGCGCCGGGAAGGCATCGGGCTGGTGTTCCAGCAGTACAACCTGATCAGCAGCCTGGATGTGGCTGCCAATCTTGCGTTTCAGGCACGGCTGGCCGGCCGGCATGATCCGCAGTGGGTGGCGTACCTGGCCGGGCGCCTGGGCCTGCTGGACGTGCTGCAGCGTTACCCGGAGCAACTCTCGGGCGGCCAGCAACAGCGCGTTGCGATCGGCCGCGCATTGGCCGGGCGGCCCGCGCTGTTGTTGGCCGACGAACCCACCGGCAGCCTCGATGAGGCCAGCAGCGATGCGGTGTTGAGCCTGATGCTGCAGTTGGTCAGCGAGGTGGGCAGCAGCGTGTTGATGGTGACCCACAGTCACCGCCTGGCGGCGCACCTGCAGCAGCGCTGTGTTTTGCAGGCCGGTCGCGTGCAACCCGAGCCCCGCTGATGAGCACGTTGCCGATTGCCCTGCAGGCGCTGCTGAGCCATTGGCGGCGCCATCGCCTGCAGTGCTTCAGCATTCTGACCGGGTTGTGGCTGGCCACGGCACTGTGGACCGGTGTTCAGGCGCTGAACAGCCAGGCACGCAGTGACTATGCCCGCGCCAGCGCAGTGGTGGCGGGGCCGCTGCACGCGCAACTGGTACCGCGTGACGGCGAACGGTTCGACCAACCCCTCTACCTGCAACTGCGCCAGCTGGGCTGGCAGGCGTCGCCGGTACTGGAGGGGCGCTTGCGCTTTGCCGGCGAGCCGCCGCGCAGTGTGCGCGTGCTGGGTATCGAGCCGCTGAGTTTGCCAGCGGCAACGGCGGTTGCCGGCGCGCGCCCGGAGGACTTCGACTTGCAGGCGTTCATCGGCACGCCCGGGCAGGCCTGGATCGGTCCGGATACCTTGGCGCAACTGGGCATGAGCGCCGCCGATCCTGCGGTCAGCAGCGAAGGGCAGGCGTTGCCCCCCTTCGTCCTCATGCCGCAACTGGCGCCGGGGGTGATCGTGATGGATATCGGTCATGCCCAGGTGTTGCTGCAGGCACCGGGGCAGTTGTCGCGGTTGCTGCTGGCGGGACAGCCTGGGCCTTTGCCTGCCGCCATCAGCGCACGTCTTGAACTGCAACCGCCCGGCGATGACGGAGGCCTGCAGCGGCTGACCGACAGCTTCCACCTCAACCTCACCGCCCTTGGCCTGCTGGCCTTTGTCGTCGGGTTGTTTATCGCCCATGCCGCCATCGGCCTGGCCCTTGAGCAACGGCGTGGCCTGATCCGCACGCTGCGTGCCTGTGGCATCAGCTTGCCCATCGTGCTGGCCGGGCTTGCGCTGGAGTTGGGGGTGTTCGCGGTGTTGGGCGGTCTGGCCGGTGTGGCCAGCGGCTATGCACTGGCAGCGATGCTGTTGCCCGACGTGGCTGCCAGCCTGCGCGGCTTGTATGGCGCCCAGGTCGCCGGGCAGTTGAGCCTGCCGGCCTGGTGGTGGTTGGCGGGGGTGGTCGTGAGTGTGCTGGGGGCGCTGCTGGCTGGCGTCAGCAGTGTGCTGCGCGCGGCCCGCTTGCCGTTGCTGGCCCTGGCGCAGCCTCAGGCCTGGCGCCTGGCGCAAGGCCCCTGGCTGAAGCGCCAGGCGCTGGCGGCGGGGCTTTTGTTGGTGGTGGTGCTTGGCTGTTGGCAATTGGGCAACAGCCTGCTCAGCGCCTTTGTCCTGCTGGCGGCACTGTTGCTGGCGTCGGCGCTGTTGTTGCCTGCCGTGCTCGACGCTGCGCTGGCCTGGCTGGCGCCCGCGTGCCGGCGGCCCTTGAGCCAGTGGTTCATCGCTGACAGCCGGCAGCAACTGCCGGCGCTGAGCCTGGCGCTGATGGCCTTGCTGCTCGCCCTGGCCGCCAGTGTGGGCGTGGGCAGCATGACCGAAGGCTTTCGCAAGACCTTCGTGGGCTGGCTTGACCAACGCTTGTCTGCCGACCTGTACATCACACCCAAGGACACCGCCCAGGCCCTTGAGGTGCGTGACTGGCTCGAACAGCAACCGCAGGTCAGTGCCGTGCTGCCAAGCTGGCGGGTCGAGTTGCACCTGCAGCAGTGGCCGGTGCAGGTCCAGGGCATCATCGCCCATCCCGGCTATCGCACGCGCTGGCCATTGCTGGAGCAAAGCCCGGACGCCTGGACGCAACTGGCAAGCGGTCGGGCGCTGATGCTCAGCGAACAGTTGGCCCGGCGCCTGGGGGTGAAGCTGGGCGATGCCCTGGAGCTGCCTGCAGGTTCCGGGCAGGCCATGACGGTGGTCGGGGTGTATGCCGACTATGGCAACCCCAAGGGGCATGTGCTGGTCAATGCCGATTGGCTGCGCAGGCACTGGCCACACGCGGCCTTGACCGGCGTGAGCCTGGACCTGGCACCCGGGCAACTGCCGGCGCTCAAGACGGCGCTGCAGCAGCGCTTTGCCCTGGACGACAGCCGCGTTGTCGAGCAGTCGCGCTTGAAGCGCTGGTCGACCGACGTCTTCAACCGCACCTTTGCCGCCACCGCCGCCCTCAACAGCCTGACGCTCGGGGTGGCCGGCATCGCCTTGTTCATCAGCCTGCTGACCCTGGGCCAGAGCCGCCTGGGCCAACTGGCGCCGCTCTGGGCGCTGGGCGTGCAGCGCCGGCAACTGGTGTGGTTGAGCCTTGGCCAGACCATGATGCTCAGCAGCCTGACCGTGCTGTTGGCGATCCCCCTGGGCTTGCTGCTGGCCTGGTGCCTGGTGGCCGTGGTGAACGTGCAGGCGTTTGGCTGGCGCTTGCCGTTGTACGTGTTTCCCGGCCAGTTGTTGCAGCTGGCGTTGCTTGGCGTGTTGACCAGCCTGCTGGCCAGCGCCTGGCCGTTGTGGCAGCTAAAGCAGCGTCAACCGGGCGAGCTATTGAGGCAGTTTGCCGATGAAGCGTGAAGCGTGGGTGATGATGTTCCTGCTGCTGGGCGGGTGTGATCAGCCTGCGCCCGCGCCCAAGGGCTATGCCGGGCTGGGGCAGGACGCGGCTGCATTCAGGCAGGTGATCCGTGACCATGCGCTGGTGTTTCCCCGTGACCACGGTGCCCACGATGGCTTTCGCATCGAGTGGTGGTACATCACCGCCAACCTCAAGGATGCACAAGGGCACGACTGGGGCGCGCAGTGGACCTTGTTCCGCTCGGCCTTGCGCCCGGGGCCGGAGATTGCAGGCTGGAACAGCCCGAACCTGTGGATGGGCCATGCGGCCCTGACCGGGCCGGGAGGCCATCAGTCTGCTGAAACCCTGGCACGGGGTGGCATCGGCCAGGCTGGTGTCGAGGCCCGGCCATTTCGGGCGTGGATCAATGACTGGTCGCTACACGGCAGCGATGACCTGGGGCAGTTGCAGATGCATGCACGCGGCCAGGGCTTTGCCTACCGCCTGGACCTGGTCAGCACGGGCCCGCTGGTGCTGCACGGCGCACAGGGCTACAGCGAAAAATCCGGCAAGGGGCAGGCTTCGTACTATTACAGCCAGCCGTTCTACCGCGTCAGTGGCGAGGTGGAGCGCGACGGTCGGCGTGTCGCGGTCACAGGCCGTGCCTGGCTGGACCGCGAATGGAGCAGTCAACCACTGGCGGCCGGGCAATCGGGGTGGGACTGGTTTTCCCTGCACCTGGCCAGCGGTGCCAAGCTGATGTTGTTCCAGGTGCGTGAACAACAGGGCAAGCCTTACCGCGCAGGCACTTGGGTCAGCGCCGAGGGGCAGGCGCAGGCACTGCAAGGTGAACAGATCCAGCTTGAAGCGCTGCGCTGGACGCCGCAGGAAAACGGCAAGCAAGTACCGACGCGCTGGCGGGTGCGGGTGCCGGGGCAGGGCGTGGATGTAGAGGTTGAGGCGGTGGAGCCCAACGCCTGGATGCACACCCGCTTTGCGTACTGGGAAGGGCCGGTGCGATTGAAGGGGAGCGAAGGGGGGAGTGGCTACCTGGAAATGACCGGGTATTAGGGGTTGCGTCGTAGAAAAAAATCGCGCCCGTAGCCGCAGGCAGGTCCATCCCGCCGACTGGACCGGTAGGAGCGGGCTTGCCTCGCGATCAATCGTTCAGGCGACAGCCATTTTGCTGGCTGTACCGGCCTCTCGCGGGGCAAGCCCGCTCCTACCCTGAGGTGGCGACTGGCACAGAACCACGACCGCTGCGCGGCCGATCGCAGCCTGGCGGCAGCGGCTACGACGGGTGCTCTGGCAGGTTCAACCTGGACCGGTAGGAGCGGGCTTGCCCCGCGATCATTCGTTCAGACGACAGCATTTTTCTAGCTGTACCGGCCGCTCGCGGGGCAAGCCCGCTCCTACCTGATTCAGTCGCATAAGCGATAGACGGTGGCATTACTCGCCCATCCATTGACCTGTATTCATGAACAGCCGGATCTGCGTTGACCCGGCTGTTTTGCATCCAACAGACTTTCACCTTCGATGAATCCGGAGGTGAGTACGATGCGTAGAACATTCCCCTTATTTGCAGTCATCCTGCTGGCATCGCCGTACGCCATCGCGTCGGAAGTCACCACCACTGCTATCGGTGGCGGTGTCGGCGGGGCGTTGGGTAGCGTGGTGGGGCAGGCGGTCGGCGGCAGTACGGGTGCCGCCATCGGCGCTGGGCTCGGCGGTGCGGCGGGCGGTGCCATGACGGCCAAGGATGGCAAGAAAACCGAAACAGCCCTGGGGGGCGGCCTCGGTGCGGCCGGCGGGCAGGTGATTGGCAACAGCGTAGGCGGCTCGACCGGCGGCGCCATCGGTGCTGGCCTGGGCGGTGCGGCAGGCAGTGCGGTCGGTAACAACCTGGCCGATGACAACGATCACCACCACAACAACCAACACAAGGGCCATTCCCGGCACAAGCATAAACACAAGCATCACGACTGAAGCCGCAGCCCTCACGCAGTGGCTTCAAAGGCCTCGTGGTACGTCACGGCACCTGTCGGCACGTCGCCGCCAAACGACAGCGCCTGGAAGTACTCGGGCGGTACGCCGTCCAGCGTGAGGCCAGGGTGGGTTTGAAAGCCGAAGCGGCCATAGTAGCCAGGATCGCCCAGGACCACGCAGCCGGCAGCGCCGAGCTGCTGCAGCTGCGCCAATGCAGCCTTCATCAACGCCGAGCCGATGCCTTGCCCCTGGCGCTCCGGCCATACGCTGATCGGCCCAAGGCCATACCAGCCCGTGATGCCGGTGCTGAGGGTGACCGGGGAAACGGCAACATGGCCGATGATCGCGTCATTTTCTTCCGCTACCAGGGAGACGGTCAGTTGGCCGGCGCGCCGCAGTGCCGTGACGATGAAGTGCTCGGTGTGGCTTGAATGCACCTCGTTGCGAAAGGCGGCTTCGGTCAGGCGGCTGATGGTGTCGATGTCGTCGGCGTGTTCAGTGCGGATGTTCATGTGCATACGGGTTCCTGTGCAAATTCTATGTAGCTCGACTCCCCACCCCCGGTCGCACCCGACAACCAGCCCCAGACAAAGCTCAGTGTGGTCCGGCCCAGGTGATCGACCCCCACGCTGCCACGGGACCAGCCGGCCAGCATCTCTCCTTCTGTTGTCAGGCATTGAAACAGCAGCTCGATGGAGTCGGGGCCTGTCACGCGGCCGATTTGAGTGCCGCTGCGGATCCGGCCGCCCTGGTAGGTACTGAAGATCGCATCGCCCTCGACCTGATAATGAAACACAGTGCCTGCGCCGGATAATCCGCTGGCGTTGTTCGCTACCGTGAATCGGCGATTGTTCAAGCGTTCAGTGATGGGGGAGAGCGGGGATTGCATGAATGTCGCCTCCTAGCGCGAAGCGTGCGGCAGCGCCTGGATGACCTCAGCCGCCATCGTTTCAGTGCTGTTTACCCCGTCAATCTTTAAAACCGCAGACGTTTGCGCTGATAGCCACCGTTCGTGCCAGGCCCGGTTGCGGCCTGAAAAATTCGGGTCATCGTACTGCGAGGCCCACTCTCTGAAGGCCACGTGAATCTCATGCATGTCACCACCGGGCGCGATGCGGTCGCCGAAGCGTGCCTTTTCACGTGCGGCCAGCCGTTCAAGGCGAACGGGTGTTGGTGTGACCACGAACACCGTCAGATCGGCTTGAGCAATCAGGGCATCCCCCCACACCATGCAGGACCCGGTCAGCACCCAACCGTCCTCACCCAGTGCTTGCTGGATCAACGGCACGCGTTCGCTGACAGGACGCTTGGTGGTGAAAGGAGGGTCTGTGGGCATCCAGAAAAAGTCATCGACGTCGGCATGTCGCACACCGAGCTGTGAGGCGAGGTTCTGGCCCAAAGTGGTCACGCCCGCGCAGGATGCGCCTGTAATGTAAATCCGCAATTGATCCTCCATGAATACACGCCGGGTTTCGGGGGCAGCAAGATAGCTCATGACCGTCTGGGGATCACCTTTTACTCCACTCATCCATTCTCTGAGTCCAGGCCGACCTGGGAGATTTTTTCTTGGGTGTCCTGGTCAATGAGGTTGCGAAGTGCCTCAAACAGAGGGTCGCTGTCGGTGTATTGCTTGCCGTAGGCCAAATTGAACTGGTAATCGAAGTCGGGCGGATTCTTGCCCTGGTTATGCTGAAGGATGGTCTCCAGCTTGTCGAGCGCCTTGACTGCTTTTGCCTCGGGAGAACGTGCATGTTCGTAGTCATCCCAGAGCGTCACTATCTCCGTTTTCAGTGGCTCATCCAGTGCATGAGTCAGGAGAAGGAGATCGTTTCTCTCTTGCTCGCTCTTGTTGGGGAACGACGCTTTGTCGACGGCGGGAATGTCACCATTGATGGCTTCCCCCAAGTCATGAATGACGCACATTTTGAGCACTTTCAGCACATCGAGACTGGCCAGTTGATCTGCAAAAACAATGGCCATCAGGCAAAGGCGCCAGCTGTGTTCCGCTGTGCTTTCGGTGCGTCCGCAAGAGGTGTGTGCGCTTCTGAGCACGTCCTTGAGTTTTTCCGCCTCGCGCAAGAATTCGAGGCGCCCTTTGATTTTCTCGATGTCCATAATCCACCCGGATAGATTCAACTGACTGCTGTTGCGGCAGGTAGTCTCGATTGTGGTCACCAGACTAGGTCCGGCGGCACACATCGTCCACGCATAAAATATGCAGGCCTGATGAGCGTCAATCGGTCAGAGGGTTTCGACCAGGCGTGCTGCTGTTCCGTCAGAGAGGGGGATGCGGGTCCAGCGACAAAGACTCGGGTGGATGGGTACGACGCATGAGTCGTTACTGCCGGTTGAGAACTCCAGCGCGGAGGGGGCTTCAGTTTCCCGCCATCCCATGTTATCCAGCGCCGCCTCCAGCTTCAGGATCTCCGGGGTTGCAAAGCGCCATAGCGATTGGCCCAGAAGCTCACCCAGCGGGTTGGAAAACTGTGCGGCACGTGACGCAGAGCAGGCCAACAGGCGATGGGTCAGATCACACACCAGATGCACTGGCCGCGGACTCTCGTTGACCAGTCGCGCGAGGGCTTGATCGGCGGCGGTATCGAGGCGAGCCGCCAATAGCTGCTCAAGCCGCTTGTATGCTGCGGGTTCCATCGCCTGCACGCCACTCTCCCAGCGGGAGATGGTTGATTGCGTCACACCAAACATCTGCGCAGCGTGGGTTTGCTTGACGCGGTGCAGCAGGCGCCAGCGCCTGAGCGCAATGCCGTGCAAGGCGGGCTTTAGCAGGATGTCAGGCATTCTGGGACCGGAGAGGCAGACGGGGCGGGTATTTTGATGAATGCCGCGTTGCCCTGCAAACGGGCTGGATGAGTGGATATTGATAGACCGCTCAGGGGCGGCGAGGTTGTTGCCGGCTATGCTCCGGCGTTCTATCGGCTGTGAAAAAACGGACTAGCGAATGCCTTGATTGTCGTCGGCCAGCCACTAGCCTCGAAAACAGCGTTTTCGCTTCACCCCGGCACGGCAGGAGAGCACTCATGAGCGAGCGAAGCAAAGCGGTGATGCTGCACTTTGATCCGGCGCTTGCGTCGTTGCGCGATGGCCTTTCCGTTGCCCTGCAGATGGGCAACACACTCTGGCTGGCCAACGATGAAACCACGAGCCTGGAGCGCCTGACTATCCAGGAGGCGGCGTCAGGCGACGTGGTGATCTGCGATGAGCATCAGTCATTTTCCCTGTTGGAGTACCTGGACCTGCCCCTGGCGCAGCCAGACGCCGAGATCGACATCGAAGGCCTGGCCTATGCCGCTGACAGCGGTTACCTCTGGGTGGTGGGCTCCCATAGCCTCAAGCGCAAGAAGGCCGAGGCGGGCAAGTCTGCGCAGAAGAACATCAAGCGCCTGTCGACGGTGGAGGCGGACGGCAATCGCTATCTGCTGGCGCGCATTCCCGTGGTACAGCAGAACGACAGCTATGAACTGGCAAGCAAGGCAGAGCCCGGCAAGCGTACGGCGGCGCAGTTGCAAGGCAATGTGCTGGGTAATCAGCTAACCGCTGAAATTGCCAAGGACAAACAGCTACAAGCCTTTCTGCAGATTCCGGGTAAAGACAATGGTTTCGATATCGAAGGCCTGGCGGTCATCGGTTCGCGCCTTTTGCTGGGGTTGCGCGGGCCGGTGCTTCGCGGTTGGAGCGTGCTGCTGGAGATCGAGCCCGAGCTGGACAGGGGGTCGAGCGACACCCTGGTGCTGAAGAAAATCGGCCCGGACGGGTGTCGCTATCGCAAGCACTTTTTAGACCTGAACGGCCTGGGCGTGCGTGACCTGTGCCCCAGTGGCGACGATTTGCTGATTCTGGCGGGCCCGACCATGGACCTGGATGGACCGGTGACGGTGTTCCGCTGGCGGGGCAGCGTGGCTGCCGACGAAGAAAGCGTGGTGTTCACCGATCAACTGGAGACGGTGCTGGAGGTGCCGTTCGGGCATGGCGACGACCATGCCGAGGGCATGTGCCGGTTCGATTCGGGCGGGCAGGGCGAGGAGGTGCTGCTGATTGTCTACGACTCGGCAGCAACGTGGCGCAAGCACGGTGAAGCCGGTGTGGAGGCCGACCTGTTCACACTGAAATCGTAACCGTGCGATCGGCTCAAATCGCCACCCCGGGGGTAGGAGCGGGCTTGCCCCGCGAGAGGCCGGTACAGCCAGCAAAACGGGTATTGCCTGAACGCTTGATCGCGGGGCAAGCCCGCTCCTACCTGGCGATAGTGGTTACGTTGCCGGTGTCGGCAGTGCATTGGCGAGGAAGTCGACAAACACCCGGACTTTCTGCGACACATGCCGATGGCTGGCGTACAGTGCATAGATCGAGCGCCGAGGCATCGACTGCCCAGGGAGTAGCTGCAGCAACTGGCCGCTGTCGAGCAGGGGCCTGGCGATGAACGAGGGCAGGGCGCCGATGCCCAGGCCGGCCAGCAACAGGTCACTGAGCATCAGGCTGTTGTCTACCGCCAGGCGCACGGGCAGTTCCAGGCGGCTGCTGCCTTGCGGGCCTTGCAGGTGCCAACTGCCGGGGTGCTCGGCCAGGCGATAGGCCAGGCAGCTGTGCTCGCGTAGCTCATCGACGCTCTGCGGCGTGCCGTTGGCCGCCAGGTAAGCCGGCGCGGCGCAGATCACTTGTTCGACGTCGCCCAGGCGCCGGGCGATCAGGGATGAGTCCGGCAAGTGGCTGCGAATCCGCAGCGACACATCAAAGCCCTCGCTGACGACGTCCAGCAAACGGTCGTCGAGGGTCAGCTCGACCTTGAGCTGCGGATAGCGCTGCATGAACGCCACCAGGATCGGCGACAGCACCTTCAGACCAAACGACAGCGGTGCGTTGACCCGCAGACGGCCACTGGGTTCGCTGGCGCCGATTTGGGTTGCACGCTCCAGAGCGTCCAGTTCGTCGAGCAGGTGGCAGCATTCGCTGAAGTACGCCTGGCCGGCCTCCGACAGGCTCATGCGGCGGGTGGTGCGCAGCAGCAAGAGGCTGCCCAGCCGTTCCTCCAGTTGCCGAACCTGCTTGCTCACCGCTGCTGTGGATTGCCCCAGGTCGACGGCAGCCAGGCTGAAGCTGCCGCGCTCGACCACGCGGCGAAAGGTACGCATGGCCACCAACACATCCATATATTTTCTCCTGGGTTGAATATCTATCAACGAAACGCCTGATTATCTATGAATCGGCAGCCAATAACATGACCGCTCCCCCCTTACAGGAGTCATGTCATGTTGCCGCGTTCGTGGATCAAGGATTTAACCAAACTGGCCGTCGTGCCGCTGCTCGGCGCCCTGTGCAGTGCGGGTGCGCTGGCCAAGCCCGAGGTCGGTATCAGCCCCTGGGGAGCGCAGGACGAGATCGGACGCCTGAACCTCATGACCCCGCAGTCGCAGGCGGCGATCATGGCCCGGGTCAACGGCGCCCAGGCTTACGACCTGGCGGTGGAGTACTTTGTCGGCATGCCCAGCTGGCAAGCGGCGGGTGACCCGCCTTACCAGATGTGGATGACCCACACCCCACACGGCAATGTCATCGCCGACCCGATGAAGGTCGGCGAACCGATGAACCAGCACGTCAGCTACAGCGGCTCGGCCGTGTCCATGTATGCCCACATGGGCACGCATATCGACGCGCTCAATCACTTTGGTCTCGACGGCAAGATCTGGAACGGCTTTCGCGCCGATCAGCACCTGGGCGACCGCGGCTGGAATGTCACCGGCGCAGAAAAGCTGCCACCGATCATTGCGCGAGGGGTGATGATCGATGTCGCCGCGGCCAAGGGCCTGGAGCAATTGGCGGACAACTACCGAGTCACCCGCAGCGACTTGCAGCAGGCCTTGGCCAAGCAGCGCGTGGCGCTGGAGAAAGGCGACGTCGTGCTGATCCGGACCGGGCGCATGCGTGACTATGAAAACGCCCAGGCCTACATGGCCAACCCGCCAGGCCTGAGCCTGGATGCGGCGAAGTTCCTGGTGGAAGAGGGCGGTGCGATGGTCGTGGGTGCCGATAACCTGAGCTTCGAGACCTTCCCTTCGGAAGTCGAGGGCAACTACCTGCCACTGCACACCTATCTGCTGGCCATGCAGGGCGCGCCAATCATTGAGCTGGTGAACCTGGAAGGTCTGGCCCGGGACCGTGTTTACCAATTCGCGTTCGTGGGGGCCTCGTTGAAGCTGCGCGGCGCCGATGCAGCGCCGATGCGGCCGATAGCCCTGCCGGTACGCTGACAGGTGGATAAAAAGTAGGAGCAGATTTTTCGAGGGAGGAGGGTGACCGCCCGCACCCGCGAAAATGTGCCTGCTCCTAGGCTCTGTATGAAAAGTGTTGAGACCAAGGTCAGGCAAGGCGAAAACAGCCGAGGAACGGTCGGAGTCGCGCTCGACTTTACGGGTCGTAAATGAGCATTCCGAGGCTGTTTTCACCGCAGCATCACCGAGTATCAAGGCTTTTCGTACAGAGTCTACGAAGTTGATCGGGCCTAGGAGGGATTGCCTCGGCCCGGAAAGTTGGGTGCACGTTTTCCAAAGAAGGCCGCCACGCCTTCGTCCAGGGTCGGCAGCTTGAACATTTCGCCCTGGCGCTCGGCCTCATATTCCAGCTGCGTGCGCAGGTCATTGTGTTCGGCAGCGTCGAACATCCGGCGCGCTTCGACGATGCCATGGGCCGGCAGGCGAGCCAGTTGCTGCGCCATCTCCATCGCCGCCGCCTGCAAGCCTTCGCCCTCGATGCAGGCATGGATCAGCCCCCACTGCTCGGCCTTTTCCGCCGGCAGGCGTGAACCGGTGAGGCTCAAGGCCAGCGCCCGGGCGCTGCCGATTCGCCGCTGCAGGAACCAGGACGAACCGCCATCAGGCACCACCCCCAGTGCCTTGATAAAGGGCAGGTAAAAGTAGGCGGTCCGGGCGGCGAGGATGATGTCCCCGGCCAGCGCCAGGCCAACGCCGGCGCCGACTGCCGCACCGTTGAGCGCCATCACCACCGGCACCGGCAGTTCGCGCAGTTCGGCGATGAGCGGGTTGAGCAGGCTGCGTATGGCGTGGGCAATGTCCGCGCCGCGCGTGGCTCTGTCTTGAGCGAAGCCGTTGCCATGCAGGTCGGCGCCGCTACTGAACACCCTGCCGTTGCCGGTAATCAGCAAGGCACGCACACGCGTATCGGCGCGCACCCGGGCGAGTGCATCGAGCAGTTCGCCTATCGACTGGGCATTGATCGGGTTGAGTCGCTCCGGCTGGTTCTGGGTGATGACGGCAACCGCGCCTTCGCATGTGTACGTGATCGTTTGATAGCTCATCTTGGATTACTCGTAGTTTGTTGTTGTTTTAACGAGCGATTTCGACAGCAGTTAACGTGTACGTGTGGTGGAAGTGTAGCGCTCGACCAGGCGGAATTTCTGCACCTTGCCGGTCGGCGTGCGCGGCAGTGCATCGCTTTGCTGCAGGACGGACTTGGGCGTCTTGAACCCGGCCAGGCGGGCATGGCAGAACGTGATCAGTGCGGCTGCGTCGATGGGGTCGCCAGCGGGTACCACTACCGCCGTCACCGCCTCGCCCCACAAGGGATCGGGCAGGCCAATCACCGTGCAGTCGGCAACGCCGGGATAGGTGAGGATCAATTCTTCAATTTCGGCGGCATGAACGTTCTGCCCACCGGTGACGATGACTTCCTTGAGCCGGCCGCTGATGAACAGATAGCCCTCGTCATCGAGGTAGCCGATATCGCCGGTGTGGACCCATCCGCCCTGGAAGGTTTCGGCTGTCTTGGCCGGACTGTCGTAATAGGCGGTGACCGCATTCGGCGAGCGGCCGTAGATTTCACCCGGCTGGCCGGCGGGCAGGTCGTTGCCTTGGGCATCGACGATACGCACGTTTGAGTACAACACCTGGCGGCCCGCAGACGCCGGTTTGCGCTGGCGATCTTCAGGCGTGCTCAAGGTCAGCGCGCCACTCTCCTGCATACCGTAGTACTCGTAGACGTTGGGGCAGAGTCGGGTCTGGACGCTTTCGCGAATCGACTCGGGCAATGACGAACCGGCGAACACCAGCACCCGCAGCGCCTCCAGCCGGGTACCTTCCAGGTGAGGGCTGGCCAGCAGCATCGCGGCCATGGTCGGCACCAGGTTGACGGCGGTGACGCCTTCCTCCTCTATCAGGCGCAGCACCGTCTGGGTTTCAAAGTTGACCAGGACATTGCGCAGGCCAAGTTGAACCGTAGCCAATGCCCATCCAAAACCGACTCGACCGAACATGGGGAACACGGTCATTGCCACGTCGCGGCGGGTCAGGTCATAGCTGGGGAACAGGCTGTTGCCGGCGGTGCAGTTGTAGTGGTTGATCACGTAGCACTTGGGCAAGCCGGTCGTGCCCGAGGTGAGGTTGAAGTAGAAGGGGTCGTCCTCCTCGACCTCGACTTGCGGTTCGCTGACCGCCGAGCGCGCCAGCAGCGCCTCGTAGTCATTGCCCAGTGCGGTGCCTTCGCCAAAGCTGATGCAGTGAGCGATCTGCGGCAGGTCAGGCATCAGCGGCACCAGCGCGTCACAGAAGCGGCGCTCGGCAATCAGCGCCACAGCGCCAACGGCACGCATCAGTTCCAGCATTTCCACCGGCGCCAGGCGATAGTTCAGCGGCAGGCCGACCATCCCGGTCTTGGCGAGGGCAAAGTAGATTTCGACCATCTCGGCGCGGTTACTGCTGAGGAAGGCGACCCGGTCGCCCTTGCGCAGGCCCAGCTCGCCGAGTCCGTTGGCCAGGCGATTGCACCGTTCGTTGGTCTGCTTGAAGGTAAAGCGACGCTCCGTGGAGGAGCAGAGGAAGGATTCACGTTCGGGGAAGCGGATTGCAGCGTTGCTGAGAACGTGACCCACCACCATCTTGCCCATTGCTAGCCGTGTCATGGAACTTCTCCCTGGACGCACCATTGCCTGGCGACAATGGCGGGCCCTTCTGGCATTGATTTTTGTTATTGGCCGAAGTTGGCAACGCGCCGGGTACGGCAGTGGCTGCGTGCTGCGGGCATCTTAATGGGCGCGGTTTTCAGCGACTGCCCCCCACGAGGAGTGGGGGCAAGGGGGGCGGGGCAAGGGTGCAATCGGGGCGTTGTTTCAGGAGCCAGGCAACGCGGCGCCTGTGCGTCGCATTGCCTGGCGCCTGGCCGGTCAGTGCACCGGTTCGAGGTGGTTGTTACGCGGTGCAGAGGCTGGGGCATGGTCGTCGTGTGCTTCCACAATCGGCACTTCGTTGCCGTCGCAGTCGAACAGCTTGCCATCGCGGAACACGTCACCCTCGTTGAGCCCAGCGATATCCCGGTAGCGCAAGGTGCGCTCGCTGGCGGCAACGAACACCGATTGCTGGTCGGAGTTGCCGGCCCGCAGATGGTTGAACAACAGGTTCAGCAGGATGGCCATGATCGCTGCCGAGCTGATGCCGGAGTGGAAAATGGTCTCGAACCAGGCCGGGAAGTGGTGGTAGAAGCCTGGCGCGGCAATGGGGATCATGCCGAAGCCGATCGAGGTGGCGACGATGATCAGGTTCATGTTGTTGCGATAGTCCACCTGGGCCAGGGTGCGGATACCGCTGGCGGCGACGGTGCCGAACAGCACCAGGCCAGCCCCGCCGAGGACGGCGGTGGGCACGGCGGCGACCAGGCGGCCCATGACCGGCAGCAGCCCGAGTGTCACCAGGATCAGGCCGGCGGTGGCCACCACATAGCGGCTCTTGACCCCGGTCACGGCGACCAGGCCGACGTTCTGCGCAAAGGCGCTCTGGGTAAAGGAGCCGAACAGCGGCGCCAGGGCGCTGGAGATCATGTCGGCGCGCAGGCCGTTGCCGAGGCGTTTCGAGTCGACTTTGGTTTCGATGATCGCGCCGACCGCGAGAATGTCGGCGGAGGTTTCGACCATGGTCACGATAATCACGATCAGCATCGACAGAATGGCCGCAACCTGGAACTGCGGCAGGCCATAGTGCAGCACCTCCGGTAGGGCGACCAGCGGCCCTTCAAGGGTTTGCGAGAAGTCGGCCATGCCAGAGGCGGCGGCCGCCAGCGTACCAATGATGATCGCCAGCAGGATCGACAGTCGCGAGATGCTGGCACTCCCCAGCTTGCTGAGCAGCAGCACGGTGACCAGCGTGAACGCCGCCAGGCCGATGTTGGCCATGCTGCCGAAGTCGGCGGCCTGGCTGTTGCCGCCCATGGCCCAGCGTGCCGTGACGGGCATCAGGGTCAGCCCGATCGTGGTAATGACGATACCCGTCACCAGCGGCGGAAAGAACTTGATGATGCGCGAGAACAGCGGGGTGATCAGCAGGCCGATCAACGACGACACGATGACCGCCCCGAACACCACCGACAGGCCGCCAGTGCCGTCATTGCCGATGATCGCGACCATGGTGGCGACGCCGGCGAAGGACACCCCCTGAACCAGCGGCAGGCGACAGCCAAAGAAGGGAATGCCAAGGGTCTGCAGCAATGTCGCCAGGCCGCCGGCGAACAGCGATGCGGCGATCAGCAGGCCGACCTCGGCAGACGAAAGGCCGGCGGCCTGACCGATGATCAGCGGAACAGCGATGATGCCGCCGTACATCGTCAGCACATGCTGCAGTCCGTAGGCCAGGTTGGCGCCAACGCCAAGGTTCTCGTCCTCTGGGCGAGATGAAGCGGGAGATGTCATGGTGAGTAGCTCGCTTTTGATATTTTTATGCGTCTAACAGCACGGTCTCAGTCGCAGTCGATGCGTTCTGTGGGGTAGAACGGGGGGTGTCCTGCCGCTGCGCCCAGGGTTGAGCGCAACGGCTTGAACGAGGGGGTCAGTCGCCGATCACCAGCTGACGGGCCAGCTGGTTATGGCGCTCCAGCACCAGGGGCAGGTCGACGGTAGTGATGCGGCCATCCTTGACCACTACGCGGCCATTGATGACGCTGGTGTCGACGTGGGTCGGGGTGCAGAACACCAGCGCAGCCAGGGGGTCGTGATGGGCGCCGGCATAGGCCACATGGCCCAGGTCGAAGGCGACGAAGTCGGCCACCATGCCCGGTGCCAGGGCACCGATGTCATTGCGGTTGAGCACCTTGGCGCCGCCAAGGGTGGCGATTTCCAGGGCCTCGCGAGCGCTCATCGCATCGGGGCCAAAACCGACCCGCTGCAGCAGCAGCGCCTGGCGCACTTCACCGATCATGCTGGCGCCATCGTTGGAGGCCGAGCCGTCGACACCCAGGCCTACCGGCACACCGTGGTCGCGCATCTTGCGGATGGGCGCGATGCCCGAGGCCAGGCGCATGTTCGAGCACGGGCAGTGGGCGACGCCGGTACCGGTACGGGCGAACAGTTCGATGCCGTGCTGGTCGAGCTGCACACAGTGGGCGTGCCACACATCGTGGCCGACCCAGCCCAGGTCTTCGGCGTACTCGGCCGGCGTCATGCCGAACTTCTCGCGGCTATAGGCGATATCGTTGACGTTCTCCGCCAGGTGGGTGTGCAGGGACACGCCGTACTGGCGTGCCAGCACCGCAGCTTCGCGCATCAGGTCGCGGCTCACCGAGAAGGGCGAGCAGGGCGCCACGACCACGCGCAGCATCGAGCCATGGCGCGCGTCGTGATAGTCCTCGATCAGGCGCTGGGACTCCTTGAGGATGTCGCTCTCCTTCTCCACCACGGAGTCGGGCGGCAGGCCGCCCTGGCTGCGACCGACGCTCATGCTGCCGCGTGCAGCATGGAAGCGCATGCCGATTTCCTCGGCGGCGTGGATGCTGTCGTCGAGCTTGCAGCCGTTGGGGTAGATGTACAGGTGGTCGCTGGAGGTGGTGCAGCCAGACAGGATCAGCTCAGCCATTGCCGTCTGGGTCGACACCGCGATCATCTCAGGCGTCAACCGTGCCCAGATGGGGTACAGGTTGGTGAGCCAATTGAACAGCTCGCCATCCTGGGCCGCCGGCACGACGCGGGTGAGGCTCTGGTACATGTGGTGGTGGGTATTGACCAGGCCTGGAATGACCACTTTCCCGGTCATGTCCAGCACCACATCGGCGTGCTGCGGCAGCGTCTCGCTCGGGCCGACCTGCTTGATCAGGTTGTCCTCGATGTACAGGCCACCGCGCTTGATCTCCCGGCGTACGCCATCCATGGTCACCAGCAGTTCGGCGTTCTTGACCAGTAATGTCTTGGGCATGCGTATTCCTCTCCCGATTGGAGTTGGCTTTCAACGTGGTTCAGTTGCAGGCACGGGGGTTGGCTTGCGTAAAGCCCTGGCACTCCGGCACTGCGGGGAAGCTTGCTGGTTGGATCGATCAGTGCCTTCGCGCGCGCAGCGGCGCTGCCAGGGAACGTGTCCTGGGCTGGGCCGAGCAGAGGCGCGAAGTGACGGGCACAGGATCCGGTCCACCCTGCCAAACCTGGCGCAACGGCAGGCCTTCAAAGGTGGTCCAGGAAGTAGTGGGGGTATACGAGACGAAGGCGTCGTTGAACGACGTTCGTGGATGACGCTCGGCAGGTGCGAGCAGCAATGGGTGTTGCATGGCTTTGGACCGTCGCAATACGCACCGGCGATTACCGGTGTCGTAGGCGTGGCGTTATGTAACCAGAGTTGTTTGTTTTTGTATACAGAAAATGAGACTGCGAAACGAACTTCTGCAGAGCGTGCTGACGCCACCCCAGGGTAGGAGCGGGCTTGCCCCGCGAGAGGCCGGTACAGCCAGCAGAATGGGTGTTGCCTGAACCATTGGTCGCGGGGCAAGCCCGCTCCCACCGGTCCACTCGGCGAGATAAATCTGCCTGCGCAGCAGTCGCAATGGAGTCCGCGCATATTCAACAGCTGTGGCCGCTTCGCGCCCAATCGCAGCCTATCGGCAGCGGCTACACATCAGGCCAGCCCCCGTAGCCGCTGGCGATAGTCTGCCCACCTCAGGGTAGGAGCGGGCTTGCCCCGCGAAAGGCCGGTACAGCCAGCAAAATGGGTGTTGCCTGAACGATTGATCGCGGGGCAAGCCCGCTCCTACCGGTCCGATCGGCGGGAGTGGGCCGGCGCGTCGACCTAGAAGTCGTACTTCAGGCCAAACGTCGCGTTGCGCGGGGTGCCGTAGTAGCTGCTGCCTGCGGTGTTGGTGTAGTACTCCTTGTCGAACAGGTTGTTGACGTTGAGGGTGGCGCTCAACTGGCGGGTGATCGGGTAGCGGGCCATCAGGTCGACCAGGGCGTAGTCGTCCTCGGTGAAGCGCACGCGGTTCGGGCCCTGGTTGTCGCTGTAGATCTTGCTCTGCCAGTTCACCCCACCGCCCAGGGTCAGGCCGTTGCCGACGCTGCGCAGGGTATAGGTGCTGAACAGTTTGAAGGTGTTCTGCGGCACGTTGGTGTTGAGCTTGCCGCCATCGGCGTTCTGCACAATGTTGCGGCTGAAGCTGGCGCTGGCCTGCCAGTCGGTGGCCAGTTCCCCGCTCATTTCCAGCTCGAAGCCGCGGGTCTTGGTGCCGGACTCGGCACGGTAGGCGAAGCCACCGCCAGGTACCGGGACGTTGGGCTGGATCAGTACGGCCAGGTTGTCCTGCTTGATTTCGTACAGCGCCAGGCCGATGTTCAGGCGGTCATCGAAGAAGGCGGCCTTGCTGCCTACCTCGTAGCCGTCGCCTTCGAGCGGGTCGATGTACTGGCCGCTGATGTCCTTGTTGCTTTGCGGTTTGAAGATGCTGGTGTAGCTGGCATACACCGACCAGTTCTGGTCGAGGTCGTAGACCACGCCGGCAAACGGGGTGACGACACCGGTTTCCTGGCGGCGCTCGTCGGTGTCCGGCGTGTCGTCGTAGTAGTCGGTCTTGACGGTGTTTTTCCAGTCGTTGACGCGGGCGCCGAGAATGAGCGAGAGGTCGTTGCTCAGGCGCAGGCGAGTGCTGCCATAGGCCGCGGTCTGGTCTTCCTGGTAGTCGATGCGGCTGGTGGCCGGCAGTGGCGGTTTGCCGGGGGTGTCGCCGTCCCAGGTGTAGATGTCCGAGATGGCATTGCTCCAGTCATCGAACCACCACAGTGGGTAGCCGTTGGTGCGGTACTCGGTGTGCTGGCGGGTATAGCCGAGCACCGCGTCGTGTTCCAGGCCCCAGAGGTCGAAGTTGCCTGCGATGTTCAGGTCGACGCTCGTTTGCACAGGCTTGGCCTCCCAGCGCCCGGCCCACAGATTGACCCCGGCGCCAGTTGCCGGATTGGGGTTGCCGCCAGCGGCGTAGCCGAGCACTTCGTCGTACTCGTAGCGGTCGCGGTTCAGGGTCAGCTTGGCCTTCCAGCGCTCGCTGAGGTTGTGCTCGAGGGTGGCGAAACCGGTGGTGAAGTGCCGGTCGGAATAGGCCCAGCTGGCGGCCGCCGAATCGGAGCGGGACCATTTGGCCCGCGAGCCGTCGCTGTTGAACAGCGGGCGGCCGCTGCGGGCGTGGTCGTCGGCTTCATGGGACTGCGAGTCCATGCCGAAGGTCAGCAGGGTGTCGGGTGTCAGGTCGGCCTCGATGACGCCGTAGAACACCTTCTTGCGCTCGTTGAAACGGTCGATGTACGACTCGTTGTCCTGATAGGCGCCGACCACACGGCCACGCAGGGTGCCGCTGTCGTTCAACGGGCCGCTGACATCGACCTCGTTGCGCTGATAGTTCCACGAACCGGCCTCCACCGAGACGCTGCTCTGGAAGTCGGCAGTCGGGCGCTTGCGGATCAGGTTCACGGTGGCACCGGGCGTGCCCACGCCATTGGTCAGGCCGGTGGCGCCGCGAATGATCTCGACGCGGTCGTAAAGGACCATGTCGTTGCTCTGGGCCACGGATTTATAGTTGCTGTCCAGGCGCTGCAGGCCATCGATCTGGTAGTTCTCCACTTGAAAGCCGCGGGAGTAGATCTGGCTGGAGTCGGAGCCGGCGTTGCCGCCCTGGTTGACGCTCAGGCCCGGGGCCTGCTTGACCACGTCGAGCAGCTGGGTGAGGTTCTGGTCTTCCATGCGCTGGCTGGTCATCACGCTCACCGCCTGCGGTGTTTCGCGGATCGACAGCGGCAGTTTGGTCGCGGTAGCGGTCGAGCCGGTGGTGTAGGAGCCGGTGCCTTCGGTGGTGGCGCCCAGGGAGGAATCATTGATGCTGGTGGCACCCAGCTCCAGGGCATCCCCGCTCGGCTGGCTGACGATCAGTGTGTTGCCGCTCTGCTGATAGCTCAGGCCGCTGTCGGCGAGCAGCAGGGTGATCGCGTTGCGCACCTCCAGCTGGCCACTGACTGCCGGGGCCTGGCGGCCCTGGACCAGGCTGCTGTCGACGGCGATGGTCAGGCCAGCGGCTTCGCCGAGCTGACGCAGTGAAGTGGCCAGCGGCTGGGCTGGCAGGTCGAGATCGATGGGCGCGGCCAGGGCCTGGGTGGCCAGCGTCAGGGCCACTGCGGCCGACAGGGCGCGCAGGGTCGATTGCATCGGCATGCGGGTAATTCCTTCTTGTGTTTGATTGCTCTAGCACTAACGCGCGAGGGTGGCTTTACCCTGATGTTGTGATTGCGAATTATTTGCGATGCAGACGAGCGGTCGTTTTGCTGAGGTCCGCCTGGGCCAGAAGAGGCTGCAGAACAGTGGCGCCCGCTTCATGCTTTACGTTCACCGGCACCACCTGGGGAAGTGACTGGAGGAAGCCTTCGATATCGCTCAGTTGCACTACTGCGCTGATTCGAGGGCTTTTGCCGGCGCCGGCCCGCACCGGTGTCTGGCGGTAGCGCGACAGGCTGGCGGCGACTTCCGCGAGGTCGGCCTGGTCGAACACCAGGCGACCGAACTCAAAGGTGAAGGCGTCGTTGGCGGCGCGGGCCACGCGGTGCAGACGCCCGTCGGCGCTCACCTCGGCGACTTCGCCGGCCTTCAACACCTGGCTTTCGCCGGGGCGCGAGAGGCTGTCGACCTGGACCCGGCCATGATCGACGCTGATCCGCAGGCGGTCTGGCAGGCGGTTGACCACAAAGCGGGTACCCAGCACGCGGACCTGTGCCAGGCCGCCGTCGATGACGAAGGGCCGCTCTGGCTGGCGGGCCACCGAGAAAATGGCCTCGCCGCGCAGGAGTTCGACCTGACGCAGGTTATGGTCGAAATGCAGGTGCAGGTGGGTATCGGCATCGAGCATCAGTTCCGTTCCGTCACGCAACTGCTGCACCTGCCGCTCACCGATGCCGGTCGCCAGATGAAGCTGCAGCGCACCGTAGCGGTGGGTATGCCAACCAAACGCGCCAGCCACCGTCAGCAACACCGCCAGTACGCTGCCGTGGAGCAGCCGCCGGCGCGGTCGCTGACGGTTCTGTTCCATGGCCTGGGCCAGCGCTTGGCTGCGGCGGGTGCAGGAAAAGTCGCCCCACAGCTCGGCCAGTTCACGGTATTCGCTCTGGTGGAGCGGGTCGGCAGCCAGCCAGGTCTCGAACTGCGCGCGTTCAGGATGGTCGGCAGCAGCGTTGTACAGGCGCGCGAACCACAGCGCGGCCTGCTCGCGAGCGGTACTCATGGGCCCAGCAGTTCGCGGGCGTTGCGCAGGTCGACCAGGGCGCGGGCCATGTGCCGTTCAACCATGTTCAGGGTGATACCCAACTGCTGGGCGATCTCGCTCTGCGCGCAACCTTCGATGCGCGCCAGCCAGAAGACCTCGCGGCAGCGCGGTGGCAGGCAGTCGAGGATGCGCTGCAAGGCGATCAGCCGCTGCTGGACGTCCAGCAGGTGTTCGGCGGACGGGGCGAAGTGCGTGTCGTCGGACTCTTCATGGTGCTCAGGCAGTGGTTGCACACGGGCGTTGCGGCGGAAATGGTCGACCAGCACCGATTGGGCGACCTGCCTGAGGTAGGCGTTGGGCTGGGTCAATGGCTGGGCGGGGCGGGCCAGCGCGAAACGCAGGAACGCGTCATGCAGCACGTCATAGGCGCGTTGCACGCATCGGGTCTGGCGACTGAGACTGAGCAGCAGGTCACTGTAGGCCCAGCGCAGATCGATGTCCTGCCAGTTCACCGGCGGGTTTCGCAGACTGGCGGGGTGGAGGGGACAATCGGCACGATCGGCTGCTCTCTGATACGACCGGGCTGGTCGCGGCAGCAAGCTTAATTATTTGTCAATTCCAAGTAAATAAGAAGTATTACTATTTGTGCTTGTCTAGACAAAATGCGTCGCAGTCATATCCTGTAGGAGCGGGCTTACCCCGCGATAGCGATGTAGCTGTAAGGTCGCTACGCGGGGCAAGCCCGCTCCTACACGCTCCTACAGTGACACCAGCACATCACACTGGGATTCGTTGAGCACATGCTTGGTAATGCTGCCGATCAACAGTTCTTCCAGCGCGCTTTCGCCCTGTTTGCCGATCACGATCAAATCGCAGTCCAGTTCCTGTTCCTGCTCAACGATCCGCCAGGCCGGGTCACCGTGGACCACGATCTGCCGGGCATTGACCAACCCGGCGGCCTCGCTCAATGCCGCGAGTTTTTCCACGGCGTCTTTCTTGATGACATTGCGGTAGTGGGTGAGGGTGTCCTGGTCGATGTGGGCAAAGCGCATGCTGCCCTCGAAGGGCGCTTCGTAAACGTGCAGGAGAATGATCTCGGCTTGCGGGGCAACGGACTTCGCCAGCTCGATGGCGCGAAGTGATGAAGGCGAGAAATCAACGGGGACCAGCAAGGTGCGGTAGGCATCGCGAGGGGCGTGCTTGACCACCAGCATCGGGCAGAGCATACGGTTGAGCATGCGTTGCACGGTAGAGCCCAGCAGCAGGCGACGGGCCAGGCTATACCCCTTCGCCCCGCACACCAGCAGGTTGGTGCGTTTGTCCTGCACCACACGGGTGATTTCCGTGGTGACCGAGCCAGAGGCGACCTGAACGCCAGCGGCGATGTCGTAGCGCTGGAACAGCAGGCTTGCCAGCTCGTGGGTTTTTTCGCTTGCCGTCTCCAGCGCACGATTCAACAAGTTGTCATCAGGTACCACGACCTGCTTGAGACGCTCGTAGGGTGCCGGGTTGGCGACGTAGAGCAGATCCAGCGAGGCGTTCTGCGCCTTGCTCAATTGAGCCGCGCGCTCGGCTGCGTTGCGGGCAGCGCTGGACAGGTCGGTGGCAACCAGGATGTGGTTCAGCGGGGACATAAATAGCTCCTTATGCAGTCCTTGCTTTGAGCCATCCTCTCGCGAACCGCGCCGCGTGTCTTGACCTGGGTCAAGCATGCCGCCCCGTCCCCGTCCTTGAGGCGCCCACAACGGCAACACAACGCCCCCAGGGCGTAGTCAGCCTTCCCGTGAAATCGGCACGCCCGGGCTGGATTTAGGTCCGGCTGCAGCCCAGACGATTAGCCCCAGCACCGGCACAAAGACAATGAACACGATCCACAACATCTTGCGGTCCGCCCGGCTTTTGCTGCCGATGATGCGTTTGATGGCCCAGAGTTCGACCAGGGTGATCAGTACCGCGAGAGAGATCCAGATATGACCGTTTTCCATGTAAGCCTCCAGTAGGTTCTGGGCGTTGGGCTCAGTGAGGCGGTCAGGGTTCATTCTGATAGGGCGGGTGAAGCGGGGAAGGGGAGCAGGATCATTACCCGCTCCCCCATTGATCAACCTCGAACGAATGCGAGTAGATCGGCGTTGATGGTATCGGCGTGGGTGGTCGGCATGCCGTGTGGGTAGCCCGAGTAGGTTTTCAGCGTGCTGTTGTGCAACAGCTTGGCTGACAACAGCCCGGAGTTTTCGTAAGGCACGATCTGATCGTCATCACCATGCATCACCAGCACGGGGATCGTGATGCGTTTCAAGTCTTCGGTGAAGTCGGTCTGGGAGAAGGCCACGATCCCGTCATAGTGGGCCTTGGCGCAGCCCATCATGCCTTGGCGCCACCAGTTACGGATGATGCCCTCGGAGGGCTTTGCACCGGGGCGGTTGTAGCCATAGAAAGGCCCGGCTGGCACGTCGTGATAGAACTGCGCGCGGTTGGCTTGGAGCTGTGCCTGCAAGTCATCGAACACCGACTTTGGCAGGCCGCCAGGGTTGCCTGGGGTCTGAACCATCAACGGCGGCACGGCGCTGATAATGGCGGCTTTGGACACACGGTCTTCGCCGTGGCGGGCGATGTAATGAATGACTTCGCCACCGCCGGTGGAATGCCCCACATGCACGGCACCCCGCACGCCAAGATGATCGACCACGGCCGCGACGTCGTCGGCGTAGTGATCCATGTCGTGCCCGTCCCACACCTGGCTGGACCGCCCGTGGCCCCGCCGGTCGTATGCAACTACCCGGTAGCCGTTGGCCAGGAAAAACAGCAACTGCGCATCCCAGTCGTCGGAACTGAGCGGCCATCCGTGATGAAAGAAAATGACCTGGGCATCGCGCGGGCCCCAGTCCTTGTAAAAGATCTCAACACCGTCCTGCGTAGTGACATACCCCATGTTCGCATCTCCCGAATGAAATGGAGGCCATGACCAGGAGCGTGTCCCGATCGCGTCTTTTTTTGAACAAAGTGCAGCCCAGCCTGAAGTCAGCTTGAAGGTCATCGGTCTTTTTGGGTGGACTATGAGAATAGGCGAATTGGCGAAAGGTAGGAGCGGGCTTGCCCCGCGAGAGGCCGGTGCTGCTTTGCAGCCGATCAGCGGCTACAAACTGCAGGCCAGGCCGGAAATGTCACGAATTCGGATCGACGGTTTCAATTTCTCGACAGAGATCATTTGACTGAGCCAAAGAAAGCCCCGGCCTGAGCCGGGGGCTTTTGGATGCTGTGTGGATCTTAGGTGCGTGGAGCCAACTTTCCGAAGATAGGGTTATCCGACACCCACGATTCAAACCGCATACGCATGATAGTGCGTTGGATAAAGCTCAGCCGGCTATCACGCTCGAGGCTTGCATAGATCACACCACTTGGCAGGATGCCACGCTTGTAAGTCGTGAACTCAATGTGATCAAAGTCGGTGATCGCAACGTTAAACGCCATGCAGCCTTTGCCAGCGCTCGTGAAGGTGAGCATGCCTCTCTGCATATGCAGGTTCTCAGGGTTGAGTCCTACGCTGTTAGAGGTGGTTCTAACACCTTTCAGCTCGCAGAAGCCGTCCTTGAACCTCCAGTGATCCTCGCTCACAACGAAGTTGTCTTGTAGGCCCAGCGACTTGAGAACCTGGACGTCTTTGCCATCAAACGCCAATCGAACACCCGTATTGTTTTCGACTTGAGGCCGCTTGTTGATAACGAAGCCACCTTCCAACATGTCCAGGGTCATGGTCGCGTCGATAGGGTTGGCTTTCCCGCCATTGATGATTGCGACACTACCGGTAAAACGGTCATCGATAGGGTTACGGATGAAGCCCGTCACAACTTCGGCGATGAGCCAAAATCCGATAACAACCGAAGCCGCCTGCTTGAATGTACGCTTCTTGATCACTGTACTTGGGCCCTTGCTTGGCGGTTAAAACGAGCATCAACTTTGTCGACAAAAGGCGGGCTGACAAAAGCGAAAAAGACGAAAGTCAAGATCACGCCGATGTGTTCCCAGAGCATCTCGCCAGCCATTACTGCCAGAGAGCTAGTTGCTGGTAACAGTTGAGCGACATATGTCACTACATAGCAAAGTGGGTGTGCCAAAGCATAAGGAAAATAAAACATATCCTGCATTGCACCTTGAACCACTCCTCGCGCTTCTTCGTAGCCAATGCCGTCGACAAAGCCTGCAAGGATGAACGCGGGAGCCATTACCAGCACCATCAGCGCAAACCATAATACTCTATACAGCTGCCCCACTTGACCTCCTAGTCAGCAATGATGGCTAAATGATATCTTTGCGGATGAATCGTAAAGCCTTTCCACATAAAAGTCACTAAGACATACGGGCTAGAGCCTTGCAGTTCATGCTTAAAATATCCTAATGAGCATCAAGTGTTATGTGTCGTCGAATGCCGACAGCTAGAACATCAACTACCCCGATCCCCGGAAAATCAATTCTGCATCCTCAGCAGAGGGTTTGCTGTAAACAGATAATATCTATAAGCTGAATCGCCCCGGGTTTTCTAGACACCTTGCAAGCTCTTTGCGTAACGCTTTTCAAACTCTATCGGTGACAGCTGATTGTTGAAGCCATGCCTGCGTTTTGCGTTGTAGAACATCTCGATGTAATCGAACACATCACTACGAGCGTCATCCCGCGTGGTGTAGATTTTCCGCTTGATTCGCTCCCGTTTTAGAAGCTGGAAAAAGCTCTCGGCCACAGCATTGTCATGACAGTTGCCTCGGCGACTCATACTGGCAACCAAATTGTTTGCCCTCAAAAAACTGCGCCAATCGGAGCTACTGTACTGGCTGCCTTGGTCGGAGTGAACCATCACCTCCTGCTTCGGTTTTCGTCTCCACACCGCCATTAATAACGCATCAATGGCCAAATCACTGGTCATCTGCGGCTTCATTGACCAGCCAACGACCTGACGCGAAAACAGATCCAGCACCACAGCCAAATACAACCAGCCCTCATACGTACGAATGTAGGTGATGTCAGTGACCCAAACTTTGTTGGGCTCTACGACATCGAACTGGCGCTTCAGCAAATTGGGTGAGGCGACCGCTGGCTTACCGCCGTGCTTTCCAGGGCGTCGTCGATATCCTGTCTGAGAGCGCAGACCTTCGAGACGCATCAGCCTCGCCACACGATGCCGACCACAATCCTCACCAACCTCGCGCAGATCATCATGGATTTTGCGATAGCCATAAACTCCGCCGCTCTCAAACCATGAATGCTTGATCAAACCCAGCAATCGCTGGTCGTCTTTGGCGCGTGCAGATTGCGGCTCAGACAACCAGGCGTAATAACCACTGGGATGGACCTTCAGCGTCAGGCAAAGCCGTCGTATGGAATAGTCGCCCGCTCGCTGCTTGATAAAGGCGTACTTCAGCCGCACTCCTTGGCAAAGTACGCGGCGGCCTTTTTTAATATGTCTCGCTCTTCGGTGACCCGCTTGAGCTCCGCTCGCAGGCGACGCAGTTCAGCGTGCTGATCATCGTCCTGCTGCCGCTCTTCTTGAGGTTTGCTGTAGCGCTTTATCCAGGCATAGAGGCTATGTGTCGACACACCAAGACGTGCTGCCACATCAGCGACAGGCAGCTTCTTTTCAGTCACTTGATTGACCGCTTGGATTTTGAATTCTTCGGGGTAACGCGGGTTGCTCATGGAACCTCCTAATTGGCCTCAGTTTAAGGCAAAGAGGTGTCTACGAAACCCGGGGCGATTCAAGCCTCCATCGCGAGTGCGATAGCATAAATTGCAAAATCTACGACTGATCTTTTGTAGTACCCCTTCACGTGAGGCGCTGAACAGTTTCCGACATGCCAACACCCATTCGGCGTCCTTATAGCTGTCGGAGTGTTTGTCGTCACACGGCGTTGTCAGTGGCTCGTGGGCAGTGATAGCTTGCGACCATGATAAAACCTGTGTTCGATCATGACTTTTCACGCGTAACCCGTGAGCACTACATCACGGGCAAAGCTGCGGTCAACTTTCCCACTCCAGGTGTTACTACGGGAGGCTGGCATTTCATGTCGTACTGGAATCGTGATTCAGGTGTGTGCAAGGTCTCCCTCGCTGGCATCCATTTTCCGGAAACCACATCCTTCTTCGGTGACGATGGGATCGTGGATGTCACTCAGGTGCTGTCTGAGCGTGGCTGGCATGCTAAAGGGAAAGTCATCTGGATGGCTGATCACTTCAGAGCGGCAGCAGACATGGTCGTCCGATGGGCGATGAGTGAGTCGCGACACTGCAATGTTGATATGGATGACTGGTTCCCCGCTGAGGAAGATAGGCTGCGGTTTCTCAATCTCCTAGCCACCGCTTTGCCAGAACTTCAGGCACTGGGACAGTCAGAGAAAGTCGAGCGTTGGTTGCTTAGTCAGTGACTCAGGCAGGATTTCGGGGCGCTGACTTTGATGTAGCACCTACCATGGGTCTCAATGAAAATATCGGCGACTAAAACCCAGGTCTCATCCGAGAGCTCGTAACGCTTCGCCATCACCTCAATAAACCAAGCCGTCGGTCACCTACAGCCCTCCTTTTTCCCCAAGGGTTCAAACTGCGAGATGCGACTCTAAACGGAGGCGTATGACAATGAGTATCACCATACGAAGCGCGATGACCTTTTTCCTACTTACGGCATCGTGCATGACAGCGTTTGCAGACTCCTACGACGCTGTCGACGACGAATCTGGGTATGCCCAGACAGTCGGGAGAAATGGTTCACACTCGATGCATCCCAACGCGCCTATAGCAGCCGCGCAATTCGCTGACAATGACGCGTTTGGATATACCCAGATAGTCGGGAGAAATGGTTCACACTCGATGCATCCCAACGCACCTGTAACAGCCGAGCATTTCGCTGGTGATGACGTACAGGTGTTACAGCAAACTGGAGCTGAATAACCGGAGGCTCCCAGGAGCACCTGAGACCACCGCATGAGTGCTCGAAGCCCGCAGCCGCCAACGGCCATTGCTGGAGTGACAATCTTCCAGCATGGCACCCAACAATCCGGCCTTCGCGGGCTTCGATCACTCGAGGTTCAACGTCCAACGTCGGTCGCATTGGCGGTGCTCGCTGGCAAACGGGATTCAATCGTTTCCATCCAACTCGTGCATAGGCAATTGCCGGCTGTTTACCGTTGTATTTCCTGTGCGCGATCTGCGCAGCCAGAACGCGTTGTCTCCTACTGCTGATGTCAGCCCCTCGATAGAAGCCGCAATCAATCCCGAGCAATCTTGTCTTTTGCCAAGGCTTAGGGCAGGGTCGATTCCACTGACATCTCTGCCAAAGGAGTCACCCCATGTCAAAGCTGTATCCCAGTATCGATCCTGAGGGGCTGGTCGAGTACTCGGTGGTCTACACCGACCGCTCGCTCAACCACATGTCGCAGTCATTTCAAGGCGTGATGAAGAACATCTCCAGGACCCTGAAACAGGTCTACAACGCCCAGGCAGTTGCGGTGGTCCCGGGCAGCGGCACATTTGGCATGGAAGCGGTGGCGCGGCAGTTTGCCACCGACCAGCAATGCCTGGTGATACGCAACGGCTGGTTCAGTTATCGCTGGAGCCAGATCCTTGAGATGGGCAACATCCCGGCGGCCACCACGGTGCTCAAAGCCCGACCGGTGGAAACGGGCCGCCAGGCGGCCTACGCGCCACCCCCTCTGGACGAAGTGCTGGCAGCCATTGAGACTTCGAGGCCGCAGATCGTCTTCGCCCCCCACGTTGAAACTTCATCAGGAATTATCCTGCCCGACGACTACCTGCGGGCCGTCGGCGACGCCGTGCATGCGGTGGGTGGCCTGTTCGTGCTGGACTGCATCGCCTCAGGCACGCTGTGGGTTGATATGCACAAATGCGCAGTCGACCTGCTGATCAGCGCACCGCAGAAAGGCTGGAGCGCCTCACCTTGCTGCGCCCTGGTGATGTTCAGTGCGTTGGCCCTCGAGCGCATTGAGCAGACGCACAGCACCAGCTTCGCCTGCGACCTGAAAAAGTGGCTTCAGATCATGCAGGCCTACGAACAGGGCGGACACGCCTACCATGCGACCATGCCCAGCGATTCCCTCGCGCGATTTAACGACGTGATGAAAGAGACGCAGGCCTACGGTTTCGATAAGGTCCGTGGCGAGCAGCAGGCGCTGGGCGATAGGGTGCGCGCAATGTTGACCGGCAAAGGCATCAAAAGCGTGGCCGCAGCCGGCTTTCAGGCCCCTGGCGTCGTGGTGAGCTACACCGATGATGCCGACATCAAGAACGGCAAGAAATTTGCCGACCACGGCCTGCAGATCGCCGCCGGAGTGCCGTTGCAATGCGACGAGCCGGCCGACTTCCAGACCTTCCGCATCGGTCTGTTCGGGCTCGAAAAGCTGCGCAATATCGAGCGCACGGTCAGCACCCTCGAGCAGGCACTGGACGAGGTGATGGTGAGCTAAGCCTTCATCTGGCTAAAGCGGCCTAACGTGATTTTTGGGGCGATTCCGAAACCGGCAGCGAGGCGTCACCGACGATTCGTTTGACCAGCACAGCATGACCGCTGGCATCGTCACCGCGGGAAATGACCTGGATGACCGCCATGCGATCGCCGGAGCCGGCGATAAAGGTGCTGTTCAAGGTCTTGCCGCCGCCCAGGGTCGCCGTACTGTCGATTTGTCGTACACCCAGGCCGTTGCGGTTAAGGCGCGTTTCGCCGGTTTGTCGGAAGTCCGGCAGCCCGGCGCTCTGGCGGTCGACGAAACCACTGACGGCGCCGTCGAGGAAGGCGTCGTCGTTGTCGCCAGGGCGAGACGCTTCGGGGAGCGGTTTCTCGATCACCATGACCACGCGCTTTTCCTGCGCATTGGCATACAGGGTACCCACGGCGCCGGCACCTTCGCTGCTCTGTTCATCGGCGCTCAGGGGGCTGGCGTTGAAGCCTGCCGGCAGGGTGAAGCTGAACTTGCCGCCAAGCACCGCAACGTTTACCTCAGGTTGCGGCTTGGCGGCGGGTTTGTTGGCGGCATGCAGATTCGACAGCCCTAACAGGCCGACGACGGCCAGGGTCAGCGTCAGGGTTCTTTTGTTGAAAATCGACATACAGCCTCTCATCGGGCAGGGGTAGGGGGCATGGCAGGCTGGATATGCTCACATAAACCTGCCTGGTCGGTAAGCCCCGGGTTTCCCGTCGGCCAGACGGTCATGGCAGATCGCCTTGAGGGGACTATTGTTGCTTTTCCGGGCAACGACTACCAACGGAGGGCGGTGCCATGAACACGAGCGATTTACTTGAACAGTTACTTCGGGCCGGGCAGGGTTCGCAAGCGCAGCAAGGGGGCGGCGGCATGTCATCGCAAGGCGGCCTGGGCGATTTGGGCGGCTTGCTGGGCGGTCTGCTTGGTGGCGGCAGTGCAGCGGGTGGCGGTAGTGGCCTGGGTGGTTTACTGGGCGGCCTGTTGGGTGGCGCTGGCGGCAGCGGCGCTGGCGGCTCTACCCAGGGGCGCTCCGCGGGTGGCACCAATTATGCGGCCCTGGCGTCGTTGGGCATGATGGCGTTCCAGGCCTATCAAAGCTGGCAGCGCAGCCAGGCGGCGGCCCCGCAACAGGCGGTGCGTACGGTCGATCAATTGTCCGGCCCCGAGGCCGAGGATCACAGCCATGCAATCTTGCGTGCGCTGATCGCGGCAGCCAAGGCTGACGGTCGCATCGACAAGCAAGAAGAACAGTTGATCTACGCGGAAATCAAACGTCAAACCAGCGACCCGCAACTGCAGCAATGGCTGGATGAGGAAGTCAGCAAGCCACTCGATGCTGCCGAGGTGGCTCAGTCGGCCCAGGACCCGGCCATGGCCGCGGAAATGTACCTGGCCAGCGTGATGCTGGTGGATGACCAGCAGGACGCAGAGCGTGCCTACCTTGACGAACTGGCCGGCGCACTGCAAATCGATCCGGATTTGCAGGTGCATCTGGAACAGCAGGCCAAGGGCACCGCCTGACCGGGCTGAGATGCCTGCGCGCTTCAGCAATCTGAAGCCAGCGCAGGCAGGGCCCGGGAGAGTGCACGCACGCTCATCTCTGACGGGTTGCACGCCGAAACCTGAAAGGGGCATACGCCCAAACCCGCTTGGCATCGAATGGTAAATCGTTGGCACCCCCTGACAATTGCTCCGCCCCGCCTTCTGGCATGTTTGCCCGAAGACTGCCGACAGGCATCACGTCAATGTGCAAGGGTGGGGTATGACGAATAAGCAGGGTGACGGCGTAAGTCGCCGCAAGTTTCTGAGAAATGCCGGTGTGGTCGGTGCCGCAGGGGCGGCGATTTCGGCCGGGGCGGTGTCCGCTGGCATGGCCGTGGCCGCCGACACGCAAGGCGCCAAGTGCAGTGACTGCGATTACGATGTGGTGGTCATCGGCGGTGGTTTTGCCGGGGTGACGGCGGCGCGCGACAGCATGAAGAACGGCTACAAGACGCTGATTCTGGAAGCCCGCAACCGCCTCGGCGGGCGCACGTTCAGCAGTGAATTCGCGGGCCACAAGGTCGAGCTGGGCGGTACCTGGATCCACTGGACGCAGCCTTTCGTCTGGGCCGAAGTGCAGCGCTACGGCCTGAAACTCAAGGAAACCCCGGAGCCGTTTGCTGAAGAACAACAGACCGTGCGCATCATTCACGAAGGCAAGTCGGTCGAGCCGACGCTCGAGGAAATGATCGGCATCTCCAAGGCGGTCAAGGCTTACTTCGCCGATGCGCCCAAGCTCTGGGAACGCCCCTTCGACGCCAGGCACACGTGGGAGCAACTGCTGGCCGTCGATGGCATGACGGGCGCCGATCGCTTTGCCCAGTTGAAGCTCACACCGCTGGAGCGCAGTTTCGTCGATGCCTATGTTGCCGGTATCGCCCACACCACCAGCGACCGCACCTCGTACCTCGAAATCGCCCGCTGGTGGGCGCTGCCGGGGGGGAACATGACTGCGTTCGTCGATGCCTGCGGTCGCTACAGCTTCAAGGACGGCACCATCAGCCTGATCAACGCGATGATCGACGAGGGCAAGCCGCAGGTGCGCCTGTCCACGCCCGTGGCCAAAGTCCAGGAGCAGGGCAACCGGGTGTTGGTCACCACCGAGGGCGGAGAAGTGATTCGTGCCGCCGCGGTGATCGTGGCCGTGCCGATGAATGTGTTGCCGCGCATCGACTTCAGCCCGGCACTGGATCCGGCGCTGGTCCAGGCGGCGGCGGAGAAGCATACCGGCAGCGGGGTCAAGGTCTTCGTCCGCACCAAGGGCAAGCTCCCGGGGGAGGGCAAGCGCATTGGCGTGGCCGGCTCCAGTCATCCGATCAACCTATTGGCGACCTATGCGAAGGCGGACGATCACACGATTTTCGTCGGCTTCGGCGCCGATCCCGAGAAGCTCGACATTCAGGACCGGGACGCGGTGCAGGCGGCGGTCAGCACCTTTTATCCGGACCTGGAAGTCGAGTCGTGCTATGGCTACGAGTGGACGCTGGACCCGTATGCGCGCGGGACCTATTGCAGCTACAAGCCGAAGTGGCTGGGCAAGTACTACGACCACTTCCAGAAGGATCGCGGTCGGGTGGTGTTTGGCCAGGGGGACCATGGTGAAGGTTGGCGCGGCTTCATTGACGGCGCCATCAGTGCCGGCAGTCAGGCGGCGTTGCGCACGCATAAATTGTTGGGCTGAATGCTGTGCCGGCGGGGTGCGATGGCACCCGCCGGCTTTTTTTTGGTTCTTCACGGATTTACGGGTTTGATGTTCTTTGTGGCTTTGTGGCTTTTAGTGCTGCGGGCTTATCCGTTTGCCAAGGCGGCGCTGAGTCACCTTTGCGCCCTTACGGCGCCTTACTTTTTTTCAGTCGAAAAAAAAAGTAAGCAAAAAATTCTCGCCCCACCAGGGGCCCTGCGCTTCGCTCCGGGTCCCCTCACTCCGGTGTCGCTACGGGGTATCGCGGCCTACGACTTGCTTCGCCAAGTCTACGTCTCGCGACTTCGGCTATCGCCGAAGGTGCTTCGCACTCACCCCTCCACGACACCTACGCTCGGCCCTTCTGGTTAACGGGGCAGGTAGATCAAAAACAAGATCAAAAGCAAGATCAAAAGCAAGATCAAAAGCAAAAGAGCAAAAGAGCAGAAACAAAAGAGCGGTGCCTACTGATTCACCGGGGTCCAAAAGCAAGAGCGCAGCGAATTGTGCTCTTGATCTTGATCCACCGGCCCCGTTAACCAGAAGGGCCGAGCGTAGGTGTCGTGAAGGGGCTAGCGCGCAGCGCCTTCGGCGAATGCCGAAGTTGCGAAGCGTAGAGTTGCTTGCAACTCGTAGCTCGCAATGCCCCGTAGCGACACCGTAGCGAGGGGACCCGAAGCGAAGCGTAGGGCCCCTGGTGGGGCGAGAATTTTTTGCTTACTTTTTTTTTCGACTGAAAAAAAGTAAGCCGCCGTAAGGGCGGAAGGGGCCAGTGGCGTCACCCCACAAAATGGATAAGCTCACCATCACCATCACCATCACCACCCAAGCCAAACGTTCCCAACAATCCGTGAAGACCCTTTTTTTACGCATTGTTCTGCTGGCGGAACTCCCGCGGCGTCACCCCGACCCAGCGCCGGAAGGCCCGCGTGAAAGAGCTGGCTTCGTTGTAGCCCAACCGCTGGGCAATCGCAGTCAGGCTGTGCGAGGACTGGCGAACGAGGTCGATGGCCAGTGCCTGACGTATCTCCTCCACCAGCTCGGCAAACTCCACGCCTAGCTCCTGCAACCGCCGCTGAAGGGTCCGCTTGCTCATGCACAGGTGGCGGGCGACCTGATCAATACCAATCTGGCCGCTGCTGACATTGGCTTCAATCACCAGGCCGATGCGGGTGGTCAACTCGGTATCCGCCAGGCGCCGAAGGCGTTCTGCCTCCAGCCCCGGCAACAATGCCTGGAACAAACGCGGGTCGGCAGTCACCAGGGGTTGGTCGAGTATCTCTGCTGGCCAGACCATGACGTTGCCCGCCTGATCGAAGCGCAACGGACACTCGAACCCCGAGCGGTGCAGGCTGATGTCCGTCGGTTGCCCATGGGCAAAGTCGACACGCAGCGGCGCGAAACGCTCGCCAGTGACTTCGCGCAGCAGGGCGTACAGCGCTCCCAGCGCGAACTCGGCGTCCTGGCGCCGGTGCTGGACGCTGGGGTCGGTGACCTGATAGCTGATGTCCAGCCGACCGGCATTCAGGCGCCAGTCCAGTTCGCAGGCCTGGGCATGCACCACAAGAAAGCGGCTGGCGCAGGCGAGCATGGTGCGAACGTCCGGTGCGCTGCGGGCGATATGACCGACGCCGCCCATCAGGCTGGTATTGGCGGGGATGCCCAGTCGACGCAGGCCCATGCGCAAACCAAGGCTGGGGTCGCAGTGCTCTGCGGCGACTTCCAGCAGGGCGTTGTATTGGCTCAACGGGATCTTGGCGTCCGGCTGATGGAGTATCGCTTCGTCGAGGCCAACCGCCGCCAGGTAGGGGCGAAAAATGTCGGCGTGTCGCTGCAGCAAGGCTTCGGCATAAACGGTGTGTTTGAAGCGGGACATACACGTGCGCTCCTGACCCGACGGTTCGTTGTTGTTCACTTGAATTCAGCGTGTGCGCGCAACGGCGGCATGCAGACTTCGCCATCTCAATCCTAACAAGGTGAACCAGATTCCCACCCCCCTCTTTAAGTGGGGCACGGGAAAGAATGGCGCTGTATGAACAGTCTCTGGCACCCGCGGACAATTCGACGGGGCACGGGCCAGCCTAAGGTCTGGTCAGGCTGGCGAGGGTCATGCCGGCAACCCACAGCACTGGAGATCACTATGAGAAGCCTGTTGTCATGCCTGGCGTTGCTGGGCGTTCTGTTGGCCAGTCCGTTGACCCAGGCCGCTGCGCCGAACATTGTCGTCATCCTGTTCGACAACCTCGGATACGGCGAGCTGGGCGTCTATGGCGGTGGCGTGTTGCGCGGGGCCGAGACGCCGCGCATCGATCAGTTGGCCGCAGAAGGCATACGTTTCACCAATTTCAACGTCGAAGCGCAATGCACACCGTCACGGTCGGCGCTGATGACCGGGCGCTTTTCGATCCGCTCCGGGACGTACAAAATCCCGCGCCCCGGCCAGCCGGACGGCCTGACCCTGTGGGAAATCACGCTGCCGGAACTGCTGGCGGACCAGGGCTACGCCACGGGCATCTGGGGCAAGTGGCACCTGGGCAGCAGCGAAACACGCTTGCCGACCCATCAGGGCTTCGATGAGTGGTACGGCGTGCCACGTACCTACGACGAGTCCATGTGGTCGGCTTCCGACGAGGCCAGCGGCCTGATGCCGGCCATTGGTCACAAGCAGGGCTGGGATGAAACCCTGGCGCCAGCGCCATTCATTTACGAGGCGCGCAAGGGGGAGGCGGCACGTCCAGTCAAGAAGCTCGACCTCGATACCCGGCGTACCCTGGATGAAGAAATCACCACGCGAGCCACCGCGTTCATCAATCGCAACGCCCAGGCCGGCAAGCCGTTCTTTGCCTATGTGTCGTTCTCGCAACCGCACATGCCCACGCAACCCAATCCTGCCTTTGTCGGCAAAACCGGCAACGGCTCATGGGCGGATGTTCTTGCGGAAATCGACTCCCGCACCGGCCAGGTCCTCGATGCCCTGAAAGCGGCGGGTGTCGATCAGAACACCCTGGTGGTGCTGGCCAGCGACAACGGCGGCGAGGCCACCTATCCCTGGCAAGGGGCCAACGGCCCCTGGCGCGGCACCTACTTCACGGCCATGGAGGCGAGCCTGCGGGCGCCGTTCATCCTGCGTTGGCCCGGCCAAGTGGCGAGCGGCAAGGTCAGCAACGAGGTGGTTCACATCGTCGATCTCTACACCACCCTGGCCCATGCGGGCGGCGCACAGGTGCCCAGCGACCGCGCCGTGGACGGCGTCGATCAGCTGGCGTTCTTCACCGGTAAACAGCCGAACTCCAATCGCGAAGGCTTCCCGGCCTATGTCGCCGAGCGTCTGTCGGCGGTCAAGTGGCGCAACTGGAAGATGCACTTCTTTCTCCAGGACAACATGTACGATCCACCGCAGCAGCTACCGTTGCCGCGCTTGTACAACCTGCTCACCGACCTGCGCGAAGAGCACAACGTGGCGGCGGAAAATACCTGGGTGTTCCAGCCGATGATGAACATCATGGGGGCGTTCAAGGCGAGCCTGGCCAAGTACCCGCCCATCGAAAGCGGCACGCCTGATCCTTATTCCCCGGCACCCTGACGGCCGTGGCGATTGCGGGCGTCGATTGGCGCCCAATGGCAAAACTCTGGCGTTGGCCAGCGATTAGTCGATCCCCTCGAATGTCACCTTAGGTTCACCACCAATCGGTTCGGGGAACCTCAAGATGCATTACCTGTTTCAAACACTGGCCGGCGTCTCGCTACTGGCGCTCAGTCATGCCATTCAGGCCGCCGACTGCGATGCCGGCGCCGGGCAACAAGCCTTTCAGACCAAGTGCGCAGCTTGCCATGCCCTCGATGCTGATCACGTCGGTCCGCGTCTGGCGGGCGTGGTGGATCGCCCTATCGGGTCGGTGCCGGGCTTCAAATACTCAAAAGACCTGGCAGGAGCGAACAGCACCTGGTCGGTCGAGCAGCTCGATCGCTGGCTGTCTTCCCCGGCAAAAATGTTCCCTGATACGGCAATGGCCTTTGGGGGGCTGCGCAATGCCAATGAGCGCCAGGCCGTGCTGTGTTTTCTGCAAGAGCAGAGGTGAGCCGACCTAGTGGTCAGCCGCAAAAATAGCGTCAAGCGGTGTAGGGTATGGAAAGGGTCTGGGAGAAGGATTTGATGCGTTCTGGTTTGGTCTCCAGCGCCCTCAGGCGTGGGGCTTCAGGCTTGCGATCATGTTTCTTTCTTGAACTACTGTTTGCGGATCAAAGGTGGTGTTGCGTTCTTTACTAAAGTGCTCCATGACGAATATCTGCGCCTCGCACAATTCGATCAAATTGCTTTTTAGTACCTCGACTTGAGACTGGATCGCATTCCTGACCCGTCCATCACTTATCTCGGTGGTTGTTATCAGGCAGTGAATGACGCTTTGCAACGACTTCATGTTTCTCTGCACTGCTGAATACGACGATATATACCTTTCATAGATGAACGTCTGCTTCGGAGTGAGTTCTGAAAGGCGCACTGCAATATTCTTGGGAAGGTCGTCTAATGCATAGGTAAAGCTTGCGTATTCACCTGCTCTGTACGCATCAATTATGGTGTTCAAACCCTTAAGATCACTGGCAAGGCCTAAATTTTTGGTGCTGAAGATTCGCCATAGTGATTCCTTTTTTGCTTTGGTCTCAAGCAGCCGGGCGACGTGGTAGTGAATCCAGATCAACGCAATTGAAAAGATGAAAGGGATGCATAGCTTTAGCGTATCGTCCCAGGTCAGCATCTTTTTATTCCTATTGGGAATTAACAGATTCAATATGGGTTTTGCCGTTTGAATAAAGCCTAGAAGAAACGTGTCTGAAGGCAAGATCGGCACAGCGATGCGAAGTAGGAGCGGGCTTGCCCCGCGATAGCAATATCGCCGATACATCGTATCGCGGGGCAAGCCCGCTCCTACGGGTTCGTTTGTGACCCAAGGCGGGCGTTCATGTCGGTTAGAAGTCGTATTTCAGGCTTGCCATGATGTTGCGGGGCTCGCCGTAGAAGGTCGAGGCGTAGCTGCCCATGCCGCTGAAGTATTTGCGGTCGGTCAGGTTGTTGAGGTTGAGGTTGCCACGCAGGTTGTTGCTGAAGTCATACGCCGTCATCAGCCCGACGAGGGTGTAGGGCTTCTGCTCGAAATGGGCGTCGAGGGTGTTGGTGCCGAACCCCAAGGTGGTGTCGTAGTAGACCTTGCTCTGCCAGGAGACATTGCCGCCAACGGTCATGCGGTTGAGGGCACCCGGCAGCCGGTAGGTGGTGGCCAGGCGGGCGATCTGCTCGGGCTGGGTGGTGCTGACCTTGTTGCCGTCCTTGTCTTCGGAGTGGCGGTAGGTGTAGCCGCCATGCACGTTCCAGTCGGGCATCAGTTCGCCGGAGACCTCAACCTCGAAACCGCGGGTCGAGACCCCGGAAGCAGCACGGTAGGCGGTGGCGTTGGGCACATCCAGGCGCAGGCCATCGGCTTCGGCGACGTTGTCCTGCTCCGATGCGAACAGTGCAAGGCTTGCGTTCAGGCGGCCCTCGTAATACTCGCCCTTGATCCCCAGCTCATAGCTTTCACCCGTCAGCGGGTCGATCGGCGTGCCGTTGCGGTCCGGGTTGAAGGGCTGTGGCTTGAAGATGTCGGCATAGCTGGCATAGAGGGTGTGGTGTTCATCCACATCGTAAGTGATGCCGGCATAGGGGGTGACCACGCCACTGTCGCGGGTGTTGTAGTGCACGTTCGGGTTGGGCAGCGGCGGGATGACCCCGTCCTGGTCCCAGTAGTGGTCGGTCACCCGGGTACCGAGGATCACGTTGAGGTCATCGGTAGGCTTGAATATCGCGGCGGCATAGGCGGCCCGCTCCCTGGCCACGGTGTCGTAGGGCACGGTGTACAACGGCGCCTCCGGTTTGACGGGGTCGTGGTTCCAGTTGAAGAAGTCGTCGACCCGGTAGCTGCCGAACGAGATGGTCGCCGATTCGTTCTCGTTACGCGCCCAGTTGACCCCCATCACCATCTCATGGGTACGGCCGAACAGCTGGAATGGCCCGTTGGCATAGGCCGCGAAGTCGAGCTCTTTGGAGGTCGAGTGGTATTTGCTGGTAAACGCGTTGGCCGAGTGGTCCACGGCGTTGATCTGGCCGTTGACCGACGAGGTCAGGTTGTCGACGTCGTAGCGGCGGAAGTTGGCTTCCAGCTTGACCAGCCAGTCGTTCTGCAGATGGTGTTCGATGCTGGTGAAGAAGCGCTGGGTCTCGGTGTCGCTGTAAGCCCACTTGGCACCGGAGTTGGTCGAGCGCGACGGCTTGACGGTGGCACCGTTGGAGTAGAACGCCGGCAGGTTGGAGTTGGTCGAGCCATCGGCGTGACCTTTCTGGTAGTCCAGGCCGAAGGCGAGGGTGGTGCTGTCGTTCAGATCGGCTTCGACAATGCCGTAGAAGATGTGGTCCTCTCGGCGCAGGTAGTCGATGTAGCTGTTCTCCTCCTGCGTGGCGGCGACCATGCGGCCGCGCAGGTGCTTGCTGTCACTCAGTGGCCCGGACAGGTCCAGTTCACTGCGGTACTGGTCCCAGGTGCCGGCGCCAGCGGTGACGTGCCCCTGGAATTCGCTGGTCGGGCGCTTGCGGACGAAGTTGACCACGCCCGAGGGAAAACCGGTGCCATTGAGCAGGCCGGCCGAACCGCGCAGTACCTCGATGCGGTCGTAGATGGCGGTGCCGATCAATCCGTAGTTGTCGCGTAACGGCGCATTGGTGCTGAGGCTGGGCAGGCCATCGAACTGGAAATTGGTGATTTCAAAGCCGCGGGCATAGAAGGAGTTGACCTCGGTGTTGTCCTGGCTGACCGTCACGCCGGGTGTCTGGTTGAGCACGTCGGCGATGTTCAACAGCCCCTGGTCCTCGATTTGCTGGCGGGTGATCACGCTGACCGATTGCGGGGTGTGACGCAGGGACAGGTTCATCTTGGTCGCGGTGCTGGTTGCGCCGGTGGTGTAGGAGCCGGTCCCTTCGGTGGTAGTTCCCAACCCGGTACCGGAGATAGTGGTTTCGCCCAGCTCCAGCGCATTGCCCTGGCTCGCGGCCACTTCCAGCACATAGTTGTTGCCTGCCTTGACGGCCCTCAGGCCACTACCGGCCAGTAGACGCGCCAGGCCTTCATCGACGGAGTAGGGCCCGTTGAGCCCGGCGCTGCGCTTGCCGGCGGTCAACTGGGCATCGGCCGAGAGCAGGATGTTGGCCGCCCGGGCAAATTGGTTCAACGCCTGATCAAGGCTGCCGTTGGCAATGCTGTAGGTGTGCATCTGTTCGCTGGATGCCGCGAGGGCCTGCGGAGCCTGGGTGCCGAGCAACAACGGTGCGCCAACCAGCACGCTGGCAAACAGGACAGGGTGAAGCCTTCGGTTCAGGCGGGAGCGGGGGGAAGTGGGCAGATACGGCATTCAATAAGGTCCTCTTGAGAATGCGTCTTTATTGAGTTCAAGAGGTATCCCGGACGAGCGCTCGAATCCTACAAGGGGCAACCGATTTTTTTTGCGGCGCTATCCAGGCAGTACGGTCACCCAGTAACGGGTGGCACGGTGGACCTTCACCGGCAGTGATTGCTGCAGAGCCGTCAAGACGCGATCGGTATCGGCCAGGGGGAACACACCGGTCAGCGGCAGCAGGGCAATGCTCGGGTCGCAACGAAGCACGCCGGGGCGATGACGGGACAGCTGCTCCAGGAATTTCCCCAGTGGCATGCGTTCGGCCACAAGGCGACCGTCCTGCCAGGCGATGCTGTTGGCATCGGCGACCGAGAGCGCGCCCAGGTGTGTGGATGAAAACCAGCGACGCTGCCCTGCGGCAAGGCGTGTGGTTGGGGCATGCCGAGGGCGCAGTTCCAGCGCGCCCTCGAACAACTCGACCTGGCTGCCGCCGTCGTGTTGATACACGCAGAAGCGGGTGCCAAGCGCCTGGATTTCTCCGGCCGTGGTTTCCACGATCAAGGGGCGCCGGGCGGCATCATGGCCACTGTCCAGCAGTATTTCGCCGTCGAGCAAGCGGATGCGCCGCTCAGTGTCGCTGAAGGCAATGTCTACGGCACTGCCGCTGTTGAGGCTCATGCGGCTGCCGTCGGGCAGGGTGCGGTGCAGGGTTTGCCCCGTGCCCGTGCGCACATCGGCCCATGCCTCCCGCCAGAACGGCTGAGCTTGCACAAGGTAGCCGCTGCCACCGGTCACCAGCACCAGGCTGAGCAACTTGAGAACCTGGCGCCGTTTTGCATCGGGCATGTCGCGCAGGACCGTTCGCACGGTATCGCCAGGCACACACGCCAGCGTGCTTTGCATCTGCTCCAGTCGCTGCCAGGCGCGACGATGTTCGGGGTCGGCTGCCTGCCATTCGGCGAAGCGACGCTGTTGCTCTTCGTCCAGCTCGCCACCCCATAGCAGCATCAGCCAATGACTGGCCTGCTCGACGACGGCGGGCGCGATGGGGCCTTCGTTAACGTGGGTCATTCGGCGTAAAGCACCTGATAGCTGGCGGTGATGGCGCGCACCATGTACTTCTGCACCGCACTGACACTGACCTGCAGGCGCTCGGCGATCTGCGGATAGGTCAACCCCTCGAACTGCGACAGCAGGAAGGCCTCGCGCACCTTGGCGGGCATGCTGTCGAGCATGGCGTCGATCTGCATCAGGGTTTCGATGACCAAGGCGCGTGTCTCCAGTGAAGGTGTTTGCGGTTCCGGTCGGGCGGCGAGGCTCTCCAGGTACGCCTGCTCGATACGCTGGCGGCGCCACTGGTCGATCACCAGGTTGCGCGCGATCTGCGTGAGAAAACGTCGCCCGTCTCCACGTTCGGGCAGGCGTTGGCTCACCAGCAGGCGCAGGAAAGTATCCTGGGCGATATCGGCAGCCTGCTCGCGGTTGCCCAGGCGCCCACGCAGCCAGTTACGCAGCCAGCCATGATGAGTGCGGTAAAGGGTATCGAGCAGGTGAAGCGAGGCGTCCGATGGCACCGGCCTTTCCTATGAATGATTTGCAGATGAGAATTTGTCTCGATTGTAGAGCGGTCTGCCGGCTTTGGGAACACCCGCGTGGGCTGCGAAGCGCTCGCTAGAGCCCCGCCTTGCCCTTGAGCTCCGCCTCCTGCCACACCCCGCTCAGCGGTCCGCCCGGCAACCCTTCATTGGCGCGCTCCAGCGTAAAGACCACCGGAATGAACCCGGCCTCCCGTACCAATCGAGCCCCCACCTCCCGGGCTTTGGCGTCGTCCGCAAAAATCGGCAGGGCCTTGCCGCTGCCGGACTGATCTTTCATGGCGCCATAGCCGAGGGCATTGAACGCCCGCACCAGGTGCACACCGGGCAGATACTGCCGGTCAGCCAGTGCAACACCCGTCTCCAGCGCCGAGCGCCCGACTTCACCGTCGCGACCACTGAAGGGATTGCTGGTGCTCAACACGACCTTGCCGTCCAGCTTGCCCTTGAGCTGTTCGGCCAGGGTCGGCATCGCGCCGTAGGGCACGCTGATCACTATCACCTCGCCCCATGTCGCGGCTTCGCTCACCGAGCCGGCCTTGGCATTGGGGCCGGCGCTGCTGACCAGTTCCGTGAGCGTCTCGGGATGTCGCGACGAAAACATCACGGCGTGCCCAGCCTTGGCCCACAGTGTGCCCAGCGTACCGCCGACCTTCCCGGCACCGATCACGCCGATCCTGAGGGAGTCGGCCATGGCTTGGCCGGTGCACAGCACCAGGCCGGCGATCATCAGCAAAAGGATTCTGGCCATGTGCTGCGCTCCTGATTGAACGGTTGAGTAGTCACCGTAGTAGAGCCAGCCGTTGAAAGAAAGGCGTGTGCCGTTGCCGCCGCGCGTTCACCGGGTGTGCGAGTGTTCGGGGTGGCCTGTGTCGCACATCTATTCATCCGGCAGCGCATTTTCTCTTCTACGCTGTTACTGGTTATCCGCTGCGCAGGGCGTTGCGGGTGTCACTTGCCGAGTCGGTAACCCGTTGGGTGTCAGGGCGCCAACGTTCCGTTCTGCCGTTTCTCCCAGAGGACTATCGTCATGTCTGCCTGCCTCTACCGGGCGATCCTACTCACTATCGCCATGTTCGCGCTCTCGGGTTGTTCCGATGAGGATTCGCAGGCCAAGCCATCGGCCGCGGCGCCCGCATCGGCCACTCCGGCCGCTCCCGTTACTCCAGCCGCGCCAGCCGCTCCGGTCACACCGGTCACGCCACCTGCGCCGAGCGAGGCGGTGTTCAGCACCGAACAGCTTGATCAGATGCTGGCACCCTTGGCGTTATATCCGGATGCGTTGCTGGCGCAGGTGCTGATGGCCACCACTTATCCGGGCAATGTCGCCGACGCCGTTGCCTGGTCCAAGGCGCATCCGAAGGCCAGCGGTGATGCCGCCGTCAAGCAGGTCGCCGACCAGCCCTGGGACCCCAGCGTGCAGTCGCTGGTGGCGTTTCCGCAGGTGCTCGCCACCCTCGGCCAGGACCCGGTGTGGGTGCAGCGAGTCGGCGATGCGTTTCTGGCCCAGCCCGACGCGGTCATGAATTCGGTGCAGCGCCTGCGCGCCAAGGCCAAGGCCGCCGGCCACCTGGAGTCGAACGAGCAGCAGACCGTCATCGTGCAACCGGCAAGCGCCCCCGCGGGCGGTACGACCACGGTGGTGCAAGGGGCCGCGCCGGCACAAACCATCGTGATCCAGCCGACCAATCCGCAGGTCGTGTACGTCCCGAGCTACAACCCCACTGTGGTGTATGGCAGCTGGCCCTATCCGGCCTCGCCACCGGCGTATTACCCGCCGTCGCCGGGTTATGCCATCGGCACGGCGTTGGCCACCGGCCTGGCATTCGGCGCTGGCGTCGCCATCGTCAACTCGCTGTGGGGGGATTGCGACTGGGGGCACAATGACGTCGATATCGACGTCAATCGCTACAACAACATCAACGTCAACCGCAGGATCGATGCCAATCAGAACAACTGGCAGCACAATCCGCAGTATCGCAACGGCGTACCGTACCGCGACCAGGCCAGCCGAACCCAATTCGACCGACGCTTGCCCGGCAGCGAACAGCGCACCGCCTTGCGGGGTGACACGCCAGCCCGTGTCGCAGACCGCCAGCGTGCCCGGGAAAGCCTCGCGCAGCGTGGCATCGAAGCACCGGCCACCAGTAACCTCGAGGCCCGCCAGCGTGTGCAGAGTGCCGACCGCGAGCGCGCCCAGCAAAGCCTGGAGCAACGCGGCATCGGCCAGTCCGGTAGCGCACGCGAGCGTGCCCAGGTTGCCGACCGCCAACTGAAAAATGACGGTCAGGCCCGCCAGCGTGCGCAGGCGACCCAGCAGAATCGCCAGAACAAGCCGTCAGCGCACAACAACCAGCAGGTGCGCAAGCAGGTGCGTCAGCAACATGCTGGTGCCCAGGCGCCGCGCAACAATGCGTTGGCCGGTGCGCGTGATCCTGCGCAATCACGCCTCGCGAGTAATCGCGGACAGGTCAGCCGCCAGAGCTTCAGCCGACCCTCCGGGGCGTCTGCGGGCCACGCGGTGCAACGACCGGTACGGATGCAATCCCACGGTGGCGGCCGTCGCCGTTGAGAGGAGAGTCAGTCATGAATGCTGCAGGTCGATGTGCACTGGTTCTGCTCCTGTTCTGGACATCCGGCAGTTTTGCTCAGCAACACTTCCCAAGCGCGGAGGACGCCGGCGCGGCGCTGGTGCAGGCTCTTGGCAGCGAGAGTAGCGAAAGCCAAGCGCTGGCGAAGCTGCTCGGCAACGACTGGAAGAGCTACATCCCAACCGAGCACGTCGACCGCGAAGATGTCGACGCCTTTCTGGCCCTCTACAAGGAAAAGCATCTGATTCAGCCCGACAGCCCGGATCGTGCGCACCTGGTCGTCGGCGAAACAGCCTGGGTGTTCCCGATTCCCATCAAGCACGTTGCCAGCGGCTGGACATTCGACACCAAGGTCGGTGCCGAAGAAATCCGCCTGCGCCGCATCGGCCGTAACGAACTGGCAACCATTCAAGCGGTGCGTGCCTATCACGACGCGCAGATGGATTACGCCGAGGTTGATCGCAACAACGATGGGGTTCTGGAGTACGCGCAGAAGTTCATCAGCAGCGACGGGCAGTTCGATGGCCTGTACTGGCCTGAAGAGGAGGGCATCGAGGAAAGCCCCCTCGGGCCGCTGTTCGGCGATGTCGCGATTGGCGACGACTGGCACGGCTATCACTACCGCATCCTCACCGCCCAAGGCCCCTCGGCACCCGGCGGCGCCTATGACTACAAGATCGACGGACGCATGACCCGCGGCTTTGCCGTGATCGCCTGGCCGACGAAGTACGGAGACACCGGCGTGATGAGCTTCATGATCAGCCACGACGGTGAAGTATTCGAGAAAGACCTCGGCCGAGACAGCACCAAAAAGGCTGCAGCCATTACCCGTTTCGACCCCGATAGCAGTTGGATCGAAGTCAAGGACGAGGACGACGCGCCCTGAACCAGGCGGCCCTGCAACTCGACTGTAACCCGAGATCGCCGCCTTTCTGGACGGCTGGATTGAGAGCGTCCGTTTCGACCGCAGCAGCCGGACGGTGCCTTGGGCACGGCCCAGAGCAAGAGAGATATCCATGCCATTGGTTCGCATCGACATCAGAAAACATCCCGACCCCGAGCACATCCAGAAACTGGGCCGGATCGTGTACCAGGCCATGAGGGACACGATCAACGTCCCAGACCATGACAACTTCCAGATACTCACCGAGCACGACGGCAACCGGCTGGTGAACGATCCCGAATACCTGGGTATCCGGCGTTCGGAGGGTCAGGTGTTCATCCAGATCACGCTCAACGAAGGCCGCACGACCGAGCAAAAGAAAATGCTCTACCAGACCATCGCCAAGGGCTTCAATGAGGCGGCGGGCGTGCGCATGGAAGACGTCTTCATCAGCCTGGTGGAGGTCAAGCGGGAGAACTGGTCATTCGGCAACGGCATTGCCCAGTACGCCGAGTAACCCGCCTCGCGTTGACCGTCATCGCCTGCTGTGCCTCTGCCCACAACGCCGTCGGTGTATAGAGGCCCAGTGGGAGCGGGCTTGCCCCGCGATTCTGGCGATCGGCAATGTCTGCCATGCTGCCGTGAGTCTGTCGCGAAGGGCCACAATTCCAGTTGGGAAAATGAGTACTCCGCCGCCAGGCCACCCATGCCCAACCCGAACTAACCTTTAGAACGTGACTTCGGCGACCTCTTCAGGATGTGACATGAAGCGCTTATGGCCTCTGCCGCTCGATTTGCGCGCACTCATACTCTTTTTTGTTCTGCTGTCAGTGCTTGCCACGCTCTGCAACAGCTTTATCGTCGCCTACCGGGTCCAGCGCGATGCGCTGATTCATTCGACGCTCGAATCCAATAACGCTTATGCCGCCAAGCTGGCATCGAGCATTGGCGCGTTTCTTCAGTCGGCCCAGGGGCGAATGAAATACAGCGCGGATGTCCTGGCTGCTCATTGGAATGAACCGCAAGCGCTTCGTGCTGAGGCAAATCGTTTGCAACGCCAGGATGCGGACCTGAATGCCATTGCCATAATCGACGCCAGTGGCAGGGTTCTCCAGACGGCACCGGAGGTCTTGAAAACCGAGGGTTCAACGCCGGATTCAACGACCCTGCAGCAGGCCCTCAGGGAGCACAGCCCCTTGGTCAGCTCGGCTTATACAGCGGCATCCGGCCATTTGGTCATCTTCATTTCTCAGCCCATCGTCACGGCATCGGGCCAGTTTCTCGGCGTGATCGGTGCCTCCGTCTATCTCACGCAGGAGAGCGCCTTACATACAGTGATCAGCAGGCACTTCCACCACGAAGGCACCTTCGTGTTCGTGACCGACGGGAGCGGGCGGCTGCTGTATCACCCCGACCAGCAGCGAATCGGCGAAATCCTCGGTCGAAGCAGTGCAGTGGATGCGGCTTTGCGGGGCGAGACCGGGTCAATGACTGTTCCAGACGACAAAGGGGGGCAGTTGCTGGCCGGCTACGCACAGGTACCGGATGCCAATTGGGCCGTGATAGCCATGCAATCTCGGGAGCGAACGCTCGCCCCTCTCACCCCCCTGATGGAGCACATCATCATGGGAATGATTCCGGCAGGCATCGTAGGGTTAGGGTTGATCCTGGCCGGCACTGTTCTGATCGCACGGCCGCTTCGCCAGCTATCGATCGCCGCGACTCAGTTGATGGCGCCGGAAACCGAGACCCGATTGCTGCGCGTACACGTCTGGTACCGCGATGCCTCTGCTATCCGACGGGCCCTACTCAGCGGCTTCAAACTCCTGCAGCAAAAGCTTGGCCATCTCAGTCATGAAGCGCAGAGTGATGCGCTGACGGGGCTTGCGAATCGAAGGGCTATGGGGGGGCTTCTCGACATGTTGACGCAGACGGAACAGCCATACGCCGTACTCTCGCTCGATATAGATCACTTCAAGCGCATAAACGATACCTTTGGCCACGACACGGGTGATATCGCGATCAAGCATGTTGCCGAGGTCTTGAAAAGCAATTCGAGGATCAACGATCTGGCCTGTCGTGTCGGCGGCGAAGAGTTTGTCCTGGTTATGCCAGATACGTCTAAAGCCATCGCGATCATCATCGCGGAACGAATCAGGGAAAACATAGCGAGTAGCGATGTGCCTACGGTAGGCAAGCTGACGCTGTCCCTTGGGGTGGCTTGTCGAGAGGAGGCATTGACGTCCGTGGCGGTTTTGAAACTGGCCGATGAGAGGCTTTACCTGGCCAAGCAGGGCGGGCGAAACCGAGTGGTGGCGTCCTAGACCGCTGTCTATGTGCTCCCTGGGGCGTCAGCCCGTGATCAGCCAGAAACGGGCGTTGGCGTTCAGACGCTTACAGGCCCTTGAGGTGAAAGCTCAGGTCGCCCGTGAACTCCAGCAGGGAGTAATCGCGAAAGCAAAAACGCCACGCCTGGTGGACGCGCTCGAATTCGTCGTGGTAACGGCCCGCAGCGATTGGCTGAAGAGCGAGTTCGGTGGTTTGCTGGAGGACGGTGTAGCAGGAACGTATCGTCGCCTTGCCGGAGGTTTCATCGACTTCGATGATCGGATTGGTGATGACATGCTTTGTGCGCGGAGTCCCGCATGGATAGATTTTTACGTGTTGCTTCCAGAGCCGCAGCAGGTCAGCGGCATCAAGAAAGTCTTCGCGGCTCTGGACTTTGATACGTGCATGTCGAAAGAGCGCTGCGGCACCTTCCAGGTCACCTGCGTCCATGCTCTCGGCGTAGCGGTAGAGCAGATTGGTAATTTCAATGGCGCTATTGCTCATTACTCACCCTTTCTCACGAATGGCCGCTTGGCCTGATGGACCGTGGGACCCGATTGGGCGCCTGGTACGAACACCAAGAAATCATCGCCAACAAGGGGAAATGAGACATCGTCCTTATGGAGGGTCCTCTAGCGTGTTTCGAGTGAGTTGCCTCGCCGATGCATAAAGGCTCTGTGGGAGCGGGCTTGCCCCGCGATTGCGATCTGTCTGTCAGATTGTCTCGCGGGGCAAGCCCGCTCCCACAGCAAGCCCGTTTGTGTCTGGCGACAGGGAAGGTCAGGAACGGGTTTTGCCTTCTTGGCGCGGTCTATTCGGATTTCACCGCTTGTTTTTCATCCTCATCCAGAATCATCGCCGCCAGCTCCAGCGTTCCGCGGCCTCCACGGCGTAGGCAGGCAATCAGCGACAACCAGGGGATGTCCGTGATGCGTACCTGTGAGCCCGGTATTGCGCGAACTTCGCCAGCGGTTCCCCCGGCAGGACCGCCGTCAGGCAAATAGACCAATAGCCAATCACCGCGGCTCTCCAGCACCAGGCCGAAACGAAAACCCTCACCCTCACTGATCATTCCCACCCGGGCACCTTCGATGTCATCCAGGCCGGCGAAACGGGCGGTGGCGTCCTTTAGCAGTTGGTAACCCGGCAGGTTGCCCAGCAGCCGATTTTCCAGCGTGCCCAGGGCCCGCGAGGCTATTGCAGTCTTGGCGAGCAAACCCGCGAGAAAGCAAACAAGCCCCAGGAGGATCACCGTGGCCAGTGTCACTGACGTCACACCGGCAACGCTGAAACCACTGAACCACGGCACCACTTTCTGCACGGGACCGCTGAGTAAGTGGATGGCCTTTTCGATAAGGATGAACACCAACACCAGCGGCAGTATCAGCAGTAATCCGCCGGCAATCGTGGTCTTGATGAAGCTGAACATGAGGCCTCCTGCGCTGGGCTGTTCGGGGGCAGGCTTAGAATCGCCAGGTGGCACCCGCACCGAGGATATGCAGTGCGGCATTGCGATAAGTGCCCGACAGGGTGGTGCCTGATCGCGCCTTGGTCTGATTCACATCCATGTCGCCAAGCCAAATCAGTGTGTAGGCGGCGTGCAGGTCCAGGCCTTCGTCCACCTGATAGTTGACCCCCGTAGCCAATCGCCAGGCTTCTCCCATGGGGTTGTCAACGGTGCGATCCTTGTCGTCCACCGCCGAACTGTCATAGCCCAAGCCCATGTTCAGGCGCAGGCGCGGGTTGATCTGGTACTGGGCCCCCACGGAGGCATGCCAGGTGTCCTTGTACTGGCGGTCGACGGTGCGACTGACGCCCAAGGCGTCTGCATCCACCTCGACGCCGATGTTGCCGAACTCGCTCCAGTCTTGCCAGCCAAGGCTACCCAGCAGCTTCCACTGGGCATTGAGGTCGTGGGCGACGCTCAGCAATGCGGTTTGTGGGACCGCCATGTCCAGCTCCAGAGAGTCGGCTCCCAGGCGGTTCAATGCCGTGTTGATGATCAGGTTGTCGACCTTGTGCACGCTCGGTTTGTCCTTGAACTCCAGGTCGATCTTGCTGGTGTAGGCGAAACCGATTTGCGTGCGTTCGCTCAGTTTGTACAGCAGCCCCAGATTGACCCCGGTGCCGACATCCGTGTCTTTGTATTCGAGCTGGCCATCGGGACGATCCAGCAGTCCGAGCAGGTTGTTGTTGATGGCCATCTCGTTGCGGTAGTAGGCAACCATGATGCGCGGGCCAATGCCCATAGACAGGTCATCGGTAAATTTGTACGCCAACGTCGGTTGGAACGACACGCCGATGATCGCCGCTTCCTGGTTGAAGTAACGCCCCGCCCAATCGTCGTCGTAGTCCAGGGCCAGGCCAAAGTTGCCGTACATGCCAAAGCCAATCGCCGAACGCTCGTCGATCTGGTGACTGATGAACAGACTGGCACCGGGCAGGTACTGCAGGGCGTTGCCGCCTTCGTTGCCGTCGAACTGGTTGCGACTGTCGCGGGAAAAACCCATGTCGCCGAGGATGACCTGCGCATTGGCGCTGACCTGAGTGCCCTGCAACTCGACGATACCCGCGGGGTTGCTCATCAATACGCTAGGGTCGGTTGCCAGCGCGGCCGCGCCGGCGTTGGCAAGGCCATTGCTTTCTTGCCCGGCCTCGTAGATCAGAATCCCACCGGCCAAGGCGTCACTGCTCAGTACCCACAAGCTGAACGCCAGACCGGTAAGGCGCAAGCCATGGTTGAGATCACGCGTGGTTGACTTCATCAAGCCTCCTCAAGGTCAATCCGTTGATGGCGACCTGCCGACAGCATCGGCAGGCCGAGGGGCCAGGTCTTAGTGTTTGGTCTTGAGCTGCTCGAACGATTTGACGATGTCGATCGCCCAGCCATCGAGCACTGCCTTGGCGTCTTTGGCGGTCATCACCTGATCGGAGTTGTCGAGGTCGGCACCGGCACCTTTGCGCACCACCTGGGCAACGACTTTGTTGTTGCTGGCATCGAGGAACTGCGCTTCAGTCGACAGGCTGGTGTCCTGATCGCGAATACCAGTGGCAGTGCTGACACCCGCAGCGAGCAGTGCGATCGGGATCACTTCATACGGGCGCAGGCCCTTGGTCTTGGCGCTTACCGCGGTAATCGCCGGCCGCACCACCAACACACCTGGGCCTGGGCCTTTAGCCAAAGGCAAGACTTTGGAGAACTGGGTTTGCAGGGCCTGGTTGTAATACTGGGTGATGCCTTGCAAGGTGGAATCCGGGATCTTCTCCGTCGCCTGTGGCTTGGGGTAGAGCTGGCTTGGCTCGACATAGACGCTGCTGAACTTGTTGGCGTCGATTTTCGGGTCGATCCAGCGCATGACCGCTGCACCCGACGGTGATTTTTCTTCCTTCAGGGCACTGTAGTCCTTGAGAAAACCGGAATACTGGTCGGGCTCGACATATTTGCTGGCGCAGCCGGAGAGCGCCAGGGAAGCCACACACAACGCTGCAGCAAAGGATTTAACCTGCATGGTAGAACTCCGATTTAACTAACTGGTTTAAGTCTGAAACGGCAAACATCAGCGACTCTATGGCGTGGCGGCAGCAATCCATTTGCCGCCGCCACGCGCCGTAATCAACGCATTACGGCGTCACGATGTTGAACCAGAAGTCGAAGTTGTCCATGTAGCTCATCAACTCCTCAAGCTTGCCCTCGTTGCCTTCAACCTTGATGTCACCCGAACCTTTCGCGTCTTTGAGCGTGGTCTGTTTGAGCATCAGATTGTTCAGCGTGTCGCGGGTAAGGGTGATGGTTGCGTCGGCATCTTTCGATTGCACGCCTTCGGTGTGGTTGAGTACACCGTTGACCATCTCCAGCGTGTATTTCTGCTTCAGATCAGTGAAGTCGAGGTTGAGGGTGATGTGCTTGCCTTCCACCTCAGGCGCTTTCAGGCGCATGGCCAGGTAGTCGAAGAACAGGTCCAGGTCCATCGCCTTGACGGTGTCGGGGCTGGCGGTGTCGGGCGTCGGCAGTTTCTGCACGCCGTTGCGAAGCTCCTGTGCGCCGGTCAGGTAGAAGTTGCGCCACGGTCCGCTTTCGGCCTGGTAGCCCAGTTGCTCTAGGGCGTCGGCCTGCAGGTTTTTCGCCGCCTGGTTGGTGGGCTCGGCGAAGACCACGTTGTTTACAACCTTGGCCACCCAGCGGAAGTCACCCTTGTCGTAGTACTCCTTGGCTTTTTTCAGCACGGCATCGGCGCCGCCCATCATCTCGACAAAACGCTTGGCCTCTTCTTCCGGCGGCAGTTCCCACAGCGTGGCGGGGTTGCCGATGAACCAGCCCAGGTGCAGCACGTAGGTAGCCTTGACGTTGTGGTTCAGCGAGCCGTAATAGCCGCGGTTGGAGAAGCGGTTGGCAATCGACTTGGGCAGTTTCACCTGCTCGGCGATTTCGGTCATGGTGTACCCCTTGTTGGCCAGACGCAGGGTTTCGTCGTTGATGAAGCGGTACATGTCACGTTGCGAGGACAGCTGGTCCTTCACTTCCTTGTTGCCCCAGACCGGCCAGTGGTGCATGGCATACATCACCTGAACGTCGTCGCCCCACATCTTCAGCGCTTCGTTGAGGTACTTCGACCACGGCAGCGGCTCGCGGATTTTCGCGCCACGCAGCGAGTAGGTGTTGTGCAGGGTATGGGTGGAGTCTTCGGCCGTGTTGAGGGCCTTTTTCTCCTTGATGTAATAGAGCATCTCGGCCGGCGCCTCGCTGCCCGGCGCGTAGAGGAACTCATAGGTGAGGCCGTCGATAACGTGCTTCTCGCCGGTCTTCTCGATGATGTCTGTCGGCGGGATGAGGGTCACGGTACCGGCAGAGGTGGTAGTACCCAGGCCTGCGCCCAACTGGCCGGTGGCATTGGGTGGCAGCAGGTTACCGTACATGTAGCTGGCGCGACGGCTCATGGCGGTACCCGCCATGACGTTCTCCGCTACCGCGTGCTCCAGGAAGCCCTTGGGTGCATAAACCTTGACCTTGCCGGCCTTGACGTCTTCTTCGTTGATCACACCGCGCACACCGCCGTAGTGGTCAACGTGGCTGTGGGTGTAGATCACCGCCACCACGGGCTTTTTCGGCCGGTGCTTGTAGTAGAGCTCGAGCGCCGCCTTGGCGGTTTCGCTGGAAATCAGCGGGTCGAAGATGGTGATACCGTCCTTGCCTTCGACGATGGTCATGTTCGACAAGTCGTAGTTGCGCACCTGGTAGATGCCATCGGTGACTTCAAACAGACCAGAGATGTTGATCAGTTGCGATTGACGCCAGAGGCTGGGGTTGGTGGTATCAGGCGCTACTTCGCCTTCCTTGATAAACGCATACTTGGCCGGGTCCCAGATTACATTGCCTGACTTGCCCTTGATGACCTCGGAAGGTAGCGGGGCAATGAAGCCTTTATGGGCCAACTCGAAAGATGTCTTGTCATTGAACGGAAGTTCCTTGAGCAAGGCGTTATTGGCCGCCTTAGTGGCCTCCGTCGCGGGTTTCGGTTGCTCTGCCGCCATCGCTTCGGTGGCCAGCGCGAGCGCTACGACCAGTGAGCAGGTCATGCCCGCCACTTTGCGTGTTTTCGACCCACCAAGAGGGAAGAATTGCCCTAACGTCATCTCCAAACTCATCTCTATGCTCCTGCTAGTCGGAAATCGCACTACCAAACCGGTAAACGCGAGCACAGGTAAACCTAGTAGTTTCTCGATGAATGGCGAATTTTCTGACGAGAAAGTCAGAACCGTAACTGTCAGAGTTTTCGGGTGAGCTCAGTGCGCACGACTGAAGAGCGCAGTAAAAGCTGAAGGCTAAAACGTTTAAGCCCGTGCAGGAAAAATAATGCTTTTGTTGTTCGACAGCGCATTGCCCAATTGAGACTTTAATCACATCTGGGTGTAACCCTGAGCCAGTTACTCAGCGTTGGCAGCCGGTTATTGGCGGTGAAGTTTGGCGCGTGATATTAGTTGGCCATATTGCTAATGGCGCTCTAGAGTTGGTCTTTAGCGTTGCGGTTACCTTGTTATTCAGCTCCCTGTTGTAGGACTTGTTCAAGTTCCCCAACCCCGCATCCTGTGTGTCTGCAGAATCTAAAGTCATCTTGCAAAGGGCCGCATCGGCGGCCCTGGGTCAACCGACCGTCACTCCTTCACTGCAGCGTGAACGGCCTGCACGGAGCGACGCAGCACCGCAGACGTCGCCGCCCGCGCTTCCACTTCATCCAGCAATGCCTCGATCAGCGCAAGGCTCATTTCCAGCGTGTGCTGCGAACCCCAGAGCAGGTTGCGAACCTCGGGCTCGACCCGCTCACAGGCTTGGGCGGTGGTCTGGTAGGCACTTTTGATCAGGATGGAGGCATGGACCAGGGCGTCTTCGGACGAGACACCGGCACGTACAGCGAACAGCGGTTCGTGGCTGCCGTTGCAGGAGCCGAAGGTGGTGGAGGTCTGGGTGGTGAGGGGAGGGTCAGGAACGGGTTTTGTCATTGTGTAGCTCCTTGATTGGTGGAGCCGCCACGTATCGCTACCAAACGAATGGGTGGCGGCTGTACGCAGGTTGGTAGACCGGGAATCAAGGAAACCGGCGCGCACGAATGCGCCCTACGCACAGCCGCCATAACACGAAAAAGCGGGCACAAAAAAAAGCGCCAGCTGAATCGGATGGGGCGCTTGTGCGCCTTGATTCTCTCCCGGGCTACCAAACCCGGTCGCTGGATTTACAGCGACAGCGAGGAGGGTAGCGGGGTCGGGGGAGGGATTCAAGGGGCAGGGTATGGCGTCAGCGAATTGAACAGCATCACTTCGTTTCTGCCGCGCGCGCCTTCTTGGCACGGTCTGTTCGGATTTCACCGTTTGTTTTTCATCCTCATCCAGAATCATCGCTGCCAGCTCCAGCGTTCCGCGGCCACCTCGGCGCAGGCAGGCAATCAGCGACAACCAGGGAATGTCCGTGATGCGCACCTGTGAGCCCGGTATTGCGCGAACTTCGCCAGCGGTTCCCCCGGCAGGACCGCCGTCAGGCAAATAGACCAATAGCCAATCGCCGCGGCTCTCCAGCACCAGGCCGAAACGAAATCCCTCCCCACCCTGGCACCTTCGTTGTCGTCCATGCGGGCATCCTTGACCTCAAGTTGACTTGAGGTCGCAGACTACCAACCCTTGCATCTGGAGTAGTCCCATGTCCGTAGATTCTCGTCTCGCGTTCGAGCTTTCCAACCCGCCAGGGCTGTATGACCCGAGCAACAACGGGTATTCCCACGTCGCTGCAGTGGCACCTGGGGCCAGGCTGCTGTTTATTGCAGGGCAGGGTGGCGAGGACGTCGACGGGCGACTGCCAGCCGCGTTCTCCGAGCAGGCAAGGCAGGCGCTGGTCAACCTGAACACTGCACTCCAATCGCAGGGCTCGAGCTTGCAACAGGTGTTCAAGCTGACCTTATTGATCGTCGATCATGATGAGCATCGCTTGCGCGATTGGGTTGGGGAAGTGAATCGGGTCTGGAAGGTCAGGCATCCGGTCTGCACTTTGATTCCGGTACCACGGCTGGCGCTGGATGGCATGCTCGTGGAGATCGAGGCGGTGGCTGCTTGCAGCTAACCGGCAAACCTTATTCACTCGCTCCGACCCGCTTTCAGTGTTTCGCGATAGCCCGGTACGCTTGGTTATCTGATGCAGCGACAGCTTGCCGCGAAAATACATCCGCCGAACTTTGCCCATCATTATCCATGCTGATCACCCTGTGTTCTCCTGCTCAAAATTGAGCAGGAACAGTTGAGCACCTGTCAGTTTTTCAATCAGCGCCAACAGCACTGCGTGCTTTGGGAAATTTGCTTATGGGGCTCGAAGGGCTGCGACCTCGAGACCTGCTCAATGCACAAACACGAGGACGTAGGTGATTGGCTTGACCACAAGCATCTGAACCTAGCGCGTTTAGAGCCGGGCGCAAAACCCCGTGACCAAGGGGGCGACGCCACGCGTTGGAACGCTCGTCAATCCTGTCAATCCACGATTGAACCAGCCTCCTCCTGCTGTTTGAGGTAGGGCTGAATAAAATCGAGGAATGCTTGAGCAGCTGGCGTAAGGGTGCGATCACATGGAACGTATATCGACATTTCTCTAATGATCTCAGGCTCTTCAATCCGTCTCATTACAAGGCCCATGGCGCGAGCCTGTTTCGCTAGAAACCCCGGGCACAATGACAGCATCACCGCCAGATCCGATGTCGCCAGTCCAAGGGCTGTAGAGATGTTATCTACAACATAATCCGGCTCGAATTGCTGGTCTGCGGTCAAATACTGCAACGCATCAGTGAAGTAAGTTTCATAGTCTTTTCCTGTCGTGATGACCGAGTGATCATTGAGCATGCCCCACGTGATTTTGGGGCTGACTGCCAAGGCATTGGAAGCCGCGCACAACATCATCCAAGGACTTCTATACAGCGCGATACGTTTAACTTTATTGCCAGTTTTTCGGTCTGCACCAAAGGCTATGTCGACGCGATTACTGGCCACAGCATCCGCCAGCTCGTCCACGGAGCAGTCGATGAGGCGGACGACGACGTCGGGCTTGTGCTTTCGGTAGACGGCTAAGGCTGTCGGCAATAGTGAGCTGGCGGCGAGCAGCGGAGCGGCAACCCGGACGATACCAGTCGATAGGTTTTTGATGGTATTGACTGTCCGCATCGCAGATTGAATCTCGTGCATGACTTTTTCGGCCGCAGGGCGAAACTCCTCCCCCGCTTTAGAAAGCACCATGGACCGCGTCGTACGGTCGAACAAGGAAAAGCCGAACTCCTGTTCCAGCTCCTTGATGATCAGACTTACAGCTCCAGGCGTCACATGCAGATGCTGGGCAGCATGGCTAAAGCTCTGGGCGTCGGCCACGACGAGGAATGTCCGTAATTGCTTGAAAGTGAAATTCATCTGGGCCCTTGCGAAGGTGTGGACTGCCCCTGAACTGCCCCCGGAAAGGTAGATATCTTTGGCCGGTGCCTGGAGGTCTCCACCAAATCAGGGGCGACTCATCGGGGGAGGGCTCCAATCTACGAGGTTTATTAACGAATGGGCAAAAATAATTCGATTGTCGCTATAGCAGTGTGGCGCTCAGACTCCATCGGAGGGTCGCCCCTCTGATAGCTCACGCGCAATCCATTAAAATAATAAGAGAACGCCTATGACTAGTCTCTCTCCGTTACCACTGCCTACCTATGAAAAATCAGCTGAAAATCGGCTTTATGCCAAAGTTACCTGGCGGCTAATTCCTTTCCTGTGTTTGTGCTACTTCTGCGCTTATTTGGATCGGGTGAATGTGGGGTTTGCCAAGCTGCAGATGCTGGATGACCTGCAGTGGAGCGAAACTGTATATGGCTTGGGTGCTGGCATTTTCTTTGTTGGCTACATACTCGTCGAAGTACCGAGCAACATCCTGCTGCAGCGTGTGGGGGCCAAACGATGGATTGCGCGAATCATGATTACCTGGTCGCTACTTTCCGCCGCCACCGCTTTCGTCACAACACCTGCGATGTTTTATGTCATCCGTTTTCTGCTGGGCGTCGCAGAGGCCGGATTTCTTCCGGGAATCATTCTTTATCTGACGTATTGGTATCCGGCTGACCGACGCGCCAAGATTACTGCGTTTTTTTATTGTGCCATTCCTCTTTCTGGCGTGATTGGCGGCCCCCTATCAGGCTGGATCATGAGTGCGTTTACCGGTGTATCCGGTCTGCAAGGCTGGCAATGGCTGTTTCTCCTCGAGGCGGCACCTTCCTTATTGGTCGGTATCGCTGTGCTGTTCATTCTGGACGACGGCATTCGGCACGCGCGGTGGCTGACCCCCATGGAGAAAAGCATTCTAGAACGAAACATCCAAAGCGAGTCGGATGACAAACTCCACCACTCCATTGCTCAGGCTTTCAAAGACTCCCGGGTTTGGCTGATGGGTTTGATCTTTTTTACCTGTGCCATGGGCATCTACACCTTCAGTTTCTGGTTGCCGTCTCTGATTAAGGACGCTGGCGTCAAGGATGTCCTGAACGTGGGTTTGCTGGTCGCTGTTCCTTACGCCTTTGGGATGGTTTCAATGGTCTTATGGGCACGCCACTCTGACCAAACCCGAGAGCGTCGATGGCACCTCGCGATCGCCATGGCAGTCGGTGCAGTTGGGCTGGCATTGAGCACCCTGACAGGGTATGGCATCTACTTTGTTCTGCCTGCGTTAACACTTGCATCTGTCGGTATCCAGGCCATGGCACCTATTTTTTGGAGCATGCCCACAGCATTCCTTGGGGGGGCTGCGGCAGCGGCTGGTATTGCCTTGATCACCGCTATCGCCAACATCGGTGGGCTCACCAGTACCTATCTGGTCGGCTGGATCAAAGACCTCACCGGCAGCGCCGAGATAGGACTCTATGCAGTCGCGGCGGTACTCGTCGCCGGAAGCGTTATTACGCTCGCCGCCGTGCCCGCCAGGTTGGTAAACAAATAACGCCTCCATGCCTTTTAAGAGAAGTACTCGATGGCCACGCCTATAACTTGTATCGAAGACCTGCGCGTCTTGGCAAAAAAACGCATCCCACAAATGTTTTATGACTATGTCGACTCCGGCTCCTGGACAGAATCTACGTACCATCTGAACGAATCGGATTTCCAGGCGATAAAGCTACGTCAACGCGTTGCTGTCGATATAGAGAAACGCAATTTGCGCACCACGATGGTTGGGCAAAACATCGCAATGCCTGTTGCCCTCGCGCCAACGGGACTCGCTGGGATGATGCATGCCGACGGCGAAATACTCGCGGCTAAAGCGGCAAAAAAATTTGGCGTTCCCTACACGATGTCAACGATGAGTATCTGCTCTTTGGAAGACATTGCCGAACACGTCGCCGCACCGTTTTGGTTTCAGTTGTACATGATGCGCGATAGGGATTTCATTGAACGCCTGATAAAGCGTGCGATTGCTGCGAACTGCAGTGCATTGGTGCTGACGCTCGATTTACCAATCTGTGGACAGCGACACAAAGATATCAAGAATGGCCTGTCGGCGCCGCCACGTCTGACCCCGTCCAACCTGCTCAACATGATGACCAAGCCGAAGTGGTGCCTAGGCATGGCATCCACCAAGCGTCGTCAGTTTGGCAACATCGTCGGACACGTCCAGAATATCAGCGACATGTCTTCACTCTCTTCCTGGATCCAGGAGCAGTTCGATCCGAGCATGAGTTGGGCCGATATTGCATGGGTGCGTGAACGCTGGCCAGGAAAACTCATTTTAAAGGGCATTCTTGACCCGGATGATGCACGCGTCGCGGCGGAAATTGGAGCTGACGCACTCATTGTTTCCAACCACGGCGGACGCCAGCTAGATGGTGCCCAATCAACTATTAGCGCATTACCGGCCATCGTCGATGCGGTGGGTGATCGGATCGAGGTATGGATCGACAGTGGTATCCGTAGTGGCCAAGACGTGCTGAAGGCCATAGCACTGGGTGCCAAAGGCACTTTGATCGGTCGAGCATTTCTTTATGGCTTGGGCGGCTTGGGTGAAGCAGGTGTGACCCGCAGTCTGGAAATCATCGCCCATGAACTGGATGCCTCAATGGCGCTCTCCGGTCAAATCGACATTAACCACGTCGATAGAAATATTTTGCTCACTCCTAACTAATAAGCTCAAGTGCCACTGGCACCGGATTGAACCAAATCGCCATCACCCCCTATTCCCATTGGGCATGCTAACTTGATGTCATCGTTGTCATCGAGTTCTGGGTGGGGTAGGGGAGTATCTAAAAATTTAGTACTAATAAATATAGGGATGCTCCGATCAACTTGATGGCATATCCACTGTGCTAGAACTCGTGGGCGACCGTGATCGTCTTTGATCGCTAGCTTCTCTGGAAGTGAACATTCGTTGTTCTTACGGAAGCGGGATTTGCTGATGTAGCCCTCTGCTTCGAGCGTTTTTATCTTGCGTATGACCTGACGCATCGCTGATTGCAAAATTGCACTCCACTTGCCCCCCCTGATTGCATCGGATTTGATCAACACGCTTAGTAACCATGATCATCTGAAAGCTGCGCATTGTTGCCGGTGGCGACAGGCAGAAACCGGCCACAAGCGGTCTTGCACCAGTGGGAGCGGCGGTGCGACGCTTCGACTTGCCCCGCGACAGAATCATGGCAGTTGGTAGACATTGCCCATCGCCAGAATCGCGGGGCAAGCCCGCTCCCACTGAGCCTCTATGTACCGACGGCTTTGGCTCGACTCCTGCCCTTCGCGTCAGGCAAAAATCGGCCAGAAGCGGTCCTTCGGAAGCGTCTACGGAAGAAGGACCGATTCAGTGTAACCTCGCGCCAATTACTAAGCGTTGGCTGTGAAGTTTGACGTGCAGTGTTAGTTGGCCACTATTCATGGCTCTCGAGCGTCGGGCTTTCCCGTTGCGGTTATTTTGTTATTCAACGCTCAGCCGTAGAACTTGCATAAGTTGCCCAGTCTGTGTGTCTGCAGAAGTGAACGCTCGAAAGGCCCAGCGCGGATGCTCACACATGGCAGCCGGCGTAGAGAACATCAGCATCCTCAACACCCCACGCGCATCCCTTGGGTAATTTATGTCTACACTTTTTACTGCTTTGGGGCGGGCAGTTGCCGCGAAAAAATTCGATGTGAATAGGGAGTTTTTCTGCATGACAAAAACCTTCAATACCCTGGTTCTTGGCAGTGCGCTGGTGTTGCTGGCCGCCTGTGCTTCAACATCCCAGCCCGGCAGAAGCACGACGCTGGCCGAGAACGTCAAGGGTTCAGGCTTCATGCCCGACGTTTATCCAATGATGAAACCAGGTAAAGAAGGGGAGTCGTTGCTGCTGTACCGCAATCCCAAATTCGCTTCGTCTCAGGCGTTTTCTCGCTACAACAAGATCTATCTTGACCCGGTCAAGTTGTATGGCGACGCCAACTCCAAGTTGCATGACGCGCCCCAGGAACAAAGCGCCGCCATTGCCCAGGGCCTCTACGATCAATTGCATGAACAGTTGGGCAAAGATTATCAAATGGTCAATCAGGCAGGCCCCGACACCCTGCATTTGTCGGTGGCGATCATCGACGCGCAAGCGTCTGACTCTTCGATGAAGGCGATGTCTTATGTGCCCATTCCATTGGGTGTTCCCGGGGCCAAGATGGCAACGATGCAGACGTTGTCGCATACCACCGGCAAGCCGCCCTTCGCGGGGCAGGTGACGGTCGAAGGGAAAATGGCGGACGCCGGGACCGGAGAGGTGATTGCCGCGATGATCGATCGCCGTGTGGGCGCCCGCAAGCCCATCATCGGTCTGTTTGAAAGCAGTACCTATGATTCATGGAGCGATGTCAGCGAGGCCGAGCGTTACTGGGCCGAGCAGATGCGTTATCAATTCTGCATGCGCCGCGCAGCGGGTAATTGCACGAAAGCCAGTGAGTAGTTGAGTAGTAACGGCTAGTTCTCCCTCCCATCGGGAGGGAGAACACCGGATCAATCAGGGCTTTACCACTTCAACGGCAGGGAACTTGTAGCCGCCGGCCTGCACTTCCTTGCTCGGGCCATACATCCTCAACACGATATAGACGTCTTTTTCCGGGATGGGCAAATAGTTGGGATTGCTCGCATCGCCCTTGGCGCTGAGTTCGATGGTGTAGTTGCCGTCGGCGTCGGGTTTCAAGGTGCGGTCGCCGCGGCTGTGGCGGTTGATTTCGTTGTGCGCCATGAAACGGTTGTCGCTGCCGTACACAGTGAAGGACCAGAACTCGCTGACGTCCGGCGCCTTGAAATGCATGCGATACGCTTTGCCATTGGCGCCATTGATGTTCTTGCCATCGCTGCCTTTGACGGCCTGCAGGTAGATGGTTTCGTCCGGCGGCAACCCCCACTGGCCCAGGTAGGTTCCCTCGGCGAACAGTTCACGTGGGTCGTCGCTCAACTGCGCGCGAGTTCCAAGCAGCTTGCCGGCATCCGTTAAGGTCGGAGCCAGTTCCTTGATGTGCTTGATGCCCAGTTCCTCGCCTTTCTTCGCAGCGGCAAGCTGGTCTTTGGTGAAGTCTTCCTTGCAAGGTTCAAGACCCACGGTCTTGAATTGCTCCAGCCATTTTTTGTCGGCTTTGCCCATGGTTCCATCGCACAGCACGTAATTGACCCGTTGCAGCCAATTGGTTTTCGCCGGGTCAAGGTAAGTGCGTTGTTTAGGCTTGGGACCGGCGACGCCCAGGTAAGCCGAGAGCGTCCTGACGTTCCAGTCATCCATGTAGTTCAAGGCCGTTTTTTCGTCTTCCGGGCCGGTGGCCATGATCCGGCCCATGAGTTTCACCAGGTTGGAATCGACGCGGATCACTTCGTCGACGCTGCCTGGAACTTCGCCTTTCCAGTCCTGGGTGGCGAACATGAAGTGGCCGCCTTTGTTGCCACGGGTACGAGAGCCGATCATGGTCACGGTGTAGTGCCCCATGTCCATGGTGTGCAGGATCCAGTAGCGGCCCTTGTCCATGTCCGGCACGGTCACGATGACCGGTTCGGCGGCGACATCGAGCCAGCCCATCAGGTGCAGGGTGTCGTTGTTGATGGTTGGGTGATCGGTGTACTTGTCGTCGGCCAGGTGGCGGATGTTCTGGAAGCGGTTGAGCGGTGTGTCGGTCTTGACTGCCGTCTCATAGAAGAACTTGTACGCTTCGTCGATGGAGTAGCCGTAGGTATAAGCGTCGGCGGCCAGTTTGTCTGGTATCTGCGCAAAGGCCGGTACCGTCAGCGAAAGCAGCGTTGCCGCAAGGGTCAATCGTTTCATGAGCACTCCAGTGGGGCAGAGAAAAGTCAGGGATTGACCTGCTCGAAGTCAGGCATCTTGAACGTCTTGTTATTGAACGCCTCGGTCGGTCCGTAGAAACGCATGGTGGGCATCGGGCGTTTGTTCTGCGTGGGTATCCAGTTGGACTCCAGCCCCTCGGGTGCTTTCGGACCGACATAGAGCGTGATGCTGCCATCGGCGTTCTTCTTCATCTTGTCGAGGTCGAACGACGACAGCGTGGTGCGGTTGCTGTCGCTGTAAATGAAAGAGAAGGTGGCGCGGTCGTAGACTGTCAGCGCCCAGAACTGCTTGACCGGCACTTTGGCTGGAACATTCACCGAGTAGAGCTTGCCGGCTTCCAGCGGCTTACCGTCCTTGTCCGCCAGCGCCACCATGTAGGCGGTGGCGGGTGAGTCGCTGAGTGCCTTGGGCATGTAGGTGCACCAGAAGTACTCCGCCGCGCGCTCGATCAGGTCGATCTTGTCGTCATACTTGAACGTGAATTGGCGATTGGCATCGGTCTGCAACAACGAGACGTAGTGGCGATCCGGCCAGTAAACGCGCTTGACCATTTCCTTGTCGAACCAGCCCTGCAAATAGAACCAGGCGTCGATGGCCGCCTGGTGCATGGCGCGTTTGGCAGTTTCGTCCGGGGCGAAAGGTTTGCCTTTCTCGATGCCCAGGGACTTGAGCATGCCCATCATCACCTTGTCGTGCTCCCTGACCGGCTCGACGCTCATGATCTCGTACATGTCCTGGAAGTGCCGCTCATCGTAGAACGGCAGCGTCGGATAACGCTGATGGCTGGGGTCGATGAATTTTTGCTGTGGCGGATTCTGCGCCTGAGACAGGGAATACATGCGCAAGCGCTTGGCGTATGCGTAGGCGTCAGCAGCCGTTTTGCCGGCTGGCGGTACCGACCGGAAAGCAAAGGCGATGCGATAGTTTGGCGAGCTGACGTGGAAGTAGCCTTTGGGGATCGCACCTTTGTAATCGGGCGCGGTAAACAGGTATTTGCCACCCTTGCCTTTGTCGAGCCCGGCAGGCCCGACGTCGGCGATGGTGAACTGCCAGGCGTCCACCACCTGGCCGTACAGGCTGCCGTCGGCCCCGGCAGGTGGAATTTCCAGCACCACGGGGCCCTTGCGCAAATCGGTGTAGGCGGCGATGTACGGCGTGGTGCTGTTGGCGGTCAGGGCTTCGAGTTGTGGGGTGGCCGTCGCCGAGTAGGCGATGATGTCGTTGTCCTGGTAGCCCAGGTGCTCGAAGGCGGCACGGCGGAACGAGTAGATGGAGATCGCCGGCATGTTCCACAGTACAGCTTCAAAGGCGCGCTGGTACTTGATCTGGTAGTCGAAGTCCTTCACTGAGGGGGCCGCGCCTGGCGGTGGCTGACCTCCCAGGGGTTCAGTGGCTGCCTGTAGTGAAGCGGCGCCGCAAGCGGCGAGCGCCATCGTCAGCAACCTGGGTAAAAGGGCGTTGGCAACATTCAGGCCTTTGCGTGGTGGGAGCATACGAGTCATCAATCCTTCTACGGCTCTCATGGCGGCTCCAGGTACAAGCATGATGTCGGGGCTGATGTCCCGACACGCACAGTCGCTTTAGCCATTGGAAACAGGCACCCGCGCAAGTGTAGTTCACCGCTATGGGGCCGCTCGCCATGGCAGTTCTCGTAGGAACCCGCGAACGCCTGTACAGCAGGGGGGGAGGTTTTCATGTCTACACTCACTCCTGCGCAATCTCCTGGGGTCTCCGGTGCCCGTCGTCAGCACAGCGCAGCACACGTTGCCGTCATGACATCAGCACGAAGGAGCGCCCCCATGCACAACCGATCCGGCTTTGCATTACTCATTGCAGCGTTCAGTTGCACAGCGGCGCTGGCCGTAGATGAAGCACCCACCGCAGATCAATCGACGCTGGCCAATGGGGCTTACCCTGCTTCGCAATTGAGTCGGGCGGTCGTTCAACAAGACAACATGCAGCCCGCTATTCCCCGGGACGCGCAAGACAAGGCAGCCGATGAAAAGCTCGACGCGTTGCTGAAAAAAACCAACAAGCGCCCCAACATCGTCTGGTTGGTCATCGATGACCTCGGCTTTGGCGACCTCGGGGGGCCTTGGGGGGGAGGCGCTCACATTGGTGCTGCAACCCCCAGCATCGACAGGATTGCCGCGCAGGGCCTGCAACTGACGACGACCTATTCCCAGCCGACCTGTACCCCGACGCGCTCTGCCATGATGATTGGCCGCCTGCCCGCGCGCACCGGCCTGATTCGCCCGATTCTGGCCGGTGACAAGGTGAAGAAGAACCCGTGGGCCGATGAGCACAGCATTGCGCAGCTGTTATCCAGCGTGGGGTACTACACGATTTTGACGGGCAAATGGCATACCGGCGAGCTTGAAGGCATGCGGCCGTGGGAAGTTGGCTTCGACGAGTTCCAGGGGTATTACGCGTCACAGAAGGAACTGACTCAGCAGTTCGACGGCAGGCGCTATCCCGACCTGGTGTACGACGCGGAAAAGCTTGCACGCTTCAAGAAAGTGGGCGGCAAGATTGACAGGTACTACGGCGCCAAGGGCCAGGGTGAAAAGGTCGTAGAGAAAACCACCAGCATCGAGCAGTTCGCCGAAGCGGACCAGGCACTCGCCCAGTTCACGATTGACCGCATCCAGACACTGGCCAAGGGCGACAAGCCATTTTTCATTGCCCATAACTTTATGCGGGTGCATGCAGATAACCATCCGAGCAAGGCGTTTCTGGGGAGCAGCGCCAGTAAGTACCCGTACAAGGACAATGTTGTCGAAGTCGATGCATTGGTAGGTCGCATTGTCGATGCCTTGGACAAGGCCGGCGTGCTGGAGAACACCTTCGTGTTCATCACCTCGGACAACGGTCCGCAGATGGACAGCTGGCCGGATTCCGGCTACACGCCGTTTCGCGGTGCGAAGGGCTCAGCCTGGGAAGGGGGAGTGCGCGTTCCGGGGATCGCCTACTGGAAAGACATGATCAAGCCGCGCGAAAGTGCAGAGATGTTTGACCTGATGGATCTGTTCAATACCAGTCTGCATTTCGCGGGTGCCAGCGACAAGCTGCTCAAGGACCGCTACTACGACGGTATCGATCAGGCCTCTTTTCTCATCGTCGATAATGGCCAAAGTAAACGGGAAGCCGAGTACATATGGAGCGGGGCGAACCTGGCGGCGATCCGGATGCGCGAATACAAGCTGCATCTGCGGATGACGCAGGAACAGGCGCCGCATATGACGATTGATTACAGCACCACTGAACAGGTCGGGCTTTCTCCGTGGCTGTTCAATCTCTATATCGACCCGAAGGAATCAATGCCGTTGGGACACCGACTCAATCCCTGGCTGGCCTCCTTGCTGTCGGAAGCTCAGGCCCACATGGCCACCTTCAAAAAGTACCCTCCAAAGAAAATAGGGCTGTAAGTCCGTGATGCTCGATTTTTCCTGAAGGCCCTGCGCACTGCCCCGGGTTGAAGCCGGTCTTTTTCGTGGTGTTCATTGATTCGGTTTGCTTCAACGGCTGAACGCAGAGAGCAGAGCCTTGTTGCAAAGGGCCGCATCGGCGGTCCTGGGGCAACCCGCAGTTACTCCATCACCGCAGATCAGCGGCCTGAGCCCAGTATTTTCTGCATTAACTAAAGTTCGGCTCGGTCAACACATTGCGCCCTGACGGGCGCAATCGCATGCGAAAAAGATAATCGCGAAGGTTGGAGGTTTGTTTCAGCCATTGCGCACTTTCGGGCACGCGTTCCAAGTAATCGAGCATAGGCGTGAGGATGGCGTCCGCCATGCTGTAGTCGGCCCCACAGAAAAACGGCTGCCCGCCCAAATGCTTCTCCAGCAGCCCAAGTGTTTGGGTAGCCACTGGCTCGGCGTTAGCCACAGCGTCTCTATCGACAGGGCGTGACGGTTGCGCAGGTGAAACCAGCAATAAGAGATAACGACGTATCAGTCGATCATCGGCATACATCGCCAAGGCAGCGGACCACTGATCGACCTTTACCTTCTGGGCCAAGTCGGTGGGCCTTAGAGAAGTGTGCGCAAAGGCATCATCCAGGTAGCGGCAAATGGTGGTTGTTTCAAATACGCTCCGCTCACCATGCAGTAATACCGGGACCTTGCCAAAAGGATGCAGTGCCTTGTGCTCAGGGCTGTGGAGCGTGATCGTTTTACCCTCCACGTGCATCCCGTGTGTGTAATCGAGCGCTTTCTCTTCGCAGTAAAGTCTGACACTACGCACGAAGGTGCTGAATCCAGGTCCCAGTATGTGCAATTTCATAAGTAGCTCCTTGAGGAAAGAGCCGGCAATTCTGGTCGGTATGACTTTATGTTCAAGAACATAAAGTCCCGTTTTGTCATACTCCTCCCACGCTTTACTGAGGAGAAGACGTATGCCCTGGCCTGCTACACAGCGCCCATCCACTCGACAAATGATTTTGGATAGCGCAGCACGACTCTTCGCACTAGAAGGTTTTGAAAAAGTCAGTATCGACTCAATTATGAAGAATGCCGGGCTGACCCGGGGGGCCTTCTATAGTCACTTCGCATCCAAAACGGAGCTTTACACCGAAGCGATCAGAAATGCCGCGAACGCGGGGGGCGCGATACTGGAAGACGCGGGTAAAGACGGTTTGCAGCAGGTAGTCAAAGACTATCTGCGCATGGACCATCGGGATGCAAGCCGTATGCACTGTCCGTTGGCCTTCATGGTCAATGATGCGGCTCAACAAAGCGGAGCCATCCAGGAGAGCTATACCCACGTGCTCGCAGCGTTCATTACACGTTTGGAGTCCGGACTGAAATCGACGACAGCGACAGATACACGCCAGCAGGCTTTGCAAATTGCCGTAGGGATGATTGGTGGTTTGGCACTAGCTCGCGCTGTGGCAGATGACCAATTGGCGCAAGAGATTCTCACAGCCTGTCAGCAGGGGTGTTTGCAGCTCGCTGAGCCATGACATGCCTTGGCAAGGGACGAAACGACCGCATTGGGGCGATAGCGGTCAGTCGCGAATGTCCGTTATCGGCCAGAAACGGACACCCGAACGCATCACCTGATCGGCTATTTTGTAGGGCGAAGCAGTTACCCGTGTTCCGCTGCCAACAATGACCTGAACTGTGAAACGATCTCTGAAGAGAGTCCGGCAGCTTCGAAAACTGCGCAGGTAAAGCTAACGGGTGCAGGGCCTGGTGCAGTTATGATGCGGTCGGCAACCACGGCTACTTGGCTGCTTTGATAAAGCGCGATGCCTTCATAACCTACGGCATTCTGTTGTAAGAAGTCTGCTGTGTTCGAGGTATGAGAAACCGAGTCGAGCAGCCCAGCCCTCGCGAGTGCCAGTGTTCCCCCACAGATACCGGCAATTGTCGCTCCACTTGAACGACTGGCATGAAGAAAGTCCCGAATGTCCGGTGCATCTGCATGCTCCCAGATCATTCCACCGATGACGACAACAACGTCCGGCTTCCAGTCCAGGCATTGTTGCAAGTTGCTATCCACAACTACAGTCAGTCCCCCCTGCGAGCGGAACTGCCCCGTAGCAGCGGCGAAAAACCTGACATCGATCCCGTAAAACGGGGATGCGGTCCCTGCAATGAAAGCATATTCCCAGTCCGCAAAACCGGGGGTCAGTATCAAGCCCACGCGTGCCATAAATCAGAATCCTCCATGAAAACGACCAACATAAAGCGATAACAAATAGATCTCAACGGCTGCTTCGAGTCGAAAACGAACTCCCGATAGCACCGCGACCTACAGCTATTGGTCGATATCTCTTAGACGCCAATATTGAGTGCCGAAGCTGCCAGTCTCGCCACTTCAAGCCTACTGTCTGGCTCAGCGCCGTCTTCGAGCATCCAGGTTGCCGACAACCCTGCCCATGCAAGCACCCATTGCAAAAGTCTTCGGCGATCAATCTTAGAAGCACCCGCGATGAGCGCTATTCGCCGCGCGAAGCATCCAGGAGCAAGCGCGCTTGCGTCGTCGGGATTGCAGAGAGTATTCGCGTAGTCGAAGCCCCGTTCGCCGTATAACCCTTTGGGATCAATGGCGAGCCATCCGGGCTGGCCGAAATCGAGCACATTGCCGTGATGGATATCGCCGTGCAGTACCGCGACATCGCGCGGATCAGCCAAAAGCTCGCTTGCAACCCTTGCACAGTGCTCAAGAATGCCGCCGTGAGTAAGCGCCATGCTCCATAGCGCTTCAAACCATTGCACTAGCGGAACCAACTCCGGGATCGGCTTGGCGCGTGGCACATGAAGGCGGACAGCTACCGCACAGAGGATGCGGGTGGCCTCGTCATCCTGGCCACATTTGACCATTTGCGCGAGCGAGGCCGCCCCTTGCGCGCGCTCCATCAGCAAGGCCCCACCATCATGGGCCAGCACGGGCGCCGCGCCATCGCCGTCCCACCAAGCCATGAGCTGGTTGCCTGCTTGCTCCTCCGGCTCTTGCGAGATTTTGAGCATGGCTGGCAAGCCACGTTGACGAACGGGAAGCAGATTCCCGTTCAGAGAGACGAAAGCCTCGCCATCAATGGTTAATCTGCTGCGATCACCGACAACGGGGGATTGGAGCGAAAGCGATCGTACAAGCCACCCTTGACGACGGGCACCAGGTGACCGGCTATATCGATCACGGTTGTGTCGTTCTGGCCGGGCATTTCAGGCAATTGCGCCCACGCATGGCTGGCAAATGTGGTGAACAGCAATCCTGTTAAAACGGCGCTTGCGAGTTTCAATCTGTCTCTCTCCAGGTGATTTCATTGGCTTGATGGCGTCGGCCAGGGCAGGCCCCTGAGGCCTGCCTGAAATGACCTTAACGTTAAACTCAACTTTAAGGTCAAGCACCGGGAAAACAGATTTGGGAGTTGCCAGGGTCAGTTGTCTTCAAGGTCGAAAACAATGAGGAGCTAGCCGGGGCTCGCTCCCCCTCAAGGCGCGCCGAACAGCATCGTCCAATACACACCCTCATCGCTGCGCGAGTTCGCGGCGTAGGCCGCACCCACCTGGGTAAACATCGGATTCATCAGATTGGCGCAATGCCTGGGGCTGGCCAGCCAACCTGCCATCGCCTTGCTCGCTGAGCCCTGTCCGGCGGCGATGTTCTCGCCGATCTGGCGGCCACGGTAGCCGGCGTCCCTCGCCCGGTCTGCCGGCATATCACCGTCGGGGTCACGGTGTGCGAAGTAATTGCTGTTGGCCATCGTCCGGCTGTGTTTCTGCGCCGCCGCCCCCAGGGCGGTATTCCAGGTCAACGGACGTGCCGCGGCGAAGCGCTGGCGACCACACAGGCGCGGCTTCGCCCGTGCTGCGTTGACCTGTGCCAGCAACGCTTTGCTCGCGGATCGCCCATCGCCGAGCTGAGCATCGAGCAAGGGGCGCGCCAGCACCACCCGCCACTCGTTCCGGGCGCGACTGACGCCGATATCGGCAAATTGAGTATCGAGCAGGGCTGCGCAGTAGTCGCTCTGGAGCATGTCAAAGGCCTCCTCGGCATCTTGCGCGCCGACCAGACGGATGCTGCGCACCGCCACCGCCTGATAGCCGGCAGCCTTCAACCTTTCCCGCAAAGCGCCGCCATAGCCGACCGGCAACGCCAGGTTCGACTTCAACACCAGCGGCGTCGAGACCCGAACCACACGCCTCTCACAGCGCTGGGGCTCGGCGCGGTAGTCGTTGATGGCCTCCACCAGTTGCCTTTCCGCGCTGGCATGGGCGGGGCTGGCGAACAGGGGGAACAAAGGAATGAGGCAGAGCGAGACAAAGCGGGAGCAGCGGACGGCTTGGCGCATGGGGCGGACAGCTCTGATGGGATGACGGCGGTAATGCCGATAAAAGGGCTCGGCTAAGACTGCGGCCTTCAACACAAGGTTCACGAGCAAAGGGTGCAAATTTATTGTTGGAGCAAGGGGACGTGACGGCCTGGATCACTACTCGGATTGAAGCTATACCGAAAGGGTTCAGAGTGGTGATGGAGCACATGCTTGATTAGCAACTGAGGAGAGCCTCGCGGTGTCGAATGAGCTGGTCATACGCAACATGACACGTCCCGAGCTGGACGAGCTCGTCGATTGGGCTGCCCGTGAGGGGTGGAATCCCGGTCTTCACGATGCCGAGTTGTTCTGGGCTACGGATCCTGCCGCCTTCATCGCGGCGTCCCGCGGTGACGAGTTGATCGGCGGCGGTGCAATCACCTCCTACAATGGCGAATTCGGTTTCATGGGTTTTTTCATCGTCCGGCCTGAATATCGCGGTCAAGGTCTGGGCAATACCCTCTGGCACGCACGCCGCGAGCGACTCCTCGCCCGCCTCCGCCCAGGCTCGAGCATCGGCATGGACGGCGTCTTCGCGATGCAGGATTACTACGCCAAAGGTGGTTTCGTCTTCTCCCATCGCAACATGCGTTTTCGTGCCGAGATTACCGAGCGCCCGGCGCCCTCACAGGCAGACGATCAGGACATCGTCCCGTTGGCCACCTTCCCGTTCGATGAGGTTGTCGATTACGACCGTACCTGTTTCCCCGCCGCGCGTGAAACCTTCCTGAGCGGGTGGATGGCCCAAGCCGACGCACTCGCCGTGGGTTGCCAGCGCGAGAGCAGGCTAAGCGGCTACGGTGTAGTAAGGCGCTGCCGGCAAGGTTACAAGATCGGCCCCTTGTTCGCCGATGACGCCCTGGCAGCCAATGCCCTCTACGCGCGCCTGGCGGAATTTGCCGAGGGTGGCCCGCTGTTTCTCGATGCCCCGGAGAATAACCCCGCCGCGATGGCGCTCGTGCGCCAACAGGGCATGATCGAGGTTTTCGGCTGCGCACGCATGTACCTCGGCCCCCCTCCGGCGATCGCGCACGAACGTGTGTTCGGCGTCACGACCTTCGAGCTGGGCTGATGTCCGCTCGCGACCTCATCGGTTATGGCAGCTGCCCACCCCACCCGCGATGGCCTGGTGAAGCGCGCGTCGCGGTCCAGTTCGTACTCAATATCGAAGAAGGCGCGGAATCATGCATTGCCAATGGCGATGCACAGTCGGAGGCCTGGCTACATGAGCTACCGGGCCGCCCGCCGCGTGTGGGGGAATTGGACTTGAGCGTCGAGGGCATGTACGAATATGGATCGCGCGCAGGTGTGTGGCGCATTCTGGAGCTGTTCAGCGCCCGAGGCTTGCCGCTGACCGCCTTCGCTGTCGGTCGAGCACTGGAACTCACCCCGGCGATTGGCCATGCGCTCTGCGCTGCCGGGCATGAGATTGCCGGGCATGGCTACCGTTGGCTGGACTATCGCGACATACCTGAAGACCAGGAGCGTCGCCATATCCGCCTCACCCTCGACGTGATCGAGCAGATCTGCGGTAAACGCCCGGTAGGTTGGTACACCGGAAGGGTCAGCCAGAACACCCGCCGCCTGTTGCGTGAGGAAGGTGGGTTTCTCTATAGCTCGGACGCCTACAACGATGACCTGCCCTATTGGCTCCCAGGCTCGCCCGCCCACCTGGTGATCCCTTACACACTGGTCAACAACGACGCCCGTTATCTGCTACCGAACGGTTTTGCCTGCGGTGAAGACTTCTTCCAGTTGCTCAAGGATGCTTTCGACCTGCTGTGGCAGGAAGGCGCGCAGCACCCGAAAATGATGAGCGTCGGCCTGCATGGGAGGATCAGTGGCCATCCTGGTCGGGCGATGGCGCTGGCGCGCTTTCTCGATTACGTGCAAGGCCACAATGCGGTGTGGATCTGTCGGCGCGAAGAAATTGCCAGGCACTGGATAACCCAGTTCCCCGCGTGAGCGGCCAGAGGTTCGAAACGGCCTGAGTCACGCTGATGTACCCCGTTCGAAGTCAGGTTTGCTCAGACTGCATTGCACTGTCTTGGCAAGGAACACCTGAACTTCTGGCTCCAGGCTTTTTTCGCCACTCTATATTGGCCAGAAGCGACCTGAACCCGCCGCTGGCGACAGGCATATATCCGCCCCATAGATACCCGTTGCAATAGGCAGCTATCGGCCAGAAGCAGCCGTTCATGAACGACCGCTCCGACTCAAAAGCAGACGGGGTGACCCCGTCCGCAAAGTACGATCAGCTTTGGCAAAACCGGATTCGATTGCCGAATGGGTCATACACTTCTAGAACTTGGCCCCAGCCCTGCTGAACAATATCCGGACGTCCATATCCGTAACGTTTGCCCTGCAATTCGTCGCGGAGCAATTCAATGTTTTGCATCGGGACAAATATCGTCGATCCCGGGCTCGCATCGCCATGATGTTCAGAAAGATGGAGGTGCAGACCGTTTCGGCTGATACCGAGGTAGAGCGGTAGATCAGTTTCAAATCGGTGCTCGAATTCGACGCTGAAGCCCAGAAAATCAAGATAGAACTCGCGCGCCTTGATTTCGTCAAACATCCGCAGTATCGGAATGGTTTTGTCGAATGTAATCGCGGGCTGAGTGTTTTCCTGAGGAAGAATCGCTGACGCAGTGTTCCAGTCCTTGTACCCCAGCTGGTGCGCTACTGTTTCCAGCGCCGTGGAATGAGTCACGGCTTGATTGCGCGACTCTAGCGAGGCACGCAGCCTCTTCGCCATCTGCTTGGCTTGCTCGATTGAAAACATAGTTTCTCCTGTAATCGAGGCATTTTGGTGCTCGCGTTGCCAAACCTCGACTTTCAAGAGATGCGACTGGATTTGGGAAGAGAAAAAAATGCTTTCACCTTTCCTTTCGGAAGCGAGCGGCAGGCAGCATCAGCCTGCGCAGATGATACATACCGGCTTAAGTCAGCGGAAGCTCTCTCGGTTGCAAGTCTCCTGCGCGATTCATCGTCCCTATGGGTCGCTTTTAGTCGGTCGCGAGCAGCAGCTATGGGTCGATAGCGGTCAGTCGCGAATGTCCGTTATCGACCCAATGTAATCGGATAGATATCCGGCTGGCCCCAAATGAACTTAGACGCCTCCACCCCCTCGCCGCAGAACCCGCACAAGTTCCCCAACAACAACCCCTTCAACAGCCCCTTCAGTAGCACCTGCCTCAAACACCGCACAACAAGCCGACGCATCGCCGTCACAAATACGGTAAACGGCAACGACACTCCCAGGCCCGCACCCTGTGTGTCCACAGAGCGTAAAGCCACCCTCAATCTCACCCTGCATCAAACCAAGGCCATAGCCCGGGGTAAGCCATGGACGTCCCGGAATCGGGCCGCCCAGTGTTTTTGCTGTCTGCATTTCCTGGAGCAGGCCTGGGGGAAGGAGATGCCCGGCGAGCAGTCGGTCCAGGAATAGGGCGGCTTGGGAAAGGGGGCCGATCAGCAAGCCGTGGTATACCCAGGCGGGATCGTAATTTGCTGTGTCGCCGAGGTGGGCACCTTGTAAGTCTGCTCGTGTTTTGGCGAAGCGAACGCTGGAAAGGCCCAATGGCGTCAGTGCGCGTTGACTCACTGCCTCTTCAAGCGACAGTTCAGTCACTTGCTCGATCAGCTTGCCAATGAGGTAGTAACCAACATTCGAGTAACGCCATCCGGTGCCGGGGCTGTAGCGAAGCCGGGCTCCCTCGAGGCGCTGCATCATTTCGCCTGCCGACCAGGCGGCCTCATTGTTGGCGACGGCGGTGTGATAGTCCGCAAGTTCGCTGTAATCGGCGAGCCCGGCTTCATGCCGCAGCAGTTGGCGCAAGGTGAAGGGTTGATCCAGAACCGCGTCGTCCAGCCTGATCCGCCCATCACGGACCAATGACAGGGCGGTAGCGGCCAGGACCGTCTTCGTGAAGCTCCACCACGGCACCACCACGTCTGAGCGATCGGACGTCAGTGGCTGGCCATTGAAGATGAGTGAACTCGGCATTGGAGAGTCAAAGCATAGTTATCAGGGCAGCGACGATCTTCTCATGCCGCGCCTGAATGGCGTCTTTGCCCCACACCCGGCCATCGCTCACGAAGTGCGTGATCTCTCGCTGTTGGAAGTAGTGGGTGTAGGTTGCCAGTTTCTGCTTGAACGGGATGTTGCCCACCGCACAGTTATGGGGTTTGGACAGCAGCAGGTAGTTGCCGAGACAGTTCAGGTATTCCTGTTTGAAGGTCTCGTCGTAGGTGCCATAGCCGTGGGGTTGGGTCGAGGGTTCGGTAGAAGGGGCAATGTGCTCCAGCTCGGGGCGTTCAATGTCGCTGTAGCGCCGCGGTGTGTAGCCACGGTAGCCATCGCCTTCCAGGTGGACTTCATATTTCCAGAGCAGGTGCTTGGCGGTTCTGTGGTTGATTTCACCGTCCAGGGCAGCCAGCAATTTGTCGTTGTTCCAATAGGCCCACCACCAGTCACTCGCAGTCTTGAGGCGTTCGATCCGATCAAGGATCGGCTCTATCGACGACGCCTCGGTGGAAAATTGCTCGTAAACATGACTGATGCGGGAAGTGATCTCCGCACGCGTGCCAATCAGGCGATGACGGATGATCAGGCTCTCGAAGGCCACGCAGAGTCTGTTCTTGTCAGCGAGGCTCAGGCCAAACCGATAGGCTTTGAGGATGAACGGCAGGGCGATAGCGATCCCGCCCAAGCTCACCAACGAGTGGATCGGGAAGTTGTTGCGTTCGTCCTCGCCAAAGAACACGGACAAGTGCTCGAAGCTGATGGCCAGGGAGTCGGTAAATGCCTGTACGAATTCCAGGGGTGACGGCCCGGCCAGCATGGCCTCGACTTTGTCCAATGCGCCGCTCTCCCACAGGGAGTTGAAGTGAACGCGCAGGGTGTACTGCAGTACATCGTCTTCTTTGATTCGGTACTCAATCGCCGATATGGATTTGTAAATGGTCTCGAAGCGGTTTTTGACTTCCTCGATCAGGCTGTCTTTTTGCTGTTGATCTTCGCCGTGCAGATGGATGGCATACATGAACTGCGCTTTCACCACCTCCAGGTTGGAGGGGCGTTTGCCGCGGTTGTTCTGGAAAATGAACATCTGAATGGCTTCGGCTTCATCCCGAACCGGGTGCGTGCTGCACGATGCCTGAGACACGATGGTCAGCATGTCGGTCAGGTACGCTTCGGATTGGTCGCTTAGCGCTTTCTTGAAGTACTCGAAGGCCGTGATCAGCCGCTGGGCTGAAGTGGTCTTGAAGGTTTGGGCGTCTTTTCTGGACTGGTTGATCACATAGTCGACAAAGACTTGGTTGTCATAGTCCACGGTCTTGAAGCGGATCTGGCTATCGCGCTTGATGAGGTCCTTGTAGCAATCCTGCTCTTCTTCGGTGAGTGCCCGCTTGCCCTGCAGGCAATTGAACAGGGCCGCCAGGAAGAGACTGATCGTGGTCAGACGTTGCTGGCCGTCAATCACACGAAACTCACCTTGCGTCTCCTCGAACAGGAAGTGGCCGAAATAATAAGGACTTCGGGACTTGCTGCGGCGGTACGCCTCGAGGTCCAGGAGGAACACGTCCGTCTGCGTGGTCCGGTTCGAGCCTTCGGTAGGCGTTTCCCAGGCATAGGCGCGTTGGTAGGCAGGAACCACGATTCGGTTGTTGGCCATCATGTTGCGGATGGTCGTCGAAGCTTTCACTGAGCATGTCCTTATGGATAGTGGCGTTGTGCCAATGATCGCTTGAGTTGCGCATTTTTGCACGGTGGATATTCGGGGGCAGGGTGTGGCTGGGGATCGCGGGGCAAGCCCGCTCCTACCGTGTCAGCGCCGGGCCGATAGCTGCTGGGGCGCCAGAAATGCATCATGAAAGTAGTTGCGAAACGCATTCATCGCCGGGCTGAACTCCCGCTCCCGGTGCCACGCCAACCCCACACTCATCGGCGTTACCTTGTCGGTAATCGTCAGGGTTTCAATCCGCTTGCCTTCCAGCGACCAGGGCCGGTGAACCAGGTCCGAGAGAATCGCCACGCCACTGCCATTGGCCACCATGCTGCGCACCGCTTCCACCGAGCTGGTGCGCACCCGCACGTTCGGGCGTTGGTGCGCGTGTTCCCAGTAGCGCATGGCGCTCTGTTCGGCTTCGTCGACGGTGAGCAGGATGTAGGGCTCCCGGGCCACGTCGGCCAGGCTCACGGCCGACTGCTCGCACAGCGGATGGTGGCTGGGCAGCCACAGCCGGCGTTCGGAGTTGAACAGGGTTTCGGAGACGATGTCCGGGTGGGTGAGGTTGGACGTAAGTACCACGGCCATGTCGAACTGGCCCTCCAGCAGGCCTTGTTCGATGGACTCTCGTTCCTGTTCGTGCACTTCGATGGCGACGTCCGGGTGCCAGTGCTCCAGGCGTTGCAGGTGGTGCGGGAGGAAGTAGCCGATCACGGTGTAGCTGGCGGCCAGGCGCAGCAGGCCGCTGGCGCGTACGTCGGGCAGCGGGCTGTTGAGGGCGTCGTCGACGCTGCGCTGGATCACGTAGGCGCGGTTGAGAAAGTGCCGCCCGGCATCGGTCAGGCTCATGCCCTGGGCCGAGCGCTGGAACAGCAGGGTGCCGAGCATGGCTTCCAGCTCCTTGATGGCGGTGGTCACCGCCGATTGGGAGATGTTCAGGTGGATCGCCGCCTGGGAGATCTGGCCGATCTCGGCGGTGGCGACGAAGTAGCGCACCTGGCGCAGGGTCAGTGACATGCTCGCTCCGGTCGGGCAGGTATCTGTTTTTCAGAAGATGCCCTATCTGTTAATAGATCTTCCCAAGGGGTGAGGGGGAATCTAACGTGGCCTGCAGGTAGTGACAAGTGTCAGGAGCAAGCACCATGCAGGCAGTAGATTTCAATTCGGACATGGGCGAAGGCTTTGGCCCATGGACCATCGGCGATGGCGTCGACACGGAGCTGATGGGCTTCATCAGTTCGGCCAATATCGCCACCGGTTTTCATGCCGGCGACCCCGGCACCATGCGCCGCACGGTCGAGCAGGCCAAGCGCCTGGGCGTGGCAGTGGGGGCGCACCCGGGCTTTCGTGACCTGGTCGGCTTCGGCCGCCGCCACATCAATGCGCCGGCCCAGGAGCTGGTCGACGACATGCTCTATCAGTTGGGGGCCCTGCGTGAGCTTGCCCGGGTTCAGGGCGTTGCGCTGCAGCACATCAAGCCCCACGGCGCGCTGTACATGCACCTGGCCCGGGACGAAGAGGCGGCGCGCTTGCTGGTGCAGAACCTGCAACGCCTGGAGCCTGAGCTGCTGCTGTATTGCATGCCCGGTTCGGTGATCTGGCGGGTCGCCACCGAGCTCGGCCAGCCAGTAATCCGCGAGTTCTACGCCGACCGCGAGTACGACCTCAGCGGCTCGATCGTCTTTACCCGCAACGTGCGTGCCTATGACCCGGCCCAGGTCGCTGCGCGGGTGCTGCGTGCCTGCCAGGAAGGGGTGGTGCGCGCGGTCGAGGGGGAAGACCTGGCAATCGAGTTCGACTCCATCTGTTTACACAGTGACACCCCCGGCGCCCTGGCGTTGGTCGAAGCCACACGCAAGGCGCTCGACAGCGCGGGGATCACGGTGCGCGCGCCGCGCTGAAGCCGGCGCCAGGGTTTACCCACTTATTTTTTGCCTGCCTTTCTACAACTAATTCCAAAAGGAACAGACATGGCCGAACACAGCGTAATTACCCCATTGCCCGGGACGTTCTACCGCAAGGCTACCCCTGATGCGCCGGCGTACGTCGAGGAGGGGGCACAGGTCAGCGCCGACACCGTGATTGGCCTGATTGAAGTCATGAAGCAGTTCTCGGAACTGACCGCGGGGGTGGAGGGACGCCTTGGCGCCTTCCTGGTGGAAGACGGCGATCCGGTGGAGCCGGGTCAGGTCATCGCCACGCTCGATAACGTGTGAGGGCGCGACCATGAGCCAAGCCATTCGTAAATTGCTGATCGCCAACCGCGGCGAGATCGCCGTGCGGATCATCCATGCCGCCAAGGCGCTGGGCATTCCCACCGTGGCCGCGTGCAGCGAGGCGGACATCGACTCCCAGGCGGCGCGCCTGGCCGATGAAGTGCATATCCTCGGGCCGGCCCGTGCCGACAAGAGCTACCTGAATGTCGAGGCCTTGCTCGGCGCCTTGCAGGCCACCGGTGCCAACGCGGTGCATCCGGGCTATGGCTTTCTCTCGGAAAACGCCGACTTCGCCGAGGCGGTGCTCGCGGCCGGGGCGATTTTTGTCGGCCCGAGCCCGCAGACAATCCGGCGCATGGGTGACAAGGCCGAGGCACGGCGCACCGCACAAGAAGCGGGTGTGCCGGTGGTGCCGGGCTCGCCGGGTGAGCTGTTCGACGTCGATTCGGCACTCAAGGCTGCCGAGTCCGTTGGCTTCCCGCTGCTGATCAAAGCCTCGGCCGGTGGCGGTGGGCGCGGTATTCGCCTGGCGGAAAACGCCCAGCAACTGAGCGAAGAATTCCCGCGTTCCCAACGCGAGGCCCAGGCGGCATTCGGCAATGGCGCGGTGTACCTGGAGCGCTTTATCAGCAAGGCACGCCACATCGAAGTGCAGGTGTTGGGTGATGGGCAAAACGCGGTGCACCTGTTCGAGCGTGAGTGTTCGCTGCAGCGTCGGCGGCAGAAAATCTTTGAAGAGGCGCCATCGCCGGCACTCAGTCAGCAGCAGCGCGAAACGCTCTGCGCCAGTGCCGTGCGCTTGACCGAAGCCCTCGGCTACCAGGGCGCCGGGACGCTGGAGTACCTGTATGACGACGTCACCGGCGAGTTCTTCTTCATCGAGATGAACACGCGGATTCAGGTGGAGCACCCGGTCAGCGAACTGATTACCGGCATCGACCTGGTCCAGGCGATGCTGCGCATTGCCGGTGGCGAGCCGCTCGGTTTCACGCAACCTGACATTCAAATCAACGGCGCCGCTCTGCAAATGCGCCTGAACGCCGAAGACCCGGCCCGGGATTTCTTCCCAAGCCCCGGGCAGGTAGACGCCCTGGTGTGGCCGCAAGGGCAGGGGGTGCGTGTCGATAGCCATCTCTACCCGGGTTACCGCGTGCCGCCTTACTATGACTCGCTGCTGGCCAAGCTGATCGTCCATGGCAGCGACCGTGCCCAGGCACTGGCCCGTGCGCGCCTGGCGGTGGAGCAGACCACGCTCACCGGCATGGCCAGCACCTTATCGCTGCACGGCGAGCTGCTGGAACAACCCTGGCTACACAGCGCCGATTTTCATACCGGCACCCTTGAAACCTGGCTGGCCGAGCGCCGTAGCGGAGGTAACGCATGAGCAGTCCAATCCGTTACAGCTTTGGCGCAGATGAACATCTGTTTGCCGAAGTCAGCGACAGCATGTCGCTTGAAGCCTTCTTCAAAGGCATGGCGGTAACGCGCGCGGTAGAGCGCCTGGCCCTCGATGGCGTGCTCGATGTGTGCCTGGCCAATGCCTCGTTCCAGATCCGTTTCGACCCGGACCGCATCGCCCCGCAGGCGTTGCTCGACGCGGTGAAAGCCGCAGAGGCCGAGGCAGTTGCGCAACGCACCCTGCACACGCGGATCATCGAGATCCCGGTGCTGTACAACGACCCCTGGACCCACGAAACCCTGATGCGTTTTCGCGACCGCCATCAAGACCCGAGCGTGACTGATCTGGAATACGCCGCCCGGGTCAATGGCCTGGCGGATGTCGAGGCGTTCATCGCCGCCCACAGTGGTGCGCCGTGGTTTGTCTCGATGGTGGGCTTTGTCGCCGGGTTGCCGTTCATGTTCCAGATGGTCGAGCGCGAGCGCCAGTTGCAGGTGCCCAAGTACCTGCGTCCGCGCACCGATACGCCGAAATTGACCCTGGGCCACGGCGGCTGCTTTGGCTGCATCTACTCGGTGCGCGGGGCCGGTGGCTACCAGATGTTCGGCGTCACGCCGGCACCGATCTACGACCCGCAGCAGAACCTGGCGTACCTCAAGGAGCACATGGTGTTTTTCCGCCCGGGCGACATCGTGCAGTTCAAGCCGATGGATCGCGAGGCCTATGACCAGGCAGTGGCCGAGGTGGAAGCGGGGCGTTTTGACCTGCGCATTCGCCCGGTGGAGTTCTCGCTGGATGCGTTTCTGGCCGACCCGGTCGGTTATCCCAAGTCGTTGCAGGAGGTGCTGGCATGATCAAGGTACTCAAACCGGGCCTGGCCACCTCTGTGCAGGACCTGGGACGCGAAGGCTACTACCACCTGGGCATCCCGCCTTCCGGTGCGCTCGACCAATACGCCTTGAGCGCGGCCAATCAATTGGTCGGCAACCCGGCGGGCGCGGCGGCGCTGGAGTGTACGCTGCTCGGCCCTGAGCTGGAGTTCCAGGCGGATGCCCTGGTGGCGGTGTGCGGCGCGCACATGACGCCGAAGGTCGATGGCGTCGACATGCACCCCGATACCGCCTTCACGGTCAAGGCCGGGCAAGTGCTGCGCTTTGATTTTCCCAAGGCCGGGGCGCGTGCCTACCTGGCGGTTGCCGGCGGCATCGATGTGCCCGTGGTGCTTGGCAGTCGTTCGACCTATGCGCTGGGCGCCCTGGGTGGTTTCCAGGGGCGTCGGCTGATCGCCGGGGACGTGTTGCCGGTGGGGGTTGCCAGCGGCAAGGGCCGGGCCGGCGCCAGCCTGCCCATGGCCTTGCGTCAGTCACTGGGTGGCGAGATCAGCCTGCGCGTGGTGCCGGGCCTGTATTACGAGCGCCTGAGCGCGTCGGCAGCGGACAGCTTTTTTGCCGAAGCCTGGACCGTGGGTTCGGAGGCCGACCGTATCGGCTACCGCTTCAAGGGTGGCAGTGCGCTGAGCTTTCAGCCCCGTGAGCAGCCGTTTGGTGCCGGCTCCGATCCGTCGAACATCGTCGACAGCTGCTATCCGATTGGCTCGATCCAGGTGCCGGCCGGGCTTGAGCCTATCGTGCTGCACCGGGACGCGGTGTCGGGTGGTGGCTACGCCATGATCGGCACCGTGATCAGCGCCGACCTCGACCTGATCGGCCAGATGCAACCGAACCAGAAGGCCCGGTTCGTTGCCGTAACCCTTGAAGAAGCGTTGGAAGCGCGCCGCTCCTACAAGAAAAAGCTGGCATGCCTGAGCAAACTCTTCCCGTCCTGAAGCCTGTAGGAGCGGGCTTGCCCCGCGATGCGCTGTGACTGGCTGACCGCTATCGCGGGGCAAGCCCGCTCCTACCCTGGGGTTACCCGGCGTATACTCCGCGGCCATATCAAGCGCCGGGGAGACGTTCATGCGCCAGGTTTTGCTTATCGTTGATGTCCAGTCCACCTTCAGCCCGCCCGAATGGCTGGTCGATGGTGTGCGGGCGTTGTCCGCGAGGATGCCGGCGGTCGCGTCGGTCGAGTTGCATGATGAGCAGGTCACGCCCTTCGACAAGCAACTTGGCTGGCACCCGGCAGCCGAGGACGAAAGCCTGGTCGAGGCCGATCAGGTGTTCATCAAGCACGGTTACGGCCAGAGCGCCGAAGCCATCGCGTACCTCAAGCAGCTCAATGTCGAGCGCGTGCTGGTCTGTGGCATCCAGACCGAAACCTGTGTGCTGGCCGCCGGGTTTGCGCTGTTCGATGCAGGGCTCAACCCGACGCTGATCACCGACTTGACCGTGGGCTCGTCCCTGGACAGGTCCGGCCAGCTGGGGATCAATCTGTGGAAGCATCACTTCCGCCAGGTCACCACCCGCGCCGAAGTCGTCGCCGAACTGGAGTAGGCGCGGGCTTACGCAGCCCGTTCCAGGGCGCCGAGTAAATCCACGAACTCCAGCGAGAGTTTGTTGCGCGGGGCCAGGCGGACCAGTGGCACCGACGCTTCGTGGGACTCGCGCATTTTCACCGAGCTGCTCAGGAACGTCGGCAGAACGGGCAGGCCTTCGGCGAGCAATTGGTCGATGAGCGTTTGATGCAGGGTGGTGCGCCCGGAGAACTGGTTCACCACGATCCCCTCAAGCAACAGCGATTCGTTATGGTCCAGGCGCAAGTCCTCGACCTGGGCGATCACGCTGTACAGCGCCTGGCGGGAAAAACTGTCGCAGTCGAAGGGAATTAGCAGCCGGTCGGCCGCCACCAGGGCACTGAAGGTATAGAAGTTCAGCGAGGGCGGGGTGTCGATGTAGATGCGCTCGTAGTCCTGGGACAGTTCGACCAGCAGCCTGCGCAGCTTGTTGATTTTGAACTTGCTCTCAAGCTTGGGCTGGATGTCTGTCAGGTCTGGGCTGGCGGTCACCAGGTGGAGGTTGTCGTAGGCCGTTTCGGTGACGGTCACGCGCGATTTCTTGCTGGCGGGGCCGCTGGACAGCGTCTGCTTGAAGAAATCCGTGATACCGGACGGAATGTCGTTGTTGAGAAGGCCGGTCAGGTAGTGCGTTGAGTTGGCCTGAGGGTCGAGATCGACCAGCAGAGTTCTGTAGCCTTCGGCGGCGCTGACCGCGGCGAGGTTACACGCAATACTGGATTTGCCCACTCCACCTTTCTGATTGAATACAACTCGACGCATGAGGCGCTTGATCCTTGAGTAGGTCTACGACGGAATAAAATCAGCAGCAGCGCTTAATTTATTACCAAGATGTTTCAGAAATAAGTCACGGCGGGCCACGTGTCGGTTTTCAGGCACCCCCAGGCAACCCCCCAACGTGGGTAGCCGCAGAAACCCAGGCGTTTCAGTAGTTTATTGCTGAGCGTGAAACACCGGTTTCTGCAAGGGAGTGGCAATGAAAAACAACCAAGATCCAGAGGCGCCCCCCGGGTTGCAGGCCATTGGCATGCCTCGCGTGTTGCGCGCCTTTCAGCCCGACCGAGAGGCACGGGCCTTTCTGCGCCTGGTGAACCTCTCCACCCGCCTGCGGCCCGCCGAAAACTACTCGCTGCCGCGCTTACGCCAGGGCTGGCGCTTGACGGCGCTGGCGCTGGGGGTCAATCCGCCCGTGGCCTCGGTCAGCGAGCAACTGATCGATGGGCCCGACGGCGAAATTGCCTTGCGCATCTTCAAGCCCGCCAATGCCCAGGCCTTGCAGCCGGCGTTCCTGTGGTTTTTCGGCGGCGGCTTCATCATTGGCGACCTGGACACGGCCGACGGCATCTGCCGCAGCATTGCCCTGGCCGCTGATTGCATGGTGATCGCGGTGCGTTATCGCCTGGCCCCGGAGCACGATCTGTCGGCAGGCCGTGCCGATGCCCTGGCGGCGTTGGAGTGGGTGGCCAGGCACGGCGCGCAGTTGGGCGTCGATACCACGCGCCTGGCCATTGGCGGCGATTCGGCGGGCGGCAACCTCAGTGCTGCCGTCGCCCAGGAAAGCCTGCGCCGTGGGGGGCCGGCGCTGAGCCTGCAAGTGCTGGTCTACCCGGCCACCGAGCTGGTGGAGAAATTCCCGTCCTATGCGCAGAACGCCTTCGGCCAACACCTGCTGACCGACCATGCGGTGAAATGGATCGAACAGACCCTGGCCCCGTCACTCGCCACCCTCGACCTGCTCGATCCGTGGTATTCGCCACGGCGCAGCCCTGACATGCACGGCCTGGCGCCGGCCGTGATCGTCAGTGCCGGCTTTGACCCGATCCGCGATGACGGGCTGGACTATGCCGCCCGCCTGCGTGCTGCCGAGGTGCCGGTGGAGTTGTTGCACTACCGGGGCCAGTTCCATGGCTTTCTCAATTTCGACTCGGTCAACGGCGCCAGCCGCGATGCCTTGCTGCGGATCGGCGAGGCACTGCGCAGGGCGTTCAACCGCCAGCCGGCTGCCGACAGGACTATCGAGATCGCTGATCGCCTGCCACGCAAGCAATCGCGCCTGCGCGCCAGCGCCGACGAACTGGCGACCTCGACCTTGACCACCTGGGTGCTCACCGAGCGCTGGGGTATCGCCTTGCTGCGTTTGCTCGCGCCCAGGACCGCCAGCGCCTGCCGCTTGCTGATCAGGCCCTGGCTGTTGCCCACGGTAATGCTGCGACGCAAGGCCATTTCCGGCCTTGACCGGTTGGCCGCACGGCAAACCTGGCCCGCAGAGAAACGCCGCACTGTAAAACCCTGATCGAGGAAAACGTCATGGCATTACCTGATCCGTTGAAACTGTATCGCGAGACCATTACCCGGTTTGAAAACGGCATCAATACCCTGGCCGCCCGTCACCTCGACTCCAAAGAAGTGGGCCTGGTGATCGACCAGTACGCCAGGGTCTCACACGGCTTGCAGCACCTGTCGCAGACGTCGCTCGATCGTCTGTACAAGCGCATGGACCTGCCCAGCCGTGCCGAAGTCGACGCCCTGGCCAGGGCCTTGCGGCGGGTCGAAGACAAGCTCGATCAATTGCTGCCGGCCGTTCACAGCGGGGCGCTTGCACCGCGCCCGCCGCGCACGCGGCGCCCCGTGGTGGAAGCGCCCCCGGTGCCGGTCAAACCGGCAGCCAAACGTAAACGCAAGGCAGGAAGTGACGATGACTCGGCCACATGACACCAAGGTCGTCGACGCTTCGTTGACGGGCCGACTGCGCTCGGAGCTCGGCATGATGGTCCAGCGCGGCATCAAGGGCCTTGAATACCTCAGCACGCCACCGCCCGCCGTTGGCATGACCCCCAGGACGCTGGTGCACCGCCGCGGCACCTTGTGCCTGTACCACTACCACGCGACGGCGGACGAGATTTATCGCGTGCCGTTGTTGTTGGTCATGGCGACGACCAGCAAGGCGGCGATCTTCGACCTGGCCAAGGGCCAGAGCCTGATCGAGTACCTGCTGGCGCGGGGGTATGACGTCTACGTGATGGACTGGCATGCGCCAAGCCCGGAAGAGGCGCACTTGAAGCTTGAGCACTATGTGCTCGACTTCATTCCCGACTGCATTGGCCGGGTTCAACAGGCTACCGGCGTGGACGATGTCACGCTGATTGGCTACTGCATGGGCGGTGTCCTGGCAACGCTGTACGCCGCCTTGCATCCCGGCGGCCCGCTGAAGAACCTGGTGTGTTTCACCACGCCCGTGGACTGGACGAAGATGCCCCTGGCCAAGCAACGTCACCTCAATCCCGAGCGCTTGATCGGTGCGACGGGGCTGGTGTCGCCGCAGACCATTATCAGGGCGATTGATCTGCACCGTCCCGCCGGTCGCATTGCCGGCAAGGCGCGGCTCTGGGACAACTTGTGGAATGACGACTACGTCCGGGGTTTTCGCATGATGGCGCGTTTCAGTGACGAGACCCTGCCGCTACCCGGCGAGTACATGCGACAGCTCCACCGGGAGCTGGGGCAGAACAACTCGCTGTGCGAAGGTGGCCTGCGCATGGGTGGCAAAGAGGTCGATCTGAAGAATATCGAAGTGTCGCTGCTGCACATCATTGCCCAGTACGACTCCCTGGTACCGCCGGACTGCGCGCAACCGCTGGTGGCGCGTGTGGGTTCGCGGGACAAGGAAGAGCTGTTGCTGCCGGGAGGGCATGTGAGCCTTGTGGCGGGACCGGCTGCGGTCAAGCGGATGTGGCCCAGGCTTGACCGGTGGTTGGGCGAACGGTCGGTTTGAAGGCCTGCCTGGGGCCAAGGAAGGCGAGCGGCTACCAAACCTCGTAGCCGCTGGCGCCAGCCTGCGCTCGACCGCGTAGCGGTCGTGGCGTGGCGGTTTGCACGGCAATGTACAAGGCAAGGTCAAGCCAGTGTATCCACCACCCCGCCATCCACACGCAAGGCTGCACCGGTCGTGGCCGACGCCTGCCTGGACGCCACATAGACCACCAGGTTGGCCACTTCCTCGACCGTCGCCGCCCGTTGAATGATGGAGCTTGGGCGGTGCTCCATGACGAACGCGGCGGCGCATTCCTCCAGGGACTTTCCGCTTTCGGCCACCTCATCCTTGAGCATTTCAGCCACGCCCTCGGACAACGTCGGCCCGGGCAGCACCGCGTTGACCGTGACCCCGGTGCCGCCCAGACGCTTGGCCAGCCCGCGGGACACCGAGAGGTTGGACGTCTTGGTGAAGCCGTAATGAATCATGTCGGCCGGGATGTTCAATCCCGATTCCGAGGAAATGAACACGATGCGACCCCACTGACGCTCGACCATGCCCTGGGCATAGGCTCGGGACATTCGCACCCCGGACATCACGTTCACCTCGAAAAAGCGCTGCCAGACCTCGTCCGGAGTGTCGAAAAAGTCTTGCGGGCCATAGATACCGACGTTGTTGATCAGGATATCCACCTGCGGCACCTGGGCGACCAGCTGCGCGCAGCCGTCGGCATTGCCGAGATCGGCGGTCACGCCGGTTACCGTTGCCGCCGCAAAGGCTTGCTTGATGGCCGCCACCGCAGCATCCACCGCTTGCCGATTGCGGCCGTTGACGATGACCGCGGCGCCTGCCTCGGCCAGGCCCCTGGCGATGGCGAAGCCGATACCCACGGTGGAGCCGGTCACCAGTGCAGTCTTGCCGCTCAGATCAATGTTCATGGCTGACATCTCGTAGAGAGGGTGTGGGTGAAATCTAGCAGCAATGCACTGCGACACCTGCTCGCTGCGCACTTACAGGAAGGGCAGCGCTTGTGGCAGGTCCAGTTCGAGCAGCCAGCGATCATGCTGGTTATCGACCTGCGCCTTGGCCTGCAAGCGCAGCAGCAGTCGCTGGATGGCGGTATGGGCCAGCACGGCGGGGGTGTCCTGGGGCTTGGGTTCGGGCCACGGCGTCAGCGTCAGGCTCAGGCGCAGCAGGCCGCGGGGCTGGAGGCTGGTGGCCAGGTGCAGGTCGATCCGCTCAGGCAGGGCGCTCAGTTGCAGGTAGCTGAGCAGGCTGTCGAGCAGTTGGCGGTAGTGGCGGGCATCGATCCAGGCGCTTTGCAGGGCGCGCAGGCCCGGGCCCAGGTCCAGCGCGCACCCCTGGGCCGCGAGCCGCGGGTACCAGGGCGCGAGTATTTCTTCGGTCAGGTCGCCCAGGTGGTGAGCCTCGGTCTGTGACTCCTTTTCGTGGGCATCCAGCGCCATGACTTCATCGACCCTAACCAGGGTCTGGCGCATGTCTTCGATTTGCCGGGACAGCGCGTTGAGCCTGGGTTGCGGGTCGTCGGCACCGGGTAACAACACCTGGTCGAGGTTCTGCTGCATGCCCGCCAGCAGCGCTTGCAGTTCGTGGCTGACGGCCACCAGCGTGGTGCTCTTGAGGTGGCTGGCAAAGCGCGCCTCGGCGCCTTCCTGGCGCAGGGTGGAGAGCATTTTGTCGCGCTCGGTCAGGTCGCGCATGCCACCGAGCATGGCGACCAGCGTGCCACTCTCGTCGCGAAAGGGTGTGCACCAGTAGTGCATGGCGGTGGGCACCCCCGCGAGGTCGACCACCGCTTCGGCCATGAAGGGCTCTTCGCGGATCACCGCCTCGCGAAAGCGCTGGCATGAACGCTCGCGCATCAGCGTCGGTAGCCACAGGGCCTGGTCCAGGGTGGTGCCGCGGATCATCTCGAAACTCTCGCCGGTGTAGGTCAGGTAGCGGCGGTTGCACATCAGCAGGTGGCTTTCGAGGTCACGCACGAACATGGGGTAGGGCGCCGAATCGAGCAACGCCCGCAACAGCCCGTACTCGCGCAGTAATTGCGGGTCCAGGGGCGTGCCCTGTACCCGGGCGGTGTCGTCACCGGCCACCAGGCCATGGCTGCGCGCCACTTCCAGCAACTGGAAATCACTGTCGACCTTGAGCTTCTGGTGCAGGCGCGCCTTGTAGGTGCTGACGGTCTTGTAGCTCAGGCTCAGTTGCCCGGCGATGTCCTTGTTGTTCAGGCCCTGGCTGAGCATCTGCAGCACCGTCAGCTCGCGGCCGGAAAGTTGCTCCAGCTCGCTTTCGGACTCGTTGGCGTCCTGGCGGGTCGCCTCGCGGGGAAAGTAGCTGCGCCCGTGGCTGACGGCCTGCAGGGCATGTTCCAGCTCTATCAGCGCCTCGGTCTTGCTCACGTAGGCATCGGCCCCGGCCTGCAGCGAGCGGGCGGCGTACAGGCTGGCCTCCTGGACGCTGTACACCAGCAGCTTGATGCCTTCGTGGCTGGCGCGCAGGCGGCGCAGCAGGTCCAGCCCGCCCAGGCGCGGCACCAGCAGTTCGAGGATCACCAGCTCCGGGCGCAGCTGGCGGCATTTGTCCAGCGCATCCTGGCCGTTGTCGACCTCGGCCAGCACCTGGTGGCCGGTGCGTGCAAGCAAGGCCCGCAGCCCGTCGCGGACGATGGGCAGGTGGTCCACGAGCAGGACGGTGCTCATGTGCAGTTACCTCCATGGCGGTCTGCGCCCAAGCATAGTCCAGCCCGGTCGAGAGTCACTCCTACAAGGGCATTGACCTTGCTCCGACATAAGCACCGCGGCCATCCGCGCAGACTTCAGGCATCCCATTACCCAAGCCTGCGAGGCTGCCATGAAAACCTTCACCCGCCATCCAGCACGCCATCCCAAGTTCCAGCGCACCTGCCTGGGCCAGGCCATCGGCCTGGTACTGGCGGGACTGTTCAGCCTCAACGTGATTGAAGCCGAAGCCGAAGACAACGCCGTCGAGCCACCTGCCCAGGACGTCGACCCACCCTCGGCCGCCGGCGTCATGGCCAGCCCGTCCTACCTTGCGATCGCCCTGCAGGCCAGCGAAGACGCCCCACGGGTGTTTGCCGCACGCCTGCTTGGCGCACCCGCACCGATCAACGTGATCGTGCCGGACAACATCGGCATTGCCACCGCCGGCGCCCATGACGACACCGTCGTCAACCTGGCTGCCGCCCGTACCATCGGTGTGCTGGCCCAGGGCGCAAGCAGCGTCGGTTTCAACGGCGGCACCGTCAACAACAGCGCACAGAGCGCCGCCAACGCCGCCGGCCAGACTGGCCTGCAGGCCAGCAACGGCGGCCAGCTCAGTGGCAACGGGGTAACCGTCAACCTGGTGCCCAAGACCGCCAGCAGCGCGCTTATCACCGCCAGCAACATGACCGGGGTCAGTGCCAAGAGCGGTGGCCAGGTGTCCCTGCGCGACAGCAGTGTCACCCTGGGCGGCAACGTCGGCGGCCTGAACAACCAGGGCCTGGTGGCCAGCGGCAGCGGCAGCCACATCGACTTTGTCGGTGGCAGCGTCAGCACCCTGTCCAAGGGTTCGGTGGGTGTGCTGGCGCAGGACGGCGGTACCATCAGCCTGAGCCAGGGCAGTGTGATCAGCACCACCGGTGCGACCAACGGCGTCAACGCCAGCCACGGCCTGAAGGCCACCGGCGCAGGCAGCCGGATCGAGGCGAGCGAGGTGGCGGTCAACCTGGGCGCCGTGGCGGCCAGTGCTGCCCGTGCTGAAGACGGCGGCCACATCCAGCTCGAGAGCAGCGTCCTGGCCAGTACCGCCGCAGCCACCAGCACCACCACGACCGCCATGCTGCATGCCCTCGGGGGTGCCACCATCGAAGCGGATAAAACCAGCGTCAGTGCCATCGGCAACTACATCGGCGGCGCCCGCGCCGACGGCGCCGGCAGCCAGGTCACCGTCAAAGACAGCACCCTGGCCGTCAAGGGCGCCGGCAGCGCCACGGACTTCACTTCCGGCGCCCGCGCCATGAACGGCGGCGCCGTAGCCCTGCAAGGCAGCCTGGTGTCGGCCCAAGGCACCTTCAGCCACGGTGTCTCGGTCGAAGGCAGCGGCTCCCGGGCGGATGTCTCGGACAGCCGCATTGATGTCATCGGTGCCCGCTCCCATGGCGTCTACGTCAAGGATGGCGCCAGTGCCGAGGTGAACAGCAGCAAGATCAGCCTCGACGCAGCCCCCGGCGCTGTCGGCCCCTGGGGCCTGGGCGCGCTGGTCGAAGGCAGCGGCTCGTCGCTGATCCTCAACGACACCGAGGTGAGCACCACCCAGAAAACCAGCTTTGGCGTACGCGCCCTGGCCGGCAGCGACCTGCTGATCAACAACGGCAAGATCGACACCCTGGGCAACTACTCCACCGGCCTGAGCGCCGGTAGCTCGACCGTGGTGGCCCGTAACCTCAGCATCACCACCGCCGGTGACGACAACGCCATGGGCGTGGTCGCCGACACCAACGCCACCGTCACCCTGTACGGCGGCTCGGTGACCACCACCGGCAACGGCTCGCCGATCTCATCCAACCTGACCTTTCCCCATGCCCTGGCCTCCCGCAACCCCGGCGCCCAGCTCAACGTCCATGGCACCAGCGTGCTCACCACGGGCACCCAGGCCTATGCCGCTGCGGTGGACGATGGCGGCAGCATGCTGCTCGATGGCGTCTCGCTGCAGACCCAAGGCCAGTATTCCGTGGGCCTGTACGCCGGTATCGGCAGGGTCAAACCTGCGCCGGTGAGCCTGATTGCCCACAACGTCAGCGTCGAAACCCACGGCGACCAGGCCCCTGGCGCACTGGTCAGCCGCCAGTACCAGGCCGATGAAGCCAAGCTGGAGCTGTTCGATTCGACTGTCAGTACCCACGGCGTGCGCTCCCACGGCTTGCAGGCGGAGTCGGGTGCACAGCTCGACGCCAGCAACACCTCGGTCACCACCAGCGGGGTAAACGCCCTGGGTGCCCTGGCCAACAACACCGCTCGCGTCGACCTCGACCAGGTCGGGGTGAACACCAGCGGCGACCTGGCCCACGGCGCGGTGGCCAAGAACGGCGGCGTGCTCAGCGCCAGCACCAGCGTGATCAGTGCCAGCGGCGAACAGGCCGCCGCGCTCTTCGCCCAGGGCACCGACGCCCTCAAGGGCCAGGCAAACGTCAATAACAGCGTGCTGCACAACCGTGACGGCGCCACCGTCGGCGTGGCCGGTGTGGCCGATATCAGCCTGATCGACACCATCGTCGGCGGCAGCGGCCAGTGGCTGAATGTCGACAGCGCGGTGGCCAGCGACGGCACCAGCATGCCCGACATGGGCACCGGCCAGTGGCAGGGCGTCGGCAGTACCCTGGCCAGCGCCGGTAATGCCCGCATCGATGTCTCGGGTTCGGTGCTCAATGGTTCGGCACGCACTGCGGCCGGCAGCGACTCCAGTGTCAGCCTGCGCGATACCAGCATCTGGAACCTCAGCGGTGAGTCGAACCTGGGCAACCTGCACAACGAGGCCAGCCTGATCGACTTCAGCGCCCCGGTGGGTGGCAGCTTCAAGAACCTGACCGTCAACAACTACCACGGCGCCAACGGCACCATCGCCCTGAACACCTACCTCTACAAGGATGACTCGCCTTCGGACAAGCTGGTGGTGGATGGCGGCAAGGCCGACGGCAGCAGCAACCTGATGATCAAGAATGCCGGCGGCCCCGGCGCCCTGACCCAGGGCAACGGCATCATGGTGGTCGACGCGGTCAACGGCGCCACCACCGACACCGAGGCTTTCCGCCTGCTCAACCGGGTCAAGGCCGGCCCTTACGAGTACACCCTGCACCGTGCCAGCCAGGACGGCAGCAACGGTGAAGCCTGGTACCTGCGTTCGACCAAGGATGCAGACCCTGTGGTTCCTGTAGACCCCGTGGTACCGGTTACCCCGGTAAATCCTGTGACCCCAGTGACGCCTGTGACCCCAGCGGCCCCGGCAGATCCTGCCGCCCCGGTGTTCAACCCGGTTGCAGACATTCCGGCACGTCCACAGGTGCCCAACTACCGCCCTGAAACCTCGTTGTACCGGGCACTGCCTTCGATGCTGCTGCACTACAGCCACGCCATGGTCGACACCCTGCACGAGCGTGTCGGTGAAGAGCGTCGCCTGGCCACCGACCCGCTGCCGGGTGAGGCCGTCGATACCTACGGCCCGAGCCTGGGCTGGGGTCGCCTGATCTACCGCAAGGGCGAACAGGACCTGGGCGAGGGCGCCAGTGCCGACTACCGCATCCATGCCTTCCAGGTGGGTGCCGACCTGTACCGTAACGACGACGTCGACGGCAGCACCGACCAGGCCGGCCTGTCGCTGAGCATTGGCCGCATCGCCGGCAGCGTCGAGCACAACGATGGTGTCAATGCCGGTGATGACCTGCTGCGCGCCTACGGTGTGGGCGGCTACTGGACTCACTTCGGGCCGGAAGGCTGGTACCTCGATGGGGTGCTGCAGTTCAACCAGTTCGACATCAAGACCAGCCCCAACGACCTGGACGGCCTCAAGACTCGTGGTCGTGGCGTCACGGCCTCGCTGGAAGGCGGCTACCCCTTCCATGCCGAGAAAGACAAAAACCTCCACGTAGAACCGCAAGCCCAGGTGATTGTCAGCCGGATCAAGGTCGACGACAGCCATGACGATGCCTCGGATGTGCGCTTCGACGACGTCGACTCGCTGACTGGCCGCATTGGTGTACGCATCGACAAGGACTGGTTCCGCGAAGACGACAAAGGCAAGATCCACCGCACCAACGCCTGGGTTCGCCCAAGTGTCTGGCACGAGTTCAAAGGCAAAGCCAAGACAGAGTTCTCCTCGGCCGATGGCTACATCCCCTTTGGCACGGACATGAGCGGCACGTGGGGCGAGATGAACATGGGGGTTGATTACCAAGTCAACGAACGCACGACGGTGACAGGTTCGCTGGGCTACCAGAAGGCGTTTGGCGAGGACAGCAGAAGCTACGAGGGCATGATCGGCATCAAGGTCAAGTTTTGATTCTGAGCGGCATCGCGGGGCAAGCCCGCTCCTACGGTAGGAGCCGACTTGCCCCGCGATCAGCTCACACCCCTTTGGTCGAAGGCAGCAGAATCGTCAACACCCCCAACAACGGCAGGTAAGCGCACAACCGGTACACCGCCTCGATTCCCTGGCTGTCCGCCAAGTGCCCCAGCAGCGCCGCACCAATCCCGCCAAAGCCGAACATCAGGCCGAAAAACACCCCCGCAATCATGCCGACGTTCCCCGGCACCAACTCCTGGGCAAACACCACAATGGCCGAGAATGCCGAGGCCAGGATGAAGCCGATGATCATGCTCAGCACGCCGGTCCAGAACAGGTCCACGTAAGGCAACGCCAGGGTGAAAGGCGCAGCCCCCAGGATCGAGAACCAGATCACCGCCTTGCGCCCGATCCTGTCGCCAATCGGCCCGCCAAAGAAGGTGCCCGCCGCCACCGCCCCCAGGAACAGGAACAGGTACAGCTGCGAGTTGGCAATCGATACGTCGAACTTCTCGATCAGGTAGAAGGTGAAATAACTGGTCAGGCTGGTCATGTAGAAGTACTTGGAGAACACCAGCAACGCCAGTACCACCAGGGCAAAGGTCACTCGGCCCTTGGACAGCCCGTGGGTCGCCTGGCTGCCCTGCTTGAGCTTGAACAGGTCCAGGTGGTGGCGGTACCAGCGGCTCAGGCCGTACAGCACGGCAATGGCGAACACGGCGAACAGGCCGAACCAGGCGACATGGCCCTGGCCATAGGGAATGACGATGGCTGCCGCCAGCAACGGCCCGAAGGCGCTGCCGGCGTTACCGCCCACCTGGAAGGTCGACTGCGCCAGCCCGTAGCGGCCGCCGGAGGCCAGGCGTGCCACCCGCGACGCCTCCGGGTGAAAGGTCGAGGAGCCGATGCCCACCAGCGCCGAAGCCAGCAGGATCGCCGAAAAGCTGCCGACGAAGGCCAGCATCAGGATGCCGACCAAGGTGCACAGCATGCCGGTGGGGAGCAGCCAGGGCTTGGGATGGCGGTCGGTGTGATAGCCCACCCAGGGCTGTAGCAACGAGGCGGTGAGCTGGAAGGTCAGGGTGATCAGGCCGATCTGGGTGAAGCTCAGGCCATAGTTGGCCTTGAGGATGGGGTAGATCGACGGCAGCACCGCCTGGATCAAGTCATTGATCAGGTGGGCGAGGGCACAGGCACCGATGACCCGCATCACCAAGGGGCTGGCTTGGCGGGCAACCGAGGCGCTGGCCACGGCTGGGTTGAGGCTGGTGGAGGACATGCTGGGGCTTCCGCAGGCAAGGGATTCAAGGTTGCAGCGTTATCCTAGGGGCGGCAGAATTGCCTGTCTCACGCTATTAGGGCAACTACCCTCGCAAAAAGGGCATGACGATGAAGCCGCTGGCTGTATTCCTGCAAGAAATCGACGACGGCCCCTGGGCGGTGCGCAGCAGTGCCACCGACTACCCGGAAAACCGCTTCATCGCGCCCCACTCCCACCAGAAGCATCAGCTCATCTATGCCATTGAAGGCGTGATGGTGGTGCATTCGGCCCTGCATCAGTGGACGGTGCCCCCCAGCCGCGGCCTCTGGATGCCCAGGGGGCACGTGCACTGGATCCGCTGCATTGGCGAGGTGAAAATGCGCAGTGTGTTCGTGCAGCCTGACGAACGGCTCGACCTGCCCGGCGAAACCCGCACGGTGAGCATTTCACCGCTGCTCAGCGAGCTGATCAAAGCCTCGGTCGACATCGCCCAGCCTTGTGCGGCCGACTCGCGCGAGGCCCGGGTGCTGCGCCTGATCCTCGATGAACTGCAGGTGCTGCCGACCTTGCCCCTGCACCTGCCCCAGCCGACCGACCCGCGCCTGGAGCGCATCTGTTCTACCCTGCAACATGATCCGGGCGACGGATCGACCTTGTCGGACTGGAGCATCCGCTTGAACCTGGATGAAAAAACCATCCAGCGGCTGTTTCGCAAGGAGACCGGCATGACCTTCGGCCAGTGGCGCCAGCAAGCGCGTCTGCTACTGGCACTTGAGCGGATTGCGGTGGGCGGGAAGATCATCGATGTGGCCACCGAGCTTGGCTACGACAGCCCCAGCGCGTTCACCACCATGTTCAAGAAGCAGTTCGGCACGACCCCCAGCCATTTCTTCAAATAAAGAATGGAGCACCAGGATGACCAGCAAAAACACCATTTGCCTCTGGTACGAAGGCGATGCACTCGAGGCTGCAACGTTCTACGCCAAGACCTTCCCCGACAGCGCCGTCGGCGCCGTCCACCTGGCCCCGGGGGACTACCCGGCCGGCAAGCAAGGTGATGTGTTGACGGTCGAGTTCACGGTGATGGGCATTGCGTGCCTGGGCCTCAACGGCGGGCCGATGTTCAAGCACAGCGAGGCGTTCTCGTTTCAGGTGGCCACTGACGATCAGGCCGAGACCGACCGGCTGTGGCATGCGATCGTCGACAACGGCGGCGAGGAGAGCGCCTGTGGCTGGTGTCGGGACAAGTGGGGGCTGTCGTGGCAGATCACTCCGCGGGTGTTGACGGCGGCCTATACCCATTCCGATCGTGCTGCGGCCAAGCGGGCGTTCGAGGCGATGATGACCATGACCAAGATTGACATTGCCACTATCGAGACTGCGCTCAAGGGGTGAGTGGTTTGCCCCGGGGATTGTGATGTTTGTGGTGGGGGCTGTGGTGGTGTTGCTGCTGTGGTGTGGGTTTATCCATTTCATGCGGCGAGGCTGCCGGCCCCTTCCGCCTTTACGGCGGCCTACTTTTTTCCTGGAAAAAGTAGGCAAAACCGCCTGCCCCACCAGGGGCCCTACGCTGCGCTTCGGGTCCCCTCACTGCGGTGTCGCTACGGGGCATTGCGAGCTACGCGTTGCAAGCAACGCTACGCTTCGCAACTTCGGCATTCGCCGAAGGCGCTACGCGCTAGCCCCTCCACGACACCTCCGTTCGGCCCTTCTGGTTAACGGGGCAGAAGATCAAAAGCAAGATCAAGAGCACAATTCGCTGCGCTCTTGCTGACCTGCGCTGGCTGTAGGAGCGGGCTTGCCCCGCGATAGGCCCCAGCGTCATGTACATCCAGGCGCAACGCTGAATTGGGATCAGCAGCAGGCATGGATTTATTGGCAGGATTCTAGAGCCATCGCGGGGCAAGCCCGCTCCCACAGCCAGCATTCGGTGGGAGCGGGCTTGTCCCGCGATGAGGCCGGCTGGCCTATCCAGTTTTCAGGGCAGGGCGGAAGGGGAAAGTAGCGGCGCGGCATGGAGCGGATTATCTTGCAGCCTCGAAAATCCGATCGTCGAAAAAGGCCCCGCCTCCGATGAAGGAGGCGGGGCGATTGGCTATTGGACCACCAACGGTGCCGTGCGTACGGTGCCGAGCGATGATCGGATGGTGACCGTTGGGTTGGCGCTTGGCACAACGGTCGTGGTGGTTGCCGACAGCCGCCAGCGGCCGGTGATCGGGACGGTAGCGGTGCCCACCGTGGCCAGGCCGCTAGCGGTGGAGACCTGAACGGTGATGGTGTTGCCGACCACCGCCGAGGTGGTGCCGGAGAGGTCCCAGGTCAATCGGTTATTGGCGCGCGCTCGTACCTCGGCGGTGGTGACCACCAGGTTTTCCTGCGTGACCAACGGTGTGACTTGCACGGTGACGGTGGCGGGTGCCGAGAGCGCTCCAAGCGAATCGCGCACCTGGTAGGTGAAGGTGGTGGTAAAGGCACTGCTGATGTTCTGCGGTGCGGTGTAGGTCACTACTGTACCGTTGGTGCTGACACTGCCCTGGCCCGTCGCTGGCTGGCTCAGGAGGATCACGCTCAAAGGCGTGTTGCCTTCAGGGTCGGAGTCGTTGAGCAAGACGTTAAGCGTCAGCGTTCCTCCTTGGGTGCTTGCAGTGTCGTTGTTGGCGACAGGGACCTGGTTCGGGCTCACGTTGACCGTGACTGTTGCCGGCTCTGATGCCAGGCCTTTGCTGTCCCTGGCGATGTAGCTGAAGGTCGCCTGCAGCGGGACATTGGTCGCCGGTGGTGTGTAGATCAGGCTGGTGGTGCCATTGAGCGCTACCGTACCCTGGCCTGCCGCCGGCGGTACGAAGCTGTCGATGGCCAGCGGCGTGTCTTCGTCGGGATCGCTGTCATTGGCCAGTACGTTGATGGTGACGGGGACGCCCGAGCTGGTGCTCACGGTATCCGCTACGGCCAGAGGTTTCCGGTTTTCGGAAGGGCCTTCGACGATGCCGGTAACGGTCACCGGTTCGCTGTCCGCACCGCCGGCTGCCGATTTGACCGTAACGCTTTCCGGTGGCTGGGTCAGGTCATTGACCACCAGCGTTCCGTCGCTTGGCAGAGGACCGTATCCCTGGGCGACGAGGCCAGGTTTAAGGACCTTGTCGCTGGAGGTCGCCTTGATGGTCAGGCGGTGATGCTCCGGGTCGTATTGCGCCGAAGTGACTTTCACCACATCGACGGGCGTGCGCGATACCGAGGTGGGTTTGCTTGCGCCACCCAATTCGCTGGCGGTCACCACCACCACGGATGGCGGGGCGGTTGTCGTCGCGAAGCTGGTGTAGAAGTAGCCGTTGTTGTCCGTCAACAGGTTCGCGCTCGGCAGGCACGGTCCCGGTGGCGTTCCGGTGAGGGTGAGGGTGGTGCGGTAGCAGATCGTCGATGCAGCCGGCGTCACGGCGTGGGTACTGCTGTTGGTACGGTGCGAGTCGGCAAATATCTCAACCCGCGAGCCGTTGCTGTCACGCTGGTAGGTGACGCGCTCCACCTCCACCGGCGTCTGGGTGCGGTCGTCGTAGATCTTGCCTGAGACCGTGAACAGATTGGTGCGCAGAGTGCCCGCGGGACCTGAGATCTCCAGATAGTTTTGCGGGTTGCCGTGATCATCGAGAACCGGGCTGCCGCGCACTTGCTCAGCGAGGTTCGGGTCGCCGACGAATTTCTCCTGCAGGGCGGTTTCCGGGTTGGTCTCGGTGTAGTAGCGGGCGACTTCCGTGCCGGCTTCGTTGGTCAGGCTATTGGGGGCAGACACGCTGTACAGGAACGGCCCGAGGGCTCCCTGCAAGGCGCCCGAGTAGTTGAGCGTGGCGATACCGATGTCACTGGTGTCGTTGATCGCCCGCCGCCCGGTGGTGGAAACGACGTACACCTTGGTACCGTAAGGATGGCGCACGGTGTACATACCCGCGGTGGGGACTGCGGCGCGGATACGGATGCGGGCAAAGTTGTGCTGTTCCCCATCGACGATCTCGCCTTCGCCGGCCACCGCTTCCAGTGCTGCAACGTACTGCTCGATGCCGTAGGTTCTGTCACCGACGGTGCCGTCAGCGATGAACCAGAAGCTTTCGCCTGGCCAGTTGTTGGGGAAGATGATGGGCTCGGCGGGGTTGAATCCGCCTTCTGCGGGAATGGTGCACATGTAGCCGGGGGCGGCTGCGGTGCCCGGCGCGCGGGTGCTGACGGCCTTGGACAGGCAGAGCTCCAGCTTCACATTGTTGAAGTCCTGATACCACATGGGGAACCGGCCGGTGGCCAGGGTGTAGGGCCCCGGGTCGAAACTCTGCAGGGCTGCGTGGGCACCGCCTGCCATCGCGATGGACAGGCTCAGTGTGTTGAATATGAAACGTGGCCACTTGTTCATGTTACCTCCTGGCTCTTGATCCGAATTCGCTGGGTCACTGGACGATGACCACTTCTTCTGTATCGCTGCCGCCGTTCGCCGAGGTCACCCGAATGGTCGCCGGAGGGACTGTGCCGGCGGTAGGCGACAGGGACTTGTCGGCGCCGCCGGAAAGCTCACCGATCAGCGCACCACTCCTCCCGGCGTAAGCGGTCAGGTTTGGAGGCATGGTGCGGTCGCTGGTCGAGGCCTCGATGGTCAGTCGACCGGTGCCGCGGCTGTATTCGGCCTTGTTGATGGTGACCAGATCGGTCAGTGGTACGGGCACGGTGGTGGGCACATGGAGGGTAGGGATCGCCACATGGTTGTCGACCGTCACTTGCAGGAGCGCCGGGATGGTCGGGTTGACGGTCGACTGGCCATACCAGCTTCCGGTCGAATTGGCTTCCGTCATGGTCACGGCAGTGCCCGCGCTGTCCAGGAAGTTGGCCGTGCCGGGTGGCGGAGGGGCCATGGTGAAGACATCCTGGTACGCGACCACACCCTCGGGCGTGTTTCCCCGCGAGTAGGTGGCACGCTGGACCAGTGCAGGGGCTGGCAGGTCCACGGCGCTGAGCTTGCCGGACACGGAGAAGGTGTCGCTGCGCGTATCGATGCCGTTGGGGCCCTGGATACGCAGGTAGTTGGTATTGAAGGGGCTGCCCGTCACTTGCTCCTCTATGTTCGGGTCGCCGATGTATTTCTCCTGCTGGCCGGTTTCCGGGTTGTTCTCGGCATAAGGGCCATTGACGCTGCGCAGGAACGGTCCGATGTCTCCCCTGAGCGCGCCGGTGTAGTCGCCGGCTGGGCCGATGCCGATATCGCGGGTCATGTTGATTGCCCGGGTGCCGCCGGTGTCGGCGAACTCTTCCGGCGTGACGTTGAACACGTCGACGCCATAGGGGTGGGTGACCGTGTAGACGCCAGGTGCGGGCACATCGACGCGAATGCGGATACGGGCGAAGCTCAGTTGGTGGCCGTCAGCGACCTCGCCGTTGAACGCGGCTTCGATGGCCGCGCCAAAGTCCAGGTCGATGCCGCTGGCGGCGTCGGTAATGGCGCCGTCCGCGGCGAACCAGAACGTTTCATCGGGATAGTTGGTCGGGAAGACGATCGGCTGGGTGTCATCGAACTCCCCAGGTGCCGGGTTGAGGATGCACATGTATGCCGGCGCCCCGGGGGTGGGTGCTGCGCGCGAGCTGACCGCCTTGCTCAGGCACAGGTCCAGGGTACGGCCGTGGGTGTCCTGATACCAGGCGGCGTAACCGGTCTTGTTTCCGCTGTCGAGGGGGTAGGGGCGTTCTCCAGGGACACCTGGATCTACGGCGTAGAGTGCTGCCTGCGCCGTCCCGCCACTTATTGATGCAAGCAGAATTGAACTTGCCAGTAGGGACAATCTGTTGTGCATGATTCAGTCCTCTCAAAAAGACACAGGCTGGGTGGTACAGCTCGGTCAAAAAGGTTCTGAATCGGTATCAGCAATGATCGTGCCGATTTAAGCCGAAAGTTGTATGAGCGATGTCGTCAGCAAAAGGATTGATGTCTTGTTCGGTAATGAATACTGCCGTGTCAAAGCCGCGCACGTTGTTCAAGGCGTCATGAAGACTGCCTGTATTTCATGCTGCAACTGTGTACCTCGTCCCTGGGCTTTTATCGAGCCAAAGCGGGTTCGCCAGGGTGTCGAGGGACGCTCATGCTTGTCGAAACGGGTACGGGTGGGGCATTACACCCACTGGCGGGGGAACTTTGCGCCGAACTGCAAGTGCTGCCTTTACAGCGTGCGGGCTGTTCAGCGGGGATGCGACAGGCAAGAGAAGTATGACTCTGGTTGTCGAGGCCTTGCCCGTGACAACCATCTTCGCGTGCGCGCGCGATATATATTAGTTCTCTATACACAATTTGAAACAAGTGCGGGGAAGTTCGGGATATAAGTGGGGGAAGTATCCCCCGGTTATGGGCGTTAACTTCTCAACTGCTTGAATTCAAACATCATTTTTTTTGGCGCGATATTTGCGGGCTCGAACTCCACCTAAGTGTGTGTGCTGACTTGGAGGCCTGTCCAAATGATCCGCGCCCAACTGCACTCTCAAATAGACGTTGATGGCATGCGTCGCTGGTTGAGGAAGCCGCAAGGATTGGCCTTGCTCGCAGGCGTATGGCTCGCCGGTGGCGAGCTGGCCGAGGCGGCGGTGCAGTGCCAGCGCACCCTGGTGGCCAATGTCGTGGCCATGGACCAGCCGTTGATGTTCAACCGGCTCGGTGCGCATAACCCCAACGGCATGATGTTCGCCCTGCGTGCGGATGTGGTGGACACCCAGGGGGTGTTGATCACCCAGGGCGGTAGCGCCACGCCAGGTCAAGTCACCTTGCGCCCGGACAAGCGGCCGCGCCCATTGGTATTGCGGGTCGCTGCCGGAGAGTGCCTGACGGTCAATCTGCAAAACCTGCTGGCGTTCCAGGCCAACCCCAATGGCCAGGGCAACGACCACGAGAACGCCGCCAACGGCGAGTTGCACGTCGACGCTCAAGTCGCCGACCGCCATGTCGGTTTCCAGGTCAACGGCCTACAGGCCTTTGGCTCGATCAACGATATTTCCGCCAACAGCGGACGCAACGACAACACCTTGCTGGCACCGGGGCAAAGTCGCACCTATACCCTCTACGCCGAACGCGAAGGCACGTTCGTAGCGACCAGCTACGGCGCCACCTTCGGCAGCGAGGGCTCTTCCGGCAACGTCGGCAACGGCCTGTTCGGCCAGGTTGTGGTGCTGCCCAAAGGTGGGCAGGCCTATCACAACACGGTCACCGAAGAAGACTTGCGCCTGGCTACGCGCGGGCGGACACCGGCCGGCCAGCCGATCATCGACTACCAGGCTCGCTACCCGGTGCTGGAACCCTGGATCGCGGAAGGCAAGGCAGGCAAACCGATCCTGAGCATGGTCGACGGCAATGAAATCATTGCCAGCAATGCCGACGCGGTGGTCATGGGGCCGAATGACGATGGCAGTTTCCCACCCGCCACCTATCCCCTTGAAAGCCAGGGTAAGCGTAACCCCAGCCTGCCCAATCGCCTGGAGCCGTTCCGCGATTTTGCTGCGGTGTTCCACGATCAGTCCGCTGTCGTCCAGGCGTTTCCAGGGTTCTGGGGCGACCTGGCGTTCGGCCAGATGCTCGATCCGACGCGCGACGCCTTTATGGTCAACTACGGCTCCGGTGGCATGGGCGCCGAGGTCATCGCCAACCGTGTGGGTGTGGGCCCCATGCATGATTGCTTGTCCTGCGCCTATGAAGAATTCTTCCTCAGCGCACACACCACCGGTGATATCGCGATGCAGGTGGACGTGCCGGCCAACATCGGTCTCGAGCAACTGGCACCCGGCCAGGTTCCGCCGGCCGACAGTGTCGGTATCAAGGCCAGCATGGCGCTGTATCCGGCCGAACCTTCCAACGTCGCTCACAGCTACCTGGGCGACGCGGTGAAGTTTCGCAATATCAGCGTGGGTTACGAGCAACACGTTTTCCATCTTCACGGTCACCAGTGGTTGTTCAACCCCAACGATGACAACTCCGACTACATGGATGCCCAGGGCGTCGGCCCCGGCTCGGGTTACACCTACGAGATCGCCAATGGTGGCTCCGGCAACCGCAATCGGGTGGTCGGCGATGCGATCTATCACTGCCATTTCTACCCGCATTTCGCCCAAGGCATGTGGGCCATGTGGCGCATCCATGATGTGTTCGAGGAGGGCACGCGCCTGGCGGTGAGCCAGGAGGGCGACAACGACTTCCATGCGCAGCCGTTTGCGCTGCGCAGTGGCTTGCCGGCCTCGGGCGCCCGGGCCTTGCCTGATGGTGAAATCGTCGCCGGCACCCCCATTCCGGCGGTCGTGCCCTTGCCGGGCAAAGCCTTGCCGCCGATGCCGGGCAAAGTCGTGGTGGTGCCGAAAATGAGTGGTGAAACGCAGACCGCAGACGCTGAAGCGGGTGACGACAGCGACACGCCGAGTGCGCAGAAAGTCGTCGGTTCGCTGGCGCTGGTCGATCGCAGTGAAGCCAACCGCAATGCCGATGGCAGCCTGAAAAATCCTGGTTATCCATTCTGGATCGGCGGCGTCGAAAGCACCGTCGGCCAACGGCCGCCGACGCCGCCTCTGGACATGCTCGATGCGCAAACGGCCACGGCCTTGAAGGGCAGCGGCAATGCATTGTGGGCGGCGCTGGATCCGGCTCAGGCCGGTGGCTGGGATGGCGGCCTGCCACGTCATGGCCTGGATGGCTGGTCGGCTGGCGGTGAAGCGCAGGTGACCACCTCTTTGCTGGACATGACCAAGTCCCTGGAGCGCGCCAAACCGGTGTACCTCCCCGAGGAGGGTACCGATGTCGAACAGTCGGCCATGGCCTTCCACGCCAAGCCCTCACATGCCAGCTTCGCCGTGCTGCCCAATGGCCAACTGCTGCCGCGCGACTTTCTCACCAACGGGGCCCCTCCGGTCGCGGGCGCGCCGTTTTTCGAGCCCTGCATGGACGACCGGCAAAAACGCCTGACCCGCAGCGCCGGAGCCGGCTATTTCAACAGCGGTGAGCGTCTTGACGCGCAGACCTTCAGTGGCACCTCGATGTTCAGTGCCGATCACCCGCGGGTTTACAAAGGCGCCAATATCCAGTTTGACGCCGTGTTCAACAAGATCGGCTATCACTTCCCGCAAACCCGAATCCTGACCCTGTGGGAGGATGCGTGGCCGGTGATCAACAAGCAGCGCCCACCTGAACCGTTGGTGATGCGCATGAACACCTTCGACTGCACCATGTATCACCACACCAATCTGGTGCCGTCAGCCTACGAACTCGACGATTACCAGGTGCGTACGCCTACCGACGTCATCGGCCAGCACATTCACTTGCCCAAGTGGGACCTGACTGCCGCCGACGGCTCGGCCAACGGCTGGAACTACGAGGATGGCGTGCTCTCACCGTCCACCGTGGTCGAGCGCATCCACGCCATTCGCCGGTTCAACGATTGTCAGAACGGCGACCCCCGCGAAGGCACCGGGGATTGCCCGGTGGCCAAACAGCACCCGTACTTCGGGCGGTTCAATCGCGCTGACTGGCTGGGCGCGCGCACCACGCTGCAACGCTGGTTCGCCGACCCTGTGCTGAACGTGCACAACATCGACCGCGGCCTGGGCAATATCTTTACCCACGACCACCTTGGCCCTTCGACCCACCAGCAAGTCGGCATGTACGCCACGGTGCTGGCCGAGCCTGCCGGTTCCAAGTGGTACCACGCCGAAACCGGCGAGCCCCTTTACAACGGTAGCGGGCGTGAGGACGGCGGCCCGACGTCGTGGCAAGCGGTGATCGAGACCGGTGATCTCAACGGCGACAACAAGAACGACAGTTTCCGCGAGTTCTTCCTCGAGTTCAGCGACTTCCAGCACGCCTATGAAGCCGGTGTCTACGTCGGCGCGGGCCCCGATGGGGTTCCCGATGCGCAGGCCTACCCGGCCACAGCGGACAGCTTCCGCTACGCCATCAATCCGCCGGGACGCAAAACGGCCGCCAACTTGCTGGAGTCGGTCGTGGAAGCTGCCAGTGGCGAACTGCTGACGTGTCCGTCGCGGCCGTGCCCGCAAGCGATTTCGGCTTCGGACCCCGGCATCTTCGTCGTCAACTACCGCCATGAGCCCCTGGGCCTGCGCATCTACGACCCGAACAAGGTGGCGCCGGACGGCAAGCGGGGCATGCAGGCCGACGGCCTGGCCGGTGACCTGGCCCATGCCCTGCAAAACCGGACCGACCGCATGATCCCCGCACTCAACCTGGCCCCCAGCGCTATCACCTCGGCGACCGGCCCCACCGGCGGGGTCACGCTTTTGCCCAAACACATCAACCGGGGGGACTTGCCGGGCGATCCGTTCACGCCGACGTTGCGCACCTATACCGGCGACAACGTGCGCCTGCGGGTCAATGCCGGCGGCCACGAAGAGGAGCACAACGTTACGGTGCACGGGGTGAAGTGGCTGCATTCGGGCAGCGGCTTCGGCAATAGCTCCAACACCGGCTGGAAGGCGTCGCAAATGGTGGCGATTTCCGAGCAGTTCGGCTTCATGGCGCCTGTAGCGATGATGTCCAGTGCGGCCAGCGATACCGGCGATTACCTGTATGCCATGGATGCTTCCCTGGAGGGCTACTGGAGTGGCCTGTGGGGCATCATGCGCAACTATTCGCAGAGCCGCAGTGACCTGTTCCCGCTGCCCAACAACCCCAGGCCGGTGGCCGCGCGCAACACGGTGAATTTCAATGGCGTGTGCCCGCGCTTCAGCCCCAATCCCAATGGCATCGGCACCCGGGCGACGGTGCAGCGCAACTACGAGGTGGTGGCGGCGCTGGCCAACGATATCCTCGCCAACCCCTTGGGCCTGACCCTCGGCGACCCGGCAGGTGCCGGCCAGCATGTCGGCGGCCCGCTCAACCCGAACGGCGGCACCCTGGTCTACAACCCAAGGCCGGTGACGGTGCCGCAGGTAACGATCTTCGACCCTGAAGATGGCGAGACTTTTACCATTGGCGGACAGTCCGGCCCGTTGCACGACCCGACGGCCATTCTTTATGTGCGCAAGGCCGACCTGGACCCGGTCAGTGGCAAGCTCAAGCCCGGGGTGCCCGTCGAGCCGCTGGTGCTACGTGCCGCCGCCGGCGATTGCATCAACATCACCCTGGAGAACCGCCTGCCGTTGATGATGCCGGATCTGCCGAACTACGCAGTGATGCAAGGCACGGTCAAACGTGACCGTTCCGGTGCGCAAGGCTCGACCACCTTCAACAACAACCTGATGCGGCCCTCCAGTCACGTTGGTCTGCACGCCCAGTTGCTGACCTACGACGTCAGCAAGTCCGATGGCTTCAACGTCGGCAGCAACCCGGTGCAGACGGTGGCGCCACGGGCAGGCAATACCGGTGCATGGCCAAGCCGCTCCTATCAGTACTATGCCGGGCACCTGGAGCGTGCCGGTCAGCCGGTGGCGTCTCAAGGGGGACGCAACGTCGACACGATCGAGGCGACCCCCATCGAGTTCGGTGGCCTTAACCTGATGCCGGCCGACCCCATCAAGCAACCACAGAAGGGCCTGGTGGCGGCCATGTCGGTGACGCCGGCGGGTTCCACCTGGCAGGAGGATGCCGCTTCCCGAGCGTCGGCCACGGTGCAGGCACCCGGCGCCAGCAGTTATCGCGACTTCATGATGGTTTGGCAGAAGTCCCTGAACATGCGCTGGGCCAACGGCTTGCCCGTGGAGAACATGTCGTCCGAAGGGCCGGGCATTCCCAACGACCCGAAAGACAACTCGGACATGGCGATCAACTACAAGAGCGAGCCCCTGTGGTACCGCTTCGCCCGTGCGCCGAACGCACCGTTCGGACAGGCGGGTGGCAATGGTTTGGGCGCAGTGCCCAATGCCCACATGGCCTACAGCAATGCCCTGGTCGGCGGCGATCCGGTCACGCCGATACTGCGGGTCAAGCCCGGGCAGCCGTTCCGCACCCATGTGCTGATGCCTTCGGGCGGCAGCCGGGGCGCGACCTTCCAGCTCGACGGTCATGTCTGGGCGTTCAATCCGTTCCAGGCCGAAAGGGTCGATCTCTGGGGTTACCCCATGAAAGACGCGGGGATCGGTTCGGTGCGCTTTGGCTACAACCCCATGGCCATGTACATCGGCGCGCAGGAAAGCGTGCTCCCGGCAGCGCATTTCAGTTTCATGTTCCCCAGCGCTGGTGGTGCCAATGCGGTACCTGGTGACTATCTGTATCGGGACTATGCGGCGTTCGGCAATCTGGGCGGGATCTGGGGGCTGCTGCGGGTCAGCGATGAGCCTGCGCCGACTACTGCGCAGTAACGGGGTAGGCTGGCAAGGAGGGGGAAGGGGGGTGTTGCTGCTGTGGGCTAATCCATTTCGTGTGGTGACGCTGGCGGCCCCTTTTGCCTCTACAGTGGGGGGCCTTTTGTCTGGTGTATAGACCAGAGAGCGGGGACATGGTGGACACGTTATGGTTTCTGGGGTGTTGCGGCTGCGGGTTTATCCATTTCTTGCGGTGAGGCTGGCGGCCCCTTCCGCCTTTACGGCGGCCTACTTTTTTCTTGGAAAAAGTAGGCAAAACCGCCTGCCCCACCAGGGGCCCTACGCTGCGCTTCGGGTCCCCTCACTGCGGTGTCGCTACGGGGCATTGCGAGCTACGCGTTGCAAGCAACGCTACGCTTCGCATCTTCGGCCTTCGCCGAAGGCGCTGCGCGCTAGCCCCTCCACGACACCTCCGTTCGGCCCTTCTGGTTAACGGGGCAGAAGATCAAGATCAAAAGCACAATTCGCTGCGCTCTTGCTGGCCTGTGGCGTTCTTTCGGGCTGTTGTAGGAGCGGGCTTGCCCCGCGATAGGCCCCTGAGTCGTGCACATCCAGGTGCAACGCTGAAGCGGGATTACCGGCAGGCATGGATTTGTTGGCAAGATTCACGATCCATCGCGGGGCAAGCCCGCTCCTACAGCAGGTATTCGGTAGGAGCGGGCTTGCCCCGCGATGCGGCCGGCTGGCCTATCCAGTATTCAGGGTGATGCCGATTCACCGTGCCTCCGGGATGCGGTGAATAACCCCCAAAAAAAAGCCCCCTGTCGGAGGGGGCTGTTGGATCAGAAGTTCATCTTGAGGCGATGCTTGTGTACCCAAAGCTTGCTGGCCAGTTTGTACCGCACCAGCGCCACGCAGAGCGAGGTGATGAACATTGCCGGCATCATCGAGAAGGTGCCGCTGATGGCCTGGCTGATCCGTGCCCCCGTCGGCATCCAGCCTGGCGGAAAGAAGTAGAACGTGGTGGTAGGCGCCAGTGCCAGCAATACCGCCAGTGTCGCCGACCCGGTCACCAGCAGTACGGGCGCCCGCAACCACAGGCTATCGGGCCAGTGGTCGATCTTCGGCCATACCCTGGGTACGATCCTCGACCCGGCAAATAGGCTCGCCAGTATAAATGTCCAGAGGGTCCAGCCACCGTATTCAAGCGCGATGCGATACGGCAGCAGCAGTTTGTCGAACACCTCGGCAGGAAACCGGAGCAGGGCAATGACCCCTTGGGTGGCCCCTGGCTGAACTTTGCCGAGCAGGTTGACGCCCAGGTAGAACAGGGTCAGCCAGACGAAGATCGACCACGACAAGCGCAGTACCGCGCGCAACTTGAAGGTGTTCCAGCTCTGGAAAAGGTGGTTTCTGGCCTGCTTGCGAAGCTCAAGGAACTGCTCGGCCTGCTCCAGGGTAATGACCCCCGATTTCACCGGCGTCGATGCCTTCACCTCGGCGCTGTCCTGCTCGACTTCCTTGATCAGCGCCGACGCGATGGTGTGGGAGGAGGCCTTGTGAACGGCGCGGAGCTTCTTGGGGTTTGCCAGCTGTTGCAGCACATGGACGAAGTTGCCCGACAGCACACCGCCAAGATTGACGGGTACTGCCGTTTCGCCCAGGAACTGGCACGCGGCGCTGCGTCCCTTGTAGGTGACGGTGGCTGTGGCACCGTTGACGTAGCCTTTACCCGTCAGCCGGAAGGCATCTTCATCCCCGGTAAAAAGCGAACTGACCTGGAACACCGACGGGTAGTTGGCCTCGTCGTTGACTGCCGCCTTCAGGTGTTCGGACATCCACGGCTGGGCACCGGGCCAGTGATAGGTGATCTCCGTTTGCGCATAAATGTCGTAATGCCATTCATAGGTCAGGTTGCAGGCGCCATCGCAGGTATCGCAGGTGATCCAGCCACGGTTGCATTTGCTGCATTGTTCCGTGGTGGTACCTCGGCAGCGCGAGCAGGCAACCTTGCCGCTGGCGGCACAGCTTGGGCATTGGTGGCCACTGCCACCGCGGCCTGCGCAGCCGTTGCAGCGCTGACCCGCGTGCACCCCTGATCCACCGCAATAGACACAGTAGCGTGGGCCTCCGACCCAGCCCGAGGCATTGCATTGCCAGCACTGCTCCTGGCCGGAGCCATAACAGCCGCCGCAACTCACGGCGCCGCGGCCGTGGCAGCTATGGCAATGAATGGTGCCGTCGCCGGCGCAGCCGTGGCAGGCCTGCCAGCTGTAGTAGAAGTGATCGTCGCTGGCGATCTTGAATTTTGCCGGTTTCCTGATGCGCAGCGGATTGGCCTTGAGGTGGTCGATGACCAACTGGCGAAACGCCTGGCCCGGGTTCGACATCAAGGCGGATTGCCGGGCCTGGAGTGCGGCGCGGGCGCCTTCCAGGGAAAGCGGTGTAGTGTTTACGCGCACGGGGCGCGAGATGACCTCCAGGCTGTAGCTTGTGCGAATCGCGTAGTCGACGTCGGCGGTGTGATGTTCAACGTTCGCAACGGCTACCGCATTTTTCGCGCTTTTACCAAAGGCGCGTTCGGCACGTTGATTGACCGCGTCGGAAATGACCCTGGCGCTGATGCTGCTTCCCGGTTGCATGCTGATCTCGCAAGTCTCTGCAGCCGTTCAGGCTGCATGGTTGTTGGCTTGGGGCAGCTTTATACAGCGACTGGGCTATTGTTTCACGTCAAAAGATGGCTATTTGATGTCATTGTTGTGATCGGCCTCACAGCGTGGTCCGGTCAACCACGCGGATGCTGTTGCGCCCGCTGCGCTTGGAGGCGTACAGCGCCGTGTCGCTTTGCTCGATCAAGCCCTCGAGGCTGGCCGGCGGTTGGTCGAACAGGCTGGCGCCGATACTGAGCGTCACGGGCAGGGGCGTGGTGAAGGTCTGTGAGGTGGTGGCGAGGAACGGCTCGCGCAGTTGGCGGCCAAGCTGTTCGATTCGCGCGCTGGAGGCGTCCTTGAACACGATGATGAACTCGTCGCCACCGAGCCGGGCGGCGAGGGCGTCCTCGGGCAGCACCGCCCGAATCAGTTCGCTCAACGTCACCAGCAAACGGTCGCCTGCGGTATGGCCGTAGAGGTCGTTGACCAGCTTGAAATTGTCGATATCAATCAGCAAGACGGCGCCGGGGCGGGCGCTGCAGACGCCCTTGAGCAGACGCGGTGCCCGTACCTCCAGGGCCCGGCGGTTGAACAGGGCGGTCAATGGATCATGGGCGGCCAGCTGTTCGATTTGCTGTTCACGGCGGTGGCGCTCGGTGCCGGTCATCGACAGCGCGATCAGCATGATCGCCATGGCGCCTTCGACCAGCGAGACCTGGATGATTTCGCCCCGGAACGCGGCGAGGTCGATCAGCGTGCCGGGGATGATGGCCGTCAGGGATTTGATCAGGTAGAACACCCCATGGGCCAGCAGTACATAGCGCAACTGCACGGCGCCCACGCTCAAGGATTTACCGTGGGGGCGCAGCAAGAAACTGGCCCTGAGGGCGAGCACCGCGACCAGCAACGAATTGACCAGCAGCGTGACCTTCGACCACGGTTGCTCGCCTGGCAACAGCAGCAACGCCAGCCAGGCGACGAAGATCAGGTACCAGGCAGGCGAGAGCCGCGTCTGGGTGAAGCGTGCAACGCCGAGCAAGAACAGCCAGTGGGCCGTGACCAGCAAGCCGTTGGCGAACCAGATGCCGATGAACAGCAGGCCACTGCCGCGCAGCAGTGCCAGTGTCGAGCCCACGGCAATGGTGGCAAAGCCCGCACTCCAGAACAGCAGCGAAGGCTCGCGAATACTCCGCCATTCGATCGCCAGGTACAGGGCCGCGGCCGCTGCCAGGGCGACGGAGAGCGTCAACAGGGTCGAGGGATCGAGCGTCATAGCCTCACGAGACAGTCAAGTGGGTGGGAGAGGCGGCTGATTGTAAGCGTTTGAAGTGATTTTTCGCAGATATGGATTGCACGGCCAGGCAGGTCCGCCATAAGCGCGCTCCGGGAGCATAGCGGCCACTCCTCACTCGTTCTATGCCTGCACACTCGACTACCCGCAAAGACCTACTATTTTTACCCTGCTGGTCGCCTGTGGGCTGGCCAGGGCTTGAGTTGATATTCCTCGTTTGCCCATCGTCACAGAGGACGTGCCATGCCTCGCGTTTATCGACCGTACGCTACCCTGCTGGCCCTGAGCCTGGGCCTGGCTTCAGGCAATACCTGGGCTGGCGGCATCCTGATCTATGAAACCGGGCAAGAGAGCAATGGCCTGGCCAATGCCGGCGCCGCGGCGCTGGCCACCGACCCCAGTGTGCTGATGAGCAACCCGGCCGGTATTGCCCGGTTGCAGGGCACCCAGATCAGCGCCAACGCACAAGTGATTCTTGGCGACCTGCGCTTTTCCCGTGACAGCAACAATCAGTTCTCCGGCAACGAAGGCGGCAACGCCCTTGAGTACCTGCCCGGTTCCAGCCTGTTCGTCAGCCACCAGCTCGACGAGCGCTCGGCCATCGGCTTCGGCATGTACGGCAACTTCGGCCTGGCGCTGGACTACGATGACGACTGGGCGGGGCGCTATTTCAACCAGGAGGCGGCGATCATCGGCGTGTCGTTCCAGCCAACCCTGGCGTACACCTTCACCGATGACCTGAGCGTGGGCATCGGCCCGCGCATCGTCTATGCCTATTACCGCAACGAACTGGCCATCAACAACAACCTGCTCGGGCTGCTCGACCGCCCTGACGGGCAACTCGAATACAAGGACAGCGACGTTGGCGTCGGGGTCAACCTCGGCCTGATGTACCGCCTGAGCGAGCGCACGCAAATCGGCCTTGCCTATACCAGCAAGGTCGACCTGGAATTCGAGGACCGCCCCAGCGTTCACAAGGTCGACAACCTGATCATCAATGCCGCGCTCCGGCGCCTGGACGTCGACAGCCTGGAACTGGACATGTCGATACCGCAGACGGTGCTGTTCAGCGTTGCCCACGACCTCGATGCGCAGTGGAAGCTGCTGGGTAGCCTGGGTTGGCAGGACTGGAGTGAATTCGGCGACATTGGCGTGGAGGTCGACGCCGATGTACTGGGTGTCAGCCGCACCGTAGACCGCAAGTACAAGGACACCTGGCATGCCTCGCTCGGCGCCCAGTACCAGGCCACCCCGCGGCTGCGCTGGAGCATGGGCCTGGGTTACGACAGCTCGGCGGTGGACGACAAGGACCGTACCGTCGACAACCCCATGGGCGAGGCCTGGCGTCTGGCCGCCGGGGTGAACTACCAGCTCGACGAAGGCCTGGACCTGCACCTGGCCTACACCCTGGTGTGGCTGGGAGACATGGACGTCGAGCAGACCAAGGCGCGCTCGGGCGACACGCTGTCGGGTACGTATGACAATGCGGCCCTGCACATCATCGGCGGCGGGGCCACCTGGCGCTTCTGATCACGGCAAATGCCGGTATCCCCAACGGCTACCGGCGCTCGGCAACCACCAGCAATGACTGCGGCACGGGGCTTTGCGGGTGTTGCGGCTCTTGCAGGGTGGCCAGGGTGAAGCCGGCCATGTCCAGTGCGTTGATCCAGCTGGACAAGGTGCGCATGTACCACGGCATGGGTTGCCACTGCCCCGGGAACCCGGCAAAGGTCTCTTCGCGCCAGCCATCCTGGTAATCGCCCGCTGCCACCGCCCAGGGATGCAATGTCTGGATCACCAGCGTGCCTGCGGGTGCGAGCAGGGCGTGCATGGCGCTCAGCAGCGGGATGATGTCCTGGTGCAGCAGGGCGAAGTTGGCGCAGACCAGGTCGTAGTCGTGGCCGATGTCCACGCTTGCTGCGGCCAGCGCGTCATAGCTGGCCACCTGCACATGCCTGGAACCTGCTGCTTGCGCCGCCTTGACCAGGGTGGCGTCGCCATCCACACCAACCGCTTCGATGCCGCGATCCGCCAGCGCCCGCAACAGCCAGCCCTCGCCGCAGCCCAGGTCCAGCACGCGCCCAGGCTGGCGGCCCAGCACCGCCAGCAGGATGGCCTGGTCCGTGACCTGGCGGCGGCTTTCGATGGCGCCGCTGCGCACGGCGTCGATCCAGGGCTGGGCGTTGTGGTGCCAGCTTTGCAGGAGGGTGGCTTCGGGGCTGGGCATGTCGGTGTCCGGGGCAGGTGGGTGGGTTCAAGCATAGGCTGCTATTTTTACAAGCTCCGCTCTACACCCGTTTGTGAGGTCAGCATGGACCGATTCACTGGTGGTTGCCTGTGCGCCAATGTGCGCTTCGTGGCGTCCGGTCAGCCCTATCGGGTGGGCATCTGCCATTGCCTGGATTGCCGCAAGCATCATGGTGCGTTGTTTCATGCCAGCGCGATTTTCCCCAAGGCGGCGGTAACGGTCGAGGGCGAGACACGCGCGTACGCCGGGCGTTATTTCTGCCCACGGTGCGGGTCGTCCGTGTATGCCCGCACCGCCGATGAGATCGAAGTGAACCTGGGGTCGCTGGATGCGCCTGATCAGTTGATGCCGACCTACGAGAGCTGGACTGTCCGACGCGAGTCCTGGTTGCCGCCGTTTCCGCTTGCTCGGCGATACGCACGTGATCGTGAGGAGAAAGGGCGGTCTTAGGCGCTTCACCTCAAAATAAATGCACTCAGCCTTCACTTTTTTGAATTACCGCTACTCGGCCCATCCCCGGCAAAATCCCTGCCACGTTAGACCCGTTCAAAATTCCATCTCCACGGACGGAGCCCATTAGGTATTGCCCTCGCGATACTCAGCCCAGCCGCCTTGGCCGGGCTTTTTTTAGGTTCTTCGTGGATTGTCGGGAAGGTTTGGATTGGATTGGATGGTGATGGTGGGCTTATCCGTTTTGGAGGGTGACGCCACTGGCCCCTTCCGCCCTTACGGCGGGTTCCTTTGGCAAACGCCCCAAAGGAACACAAAGGTCTCGCCCCACCAGGGGCCCTACGCTTCGCTTCGGGTCCCCTCACTCCGGCGTCGCTACGGGGTATCGCGGCCTACGAGTTGCAAGCAACTCTACGTCTCGCGACTTCGGCTATCGCCGAAGGTGCTTCGCACTCACCCCTTCACGACACCTCCGTTCGGCCCTTCTGGTTAACGGGGCCGGTGGATCAAGATCAAGAGCACAATTCGCTGCGCTCTTGCTTTTGGACCAAGGTGAGTCAGTAGGCACCGCTCTTTTGCTTTTGCTTTTGCTTTTGCTTTTGCTCTTTTGCTTTTGATCTTGCTTTTGATCTACCTGCCCCGTTAACCAGAAGGGCCGAGTGGAGGTGTCGTGTAGGGGCTAGCGCGAAGCGCCTTCGGCCGTGGCCGAAGTTGCGAAGCGTAGACTTGGCGAAGCAAGTCGTAGCTCGCAATGCCCCGTAGCGACACCGTAGCGAGGGGACCCGAAGCGAAGCGTAGGGCCCCTGGTGGGGCGAGAATTTTTTGCTTACTTTTTTTTTCGACTGAAAAAAAGTAAGGCGCCGTAAGGGCGCAAAGGTGACTCGGCGCCGCCTTGGCCAATGGATAAGCTCACAAAAGCCACAAGCCACAAGCCACAAGCCACAAGCCACAAGCCACAAGCCACAAGCCACAAAGCCACAAACAACATCAAACCCGTAAAACCGTGAAGAACCTTTTTTTACTGCCAGGTACCCGATTTCCCCATGTCTACCCGCGGTCTGTTCCACCGGCTGCTGCCGGCCCCACTGAACATCCCCTTTAAAGAATGTGTACGCGCAAGCATCGGTGCACTGCTCGGCCTGTTGCTCGCAGGCCTTGCCTGCAGCCAGGCGTTCGGTGCCACCGTGGCGCTGCACTTGCTCGGCCCCCTGGCGGCTTCGGCTGTGCTGTTGTTTGCCGTGCATTCCGGCGCGCTGGCACAGCCTTGGCCGTTCGTGGGCAGCTATGCCTGCGCCACCGTGGTCGGGCTGGCGTTGCACCACTGGTTCGGCTCGGCGCTGTGGGTGGCGGCCCTGGCGTTGGGGCTGGCGATTGTAGTGATGTGCCTGCTGCGCTGCCTGCATCCGCCCGGGGGCGGAGTGGCGGTGAGTGTGGTGCTGGCGGATTCCTCCCTGGCCTCCATGGGCAACCAGGTGTTCGAGCCGATCATGCTCAACGCCCTGGTGCTGGTGGCGGTAGCGGTGATCTATAACCGCCTGACGGGGGTGCGTTACCCGAAAACGGCGGCGCCGCGCAAAGACCTGCACCACACCGCCGATACCGTGCCCGCCGAGCGGGTCGGGGTCAGCGGGGCGGACCTGGACCATGCCCTGGAGGAGCTGGGTGAGTTTGTCGATGTGACCCGCGATGAACTTGAGCGGATCATTCTGGCCACCGAGCAGCATGCCTTGCAGCGCAGCCTTGGCGGGATCACCGCGGCGTCGGTGATGTCCCGCGATGTGCAGCAGGCCACGCCGAAAACCACGTTGCAGGAGGCCTGGCAGCAGCTGTCGAGCCACCACTTGAAGACCCTGCCGGTGCTGGATGAAACCCGTCGGTTGGTGGGCATTGTCAGCTTGAGTGACCTGGTCGGCCCGGCGATGGCCCAGTCACGCTTCAGCTGGCGCGGGCTGTTCGGGCGTCAGCCGAAGGTGGTGCTTGAGCAGATCATGAGCCGGCCGGTGGTCACCGTCCGCCGGGATGAACCCGCCGTGGCGTTGATTCCGCTGCTCAGTGAGCAGGGGCTGCATTGCCTGCCGGTGATGGACGGCGAACAGCTGGTCGGGGTGATTACCCAGACCGACCTGATCGCCGGGCTCAAGCGCCACGTGCTCAGCACCCCGGCGCGTTCAGATGACCGGGTCCCAGCGCTGTGACCAATCGCTCTCACTGGCGACCACCTGCTGCAGCACGCTGATGGCTTGCTGCAGCGCCTGGCTATCGCGCTCGCGGGCGTAGACCAGGTAGGTGGGGTAGGTGAATTCCGGGGCTTGCGGCACCCGCTCGAACACGCCGCTGTCCAGGTAGGCCTGGACCACCCGGGTACGGAAGTAGCCACTGCCGCCGTGTTCGAGGATGTACTGCAGCGCCAGCGGGCCGAGGTTGAAACTCAGGGCCGGGCGCGCGCACTCGGGCAGGGCCGCGTCGTGCTGGCGGCGAAAGGCCTGGCCCCAGTCGATGTAGATGTAGGGTTCGGGGTTGTCCCTGCGGCGCACGCGTATCAGCTTTTCTTCCATGAGCTGCTCCACTTGCAGGCCTGGGCCATAGGTGGGCTGATAGACCAGCACGGCGTCGAGCACACCCATTTCCACCTTGCGCAGCAATGATTCGCCGTCGCTGACCTCGCTGCGAATGGCATGGCTGGGCATTGCCCGGTGCAGGGCGCTGACCCAGCCAAGCACCATGGGATTGCCCAGGCTCACTTCGCCCCCGATGTGCAGCACCTGGTGACAACCCTGGGGTAGTGGCAGGTCGCGGCGGGCTGCTTCCCAGGTTTGCACCAACTGATTGGCATAGACCACGAAGGCTTCACCATCGGCCGTGAGGCTGGCACCGCTGCGGCTGCGGATGAACAGCTGGCAGGCCAATTGTTGTTCGAGTTTTTGCACCCGGGCGGTGATGGCGGTCTGGGTGACATGCAAGCGTTCGGCGGCGGAGACCAGGCTGCCGCTGCGGACGATTTCTAGAAAAGTGCGGGCCAGCTCGATATCCATGGAGGTTGCCGGGTGGGAAAGGTTGCCCATTCTAGTGCCTTTGCACCGAAATAGGGCTGCCGAACCGTAGGAGCGGGCTTGCCTCGCGATAGCGGTGTGTCAGACAGATTGCTATCGCGGGGCAAGCCCGCTCCTACAGCGCAGTGGATGGTGTACGGGTCAAAGGCGGGCGGGTGATGCTGCAGGGGCTGGACATGCGCAGCCGGGATCTCCGGCAGGAGCGGGCTTGCCCCGCGATAGCGGTGCGTCAGACAGATTGCTGTCGCGGGGCAAGCCCGCTCCTACAAGGCCTGAATCAGTTTCCACAGCCGGGCATCCTCGAAATCCGCCACCACCAGCTGCGCCCCGGCGGCCTGCAAGGCTTCGGCGGTCTGGCTGGTCGACACCCCCACCGTGAAGATACCCGCCGCGCTGGCAGCGGTCACCCCCGGCACCGAGTCCTCGAACGCCAGGGCATGGGCCGCCCGCGCGCCAAGCCGCTCAAGGCCGGTGAGGTACGGCAGCGGATCAGGCTTGGCCCGCGCCAGTTCTTCAGCCACCAGCACATGGGCGAAACGCCCACCCAGCGCCATGGCGCCGAGCATGTGCTCGGCATTGGCGCGCGGCGCATTGGTGACCACGGCCATGCCGATGCCGTGCTGTTCGGCATGTGCAAGCAGGCGCAGCAGGCCAGCGGTGGGCTGCAGGGTCGGCGACAGGGCACGAAAGCGCGCCTCCTTGAGGTCGGCGAAGGCCTGGTGCTCGGTGAGTGGCCGGTCGGGAAACAGGTAGCGGCACAGGTCGGCGTTGGCCCGACCGCTGACGTGGGCGTCGAATTCGGCTTCGGTCAATGTCCGGCCCTGTTCGCGCAACAGCTGTTGCAGGGCCAGCAGATGGAATCTGTCGGTATCGGTCAGGGTACCGTCGAGGTCGAACAACAGGGCTTCAAGCATGTCGGGGTCCGCTGCAAGGGCCGCCCAGCATAACCCGATCAAGGGGGCTGGTCAGCGGGATACGAAAAGAGTACAAATGTACTCCATGAATACTTTATCGCCCAAACGCAGCGCCATCCTCACGTTCATCCGCGATCGCATCGCCGACCACGGCCAGCCGCCGAGCCTGGCCGATATCGCCACGGCCTTCGGTTTTGCCTCGCGCAGCGTGGCGCGCAAGCACATCCAGGCCTTGAGCGAGGCCGGGTTCATCGAGGTCACGCCCAACCAGGCCCGGGGCATTCGCCTGGCCGGTGCCTTGCGCCGCCCCGAGGTGCTGGAGATCCCGGTATTGGGCCAGGTGGCGGCGGGGCGGCCGATCGGCCCCGATGTCGACATCCACGAACAACTCATGCTCGATGCCCACCTGTTCAGCCGCTCGCCCGACTACCTGCTCAAGGTGCGCGGCGACTCGATGCTCGGCGACGGCATCCTCGACGGCGACCTGGTCGGCATCAAGCAGCAGGCCGAGGCCCGCGACGGGCAGATCATCGTCGCCCGCCTGGAGGGTGAAGTGACCATCAAGCGCTTCGAGAAGGTCAGCGCCCAGCATTACCGCCTGCTGCCACGCAACCCGGCCTATGCGCCGATCGACATTGGCCCGGGCCAGGACTTCGTCATCGAAGGCGTGTTCTGCGGCCTGGTGAGGCGCGGCTGATGGGCGCGGTGGTCAGCCTCGACGGGCTGCTCGACCAGCAACGGGTCTGGAAGGGCCGCCCCCAGGCGCAGCCCCAGGGCCTGCAGCCTACCGGCCATGCGCTGCTGGATGCGGCGCTGCCGAGTGGCGGCTGGCCAGCGGCTGCGCTCACCGAGGTGCTGCTGGCCGCCGAGGGCTGTGGCGAGCTGCACTTGCTCTGGCCGAGCCTGGCGCGCCTGACCGCCGCTGGCGAACGGGTGGTGCTGGTCGCACCGCCCTTTGTGCCCTACGCACCTGCCTGGCAGGCCGCCGGGGTCGACTTGCAGCACATTGCCCTGATCCAGGCGCAACCTGGCGAGGTGCTCTGGGCCGCTGAGCAGTGCCTGCGCTCGGGCAGTTGTGGCGCGGTGCTGTGCTGGCCGCACAAGGCCGACGACCGCGCCTTGCGCCGTTTGCAGGTAGCCGCCGAAAGCGGCCAGACCCTGGCCTTTGCCTTGCGCCCGCTGCAGGCGGCGCTCAATCCGTCGCCGGCGGCGTTGCGCATTGCCGTCGATGCCCGCCCGGCCCAGTGGCGGGTGCTCAAGTGCCGGGGCGGGCTGGCCCCGGCCACGCCCATTGCCTGCCCCGGGCGAGGCTGATGGATCATGCTCTGGGCCTGTATCCTGCTGCCGCAGCTGGCACTCGACGCTGTGCTGCGCGGGCGCGACGACCTCGACACGCCGCTGGTGCTGCTCAGCGGGCCGCCCCAGCGCCGGGTGCTGCAGGCGGTCAATCCGGCCGCCAGCGCCCTGGGCCTGCGTGCCGGCCAGCCGTTGACCACCGCCCAGGCGCTGGCGGGGCATTTCACCTGTGTGGACCACGACCCGGCCGCCATCGAGCCGCTCCAGCAACTGCTTGCCGCCTGGGCCTACCGCTTCAGTTCCCAGGTCAGCGTGCACTACCCGCGGGTGCTGCTGCTTGAGGTCGAATCCAGTCTGGGGCTGTTCGGGCCGTGGCCTGCGTTCGAGGCGCGGCTGCGGGCCGAATTGAGTGCCCTGGGGTTTCGCCACCGTATCGTGCTGGCCAGCAACCCGGTGGCCGCGCGCATGCTTGCTAACTGTCACGATGGCCTGGCGCTGACCTGCGCCGAGCAAACCCGCGCCGCCCTTGAGCAACTGCCCATCGAACGGGTCGGCTTGCCAGCGGAGGCGGCCAGCGCGTTTGCGCGCATGGGCCTGCACCGGCTCGGCCAGGTCATGGCGTTGCCGCGCCAGGCCCTGGCCCGGCGTTTCGCCGCCCCGGTGCAACTGCACCTGGACCGCCTGCTGGGGCTGCGGCCCATGGCCTTGGCGTTCTACCTGCCGCCGGATCGCTTCGATGCCCGGCTTGAACTGAATTTCGATGTGGAGTCGCACCAGGCCTTGCTCTTTCCGATGCGCCGCCTGATCAACGACCTGGCCGCGTTCCTGGCCGGGCGCGACAGTGGCGTACAGCGCTTCTGCCTGCACCTGGAACACGCCGAGGGCCCCGACACCTGCGTAAACGTCGGTCTGCTGGCTACCGAGCGCGATCCGCAGATGCTCTTCGAGCTGGCCCGCGGGCGCCTGGAGCAACTGCAACTGGGCGCGCCGGTGCGCAACCTGCGCCTGCTGGCCGAAGACCTCCCGGCCTTTGTGCCGCAACACCGTGAGCTGTTCGACCCGCGTGCGCAGCAGAACCAGCCCTGGGAGCAGTTGCGCGAACGCCTGCGCGCACGCCTGGGCGATAGCGCGGTGCGCAACCTCGCGGCCCAGGACGATCATCGCCCCGAGTGCGCCTGGCGCCTGGACAGCGCCGCCACGTTGCCACCGGCACCCACGGCGCCGCGTCCGGGCTGGCTGCTGGCTGAGCCCCAGGCCTTGCCGGGGGCCGGCGTGCAGCTGCTGACGGGCGCCGAGCGGATCGAGTCCGGCTGGTGGGATGGCGGTGATATACGCCGCGACTACTACCGGGTGCAGACCCCGACCGGGCTGTATGCCTGGGCCTACCGCAACCTGGGTGAGGACGGTCCGTTGTGGCTGCAGGGCTGGTTTGCATGAGCACGCCACAGGCTTACGCCGAACTGCACTGCCTGTCTAATTTCAGCTTCCAGCGCGGTGCCTCCAGTGCCCGTGAGTTGTTCGAGCGTGCCCGCCAGCACGGCTACCAGGCCCTGGCCATTACCGACGAATGCACCCTGGCGGGTATCGTGCGGGCCTGGCAGGCGGCCAAGGCCGCTGGCCTGGCCCTGATCATCGGCAGCGAAGTGCGCCTGCACCAAGGGCCCAAGCTGGTGTTGCTGGCCGAAAACCTGACCGGCTACCAGCACCTGTGCCGGCTGATCACCCTCGGCCGGCGGCGGGCGAAAAAGGGCGAGTACCAGCTGCTGCGCGAGGATTTCGACAGGCCGCTGGAGGGCCTGCTGGCCCTGTGGGTGCCTGATGGCCACGCGGATGACCTGGCCACCGGGTACTGGTTGCGCGAGCGTTTCGCCGAGCGCCTGTGGCTGGCGGTGGAGCTGCACCGTGGCGCCGACGACGGGCTGCGCCTGCAGCAGTTGCAGGCCCTGGCCGAGGCGTTGCAGGTCCGCGCCGTAGCGGCGGGCGATGTGCACATGCACGCCCGGGGGCGACGCGCCCTGCAGGACAGCATGACGGCCATCCGTCACCACTGCACCGTGGCCGAGGCCGGGCAGCGACTGTTCGCCAACGGGGAGCGCCACCTGCGCCCGCTGGCGCAACTGGCCGAGCTCTACCCACAGGCCTTGCTCGATGAAACCCTGCGCATCGCCGAGCGCTGCCGTTTCGACCTGAGCCAGTTGCGCTACCAGTACCCCCGCGAGCTGGTCCCGGCCGGCCAGACGGCCAGCAGCTGGTTGCAACACCTGTGTGAACAGGGGCAGCGCTGGCGCTGGCCCGGGGGCATCGAAGCGAAGGCGCGCCAGGCGCTGGAGCATGAGCTCGAACTGATCGCCGAGCTGAACTACGAAAGCTATTTCCTGACGGTGCATGACATCGTCCAGTTTGCCCGTGGCCAGGGCATCCTCTGCCAGGGGCGGGGCTCGGCGGCCAACTCGGTGGTGTGTTACGTGCTGGGCATCACCGAGCTGGACCCGATGCGCAGCCATCTGTTGTTCGAGCGTTTTCTGTCGCGCGAGCGGGATGAGCCACCCGACATCGATGTCGATTTCGAGCACGAGCGCCGGGAAGAAGTGCTGCAGTACGTCTTCAACCGCTACGGCCGCCATCGCGCGGCCCTGACGGCCGTGGCCAGCACCTACCATGCCGCCGGTGCGGTACGCGATATCGCCCGGGTGCTGGGCTTGCCGGTGGCGCAGATCAATGCCCTGGCCGACTGCTGCGGACGCTGGAGCGATCGCCTGCCGCCGCCCGAGCAACTGCGCGAAGCCGGTTTCGACCCCGACAGCCTGTTGCTGCGCCGGGTGCTGGCGCTGACCGGCGAACTGATCGGCTTCCCCCGGCACCTGTCCCAGCACCCGGGCGGTTTTGTGATTTCCGAGCAGCCGCTGGACAGCCTGGTACCGGTGGAGAACGCGGCGATGGACGCAAGGACCGTGATCCAGTGGGACAAGGACGACCTCGACCTGGTCGGCCTGCTCAAGGTCGACATTCTCGCCCTGGGCATGCTCACGGCCTTGCGCCGTTGTTTCGACCTGCTGTATCGCCACCGTGGCCGTGAACTGACCCTGGCGACCATCCCCGCGGACTGCGCCGCGACCTATGAAATGATTGGTCGCGCCGACACCGTCGGGGTGTTCCAGATCGAGTCACGGGCGCAGATGGCCATGTTGCCGCGGCTCAAGCCCAAGGACTTCTACGACCTGGTGATCGAGGTGGCTATCGTGCGCCCGGGGCCGATCCAGGGCGACATGGTCCACCCGTATTTGCGCCGGCGCCAGGGCCTGGAGCCGGTGAACTATCCGTCACCGGCACTGCAGCAGGTGTTCGAGCGTACCCTGGGTGTGCCGTTGTTCCAGGAACAGGTCATGGAGCTGGCGATGGTCGCCGGTGGCTACTCGGCGGGCGAGGCCGACCAGCTGCGCCGGGCCATGGCCGCCTGGAAGCGCCACGGCGGCCTTGAGCCGCACCGCGAGCGGCTGATCAGCGGCATGCGTGGCAATGGCTACAGCAGCGAGTTCGCCGAGCGCATCTTCGAGCAGATCAAGGGCTTTGGCAGTTATGGTTTTCCCGAGTCCCATGCCGCGAGCTTCGCCTTGCTGACCTATGCCAGTTGCTGGCTCAAGTGCCATGAGCCGGCGATTTTTGCCTGTGCGCTGATCAACAGCTGGCCGATGGGCTTCTACAGCCCTGACCAGATTCTCCAGGACGCCCGTCGCCACCACATCGAGATCCGTCCGGTGGATGTCTGCCACAGCGACTGGGATTGCAGCCTGGAGCCGGGGGCAGGGCAGGCCCTGGCCCTGCGCCTGGGGTTGCGACAGGTGCGCGGCTTTCGTGAGGCCGATGCCCGGCGCATCGAACAGGCCCGCACCGCGCAGGGTTGGCGGGATGTCGGCGACCTGTGCCTGCGGGCGCAGCTCGATGCCCGGGCCCGAGCGCTGCTGGCCGACGCCGGTGCCTTGCGCGCCCTGGCCAGCGACCGCTACCAGGCCCGCTGGCAGGTGGCGGCGGTGCAGGCGCAGCTGCCGCTGTTCGCGGCGCTGGAACCTGTCGAGGAGCTGGCGGTGGACTTGCCGCAGCCCTCGATCAGCGAAGACATGTTCGCTGACTACGCCAGCGTCGGGACCACCCTGGGGCCGCATCCCCTGACCTTGCTGCGCCGTCGCCTGAATGCGTTGGGCTGTCGCAGTTCAAAGGCGCTGGAGGCCGCCGGGCATGGCGACAAGGTCAGCGTGGCGGGATTGGTCACCGGGCGCCAGCGACCGGGGACCGCCAGCGGCGTGACCTTCGTGACCCTGGAAGATGAGTTTGGCAACGTCAACGTAGTGGTCTGGCGCGACCTGGCCGAGCGCCAGCGGCGGGCCCTGGTGGGGTCGCAGCTGTTGCGGGTGAGCGGAAAGCTCGAGAGTGAAAGCGGGGTACGGCACTTGATCGCACAGCGGCTGGAAGACCTGAGCCCGCTGTTGCAGGGGCTGGACGTACGCAGCCGGGATTTCCGGTAGGCGCGGGCTTGGCCCGCGATAGTGGTGCGTCAGACAGATTGCTATCGCGGGGCAAGCCCGCTCCTACCGGAGGACTCAAACCATTGCCAGGTGCTGCTTGCGCGTTGGCGGCGGGAAGGCGCGGTCGATGGCGCGCAGGTCTTCGCTGCTCAGTACCAGGTGGGCAGCTGCTGCATTCAGGCGTACATGTTCAGGGTCCACCGCTTTGGGAATGGCGATCACGCCGTCCTCGCGGGTCACCCAGGCCAGGCTCACCTGGGCAGGCGTCGCGCCATGGCGCTCGGCAATCTCGGTCAAGGTCGGGTGGTTGAGCAAACGCCCGGCCTGGGCCAGCGGGCAGTAGGCCATGGTTGGCAACTGGCGCTTGTGGCTCCAGGGCAGCAGGTCGAATTCGATGCCGCGCTGGGCCGGGTTGTACAGCACCTGGTTGGCGGCGCAGTGGCTGCTGTGTTCATGCAGTTCGCGCAGGTCGTCGACATCGAAATTCGACACGCCCCAACGGCCGATCTTGCCGGCCTCACGCAGGCGCTCGAACGCCTCGACGGTTTCGTCCAGCGGGTACTGGCCGCGCCAATGCAGCAGGTAAAGGTCGATGTAGTCGGTGCCCAGGCGTTTGAGGCTGCGTTCGCAGGCCGCCGGCACGCCGGTGCGGCTGGCGTTGTGCGGGTAAACCTTGCTGACCAGGAAGACCTGGTCGCGGCGCCCGGCGATGGCGTGTCCTACCACCTGCTCGGCGCCGCCTTCGGCATACATTTCGGCCGTGTCGATCAGCGTCAGGCCCAGCTCGATCCCCTGTTGCAACGCAGTCACTTCGCGGCTGCGCTGGCCCGGGTCTTCGCCCATGTACCAAGTGCCCTGGCCAATGGCAGGCACGTGTTGGTCGGCAAGCTTTACTGTACGCATGTCACCTCCTGGAGTCGGGAATGTTGCTGCAGCACTTCAAGCAGCGCCTGGGCCGCTGCCGAGAGTTTATGGTCAGCCAGCAGGCTGACGCCAATACGGCGTTCGATACTCGGCTCGACCAGCGTAACGCAGCGCGCGCCAAGTTCTTCCATCTGGCCGATGCACAGGGCCGGCACCGCGCTGACGCCCAGGCCATTGGCAACCATGCGGCCGATGGTCGACAGCTGGTGGCTCTCGAAGGCCACCGCCAGCTTGCCGTGTTCGGCGGCCAGGTGCTGCTCCAGCAGCAGGCGCACCGCCGAAGGGCGTTGCAGGGCGATGAAGTCTTCGGCGAGCAATTCGCGCCAGGTCACCTGTTGTTGCCGGGCCAGGGGCGAGTCGGCCGGCACCACGGCGACGAAGCGGTCCAGGTACAGCGGCTTGAATACCAGCGGCTCGCTGGCCTCCGGTTCAAAACCGATGCCCAGCTCGACGCGCCGGTGGCGGACCAGCTCCAGTACCTGTTCGTTGATCACGTCGTGCACGGTGACGTTGACCCGCGGGTAACGTTGGCGAAACACCTTCAGCGCCGCCGGCAGCAGGTTGCCGGCATAGGCGGGCATGGCGGCAATGGCCACCCGCCCCAGTTGCAGGGTAAAGCGCTGGCGCAGCAGTTCTTCGGTGTTGTCCCAGTCGGCCAGCAGCTGTCGGGCCAGGGGCAGCAGCACTTCGCCCTCGGGGGTCAGGCTGACGCTGCGGGTGGTGCGGCTGAGCAGGGCGCCGCCCAGGTTGTCTTCCAGGGCCTTTATGGTCAGGCTCAGGGCCGGCTGCGACAGGTGCAGGTGCTCACCGGCCTGGGCAAAGCTCTGGTACTTGGCAACGGTGACGAAGGCGCGCAGCTGTTTGACGTTCATGGGAGTGGTCTATTCTTTTAAAAAATTTATCAAACGATCATAAAAACAAAATTAACAAATAAGTCTATTGGGGTGAAGATGCGTCAAACGCTTACCGACACCCCTGTCGGTTCAACAACTACAAAAGGCGGATCACCATGGCCGGACTGGACAAGCGCGTAGCAACCTATGAACAGGCCCTTGAAGGCCTGACCGACGACATGACGGTACTGGCCGGTGGTTTTGGCCTGTGCGGCATCCCGGAAAACCTCATCAACGAGATCAAGCGCCGTGGCGTCAAGGGCCTGACCGTGGTCTCCAACAACTGCGGCGTCGACGGCTTTGGCCTGGGCGTGCTGCTCGAAGATCACCAGATCCGCAAGATGGTCGCCTCCTATGTGGGCGAGAACGCCGAGTTCGAGCGCCAGTTGCTCAGTGGCGAGCTGGAAGTCGAGCTGACCCCCCAAGGCACCCTGGCCGAGAAAATGCGCGCCGGCGGCGCCGGTATCCCGGCCTTCTTCACCGCCACCGGCTACGGCACCCCGGTTGCCGACGGCAAGGAAGTGCGCGAATTCAATGGCCGCAAGTACATCCTTGAAGAAGCCATCACCGGTGACTTCGCCATCGTCAAGGGCTGGAAGGCCGACCACTACGGCAACGTGGTGTACCGCAACACCGCGCAGAACTTCAACCCGCTGGCCGCCACCGCCGGCAAGATCACCGTGGTCGAGGTCGAAGAGATCGTCGAGCCGGGTGTCCTGCTGCCCACCGAGATCCACACCCCGGGTATCTACGTCGACCGGGTGATTGTCGGCACCTTCGAGAAGCGTATTGAAAAACGCACCCTCAAAGCCTGACCCATCCCCGAACAGAACAACAAAGAGATCCTGACCATGGCACTTACCCGCGAACAAATGGCCCAGCGCGTCGCCCGCGAACTCAAGGACGGCTACTACGTCAACCTCGGTATCGGTATCCCCACGCTGGTGGCCAACTACGTCCCGGCCGATATGGATGTGATGCTGCAATCGGAAAACGGCCTGCTGGGCATGGGTGAATTCCCCACCGAAGCACAGCTGGACGCCGACATGATCAACGCCGGCAAGCAAACCGTGACCGCCCGCCGTGGCGCGTCGATCTTCAGCTCGGCCGAATCCTTCGCGATGATCCGTGGCGGTCATGTCGACCTCACCGTGCTCGGCGCCTTTGAGGTGGACGTGGAAGGCAACATCGCCTCCTGGATGATCCCGGGCAAGCTGGTCAAGGGCATGGGCGGGGCGATGGACCTGGTGGCCGGTGCCGACAACATCATCGTGACCATGACCCACGCGTCCAAGGATGGCGAGTCCAAGCTGCTGCCACGCTGCAGCCTGCCGCTGACCGGTGCCGGTTGCATCCGCAAGGTGCTGACCGACCTGGCTTACCTTGAGATCGAAGACGGCGCCTTCATCCTGCGCGAAACCGCGCCAGGCGTGACGGTTGAAGAGATCATCGAGAAGACCGCCGGCAAGCTGATCGTGCCGGATGATGTGAAAGAAATGACGTTTTAAGACGTTTACAAGGGCCCCATCGCGGGGCGAGCCCGCTCCTACGGTAGGAGCGGGCTTGCCCCGCGATGGGGCTTTGCTGTTCCAGATAAAACCAATAAAAGGAAAACCCCGTGGCCGCTGATATCCAAGACAGCCGCTCCGCCCGCTTTGCCCTGCGTTGCTCCAACTGGGCCGAACGCTGGTTCCCCGACTCCTGGGTGTTCGCCGCCCTGGCCGTGGTGCTGGTTTCGGTCGCTGCCCTTGCCATGGGCGCCAAGCCCACCGACACCGCCAAGGCCTTCGGCGACGGTTTCTGGAGCCTGATTCCCTTCACCATGCTGTAGGCTGCAATACCGTAATAAGGCTGATAGGCTATTCCCACTAGCCTTGTATCGGTCACGCATATGAAACGCCACGCCATCAGTTACATACGCTTCTCCAGTGCACCACAGGCCAAAGGTTCCAGCCGGTACAGGCAGACAGCTATGGTGCAAACGTGGCTCGACAAGCACCCCAACTATGTTCTAGCAGACCTGAGCTTTGAAGACTTGGGCAAGTCTGGCTGGAAAGGACATCACATCGAGGGGGGCATGGGGGAGCTACTAGCTGCTGTTGAAGCAGGGTTCATCCGATCCGGTGATTGCGTTCTTGTCGAAGCCCTCGACCGTGCGGGACGGCTTGAAACAATGGAAATGCTATCCAAGGTGATAAGCCCTATCCTGCAGGCCGGGGTCACGCTGGTGACGCTGGACGATGGCACGGAGTATACGAAAGCCAGCCTCAATGGTGGGCACATCTTCCTGTTGGTTGCGAAAATTCAAGCGGCAAACCAGTTCTCCGAAAACCTGAGCCGACGTGTGAGAGCTTCGTACGAAAAGCGTGAACAGGAAGCCAAGGCCGGGAAAGTCCCAAAGCGCCGTACACCTTTGTGGCTCAACTCCGAGGGGCAGCTTGTTGAACACATCGCCCCGCATATCATGACTGCATTCGAGCTGTACGCTGATGGATTTGGCGAACGCACGATACTGCGAAAGCTCCAGGCTACCGGCGTCGAAGAATTCAAAGACCTTTACGGCTCCACGCTCAAGCGTTGGCTGATAAATCCAATTGCAATAGGCAAGTGGAAAGACATTCCCAAGGTGTATCCCGCTGTGGTGAGTGATGAACTGTTTTATAGGGTTCAGCAGAAGATCAGCTCCAATCGCACCACACGACCATCCAGCCCAACCAAGCATCACCTTACCGGCATTGTGAAATGTGCTCATTGCGGGCGAAATTTCAACTATCACGTATTCAAGGATCAACCCACTGTGCTCCAGTGCTCCAATCGCTTCATGAGCACGGCGGACAAGTGCGAGAACTCCAAAAGCATCCCGCTGGGAGTGCTCAATAGAATTGTCTTGATCACGAGCGTGGGTGCAGATATGGAGATTGCTCAGGCCAAAAAGCTGTCAGTGAATCAGAAGCGAATCATCGTGATTGATGGTGAATTGGAAACCCTGGCTGTAAGGCTTGCAGGTCTTGCACAGGCCATTTCTCAAGTAGGGCCGATGACCGAACTGCTGGAGCAGATAACGGCGTTGAAAACGGAGCAGGAGAAGTTACAAGCGGAACATGCCCTGCTAACGGCAGGCGAAATACCGTTGACCTATCCTGACTTCATTGAGCACGTAAAACGGGAAGACCCTGACAAGATGCTCTGGAACAAAGACCTCCAGCTTATTGGCTACACCATCACCTGCGACAAGAGCGGGAAGCTCGTAACCTCGCACGGCAATGACAGGGTATTCCAATACACTGGGTACATCAGGAAGACTAAAAATTATTCATTCACAATCGAAGGGAAAGAGAAGGTGTACATGATTCCTGTCCAGCAGCCAACCATCACCATCCCGAAGAAGATTGTGATTCCGAAGGCAGTGATGGAAGGGATGAAGAGGCGATGAGCTGTACACACCGATGCTATGCACAGAAAAGCAAAAGCTATAATTCATGTTGATGTTATTTGTTATGGGCGTCCGACTGGAGAAATCAGGGATGCTGCTGACGCAGTAAAGCATTATATGGTTCACCGGAATCTTGTCAAGAGAAACTCTTGCTTTTTCCGAAAAAAGAGTATAGGTGCCTTAAATTTCGCACACCGAAAACCACAGCAACGCCCAAGTAACACAAGGCTCCCAGCCTGTTCTGTCCGTGTAACTACCTAGCGTCAGCGCCACTAAAAATCATCTACCCACAACCCTATGTTCTATATAGTAGGCCCGTCCCTGAGGCGTGAGTTCATACACAGGCCCACTATCCGTGCCGTATACCTGAATCATCTTCCTATCTTTCAGGATGTCGATAGCCGCGTGGGCCTCAACCCAGCCGACACCGAGTGAGGTCCCGACATGCATTAGCAGAGGGTTGATACCACTGTCTATTAGCAATGCAATGGAGTTGAGGGCATTGAAGGCTGAAATCGGAAGCGGCTCTTCAAGCGCTTTCCGTGGATTGGAAAGATCCTCAATTTGCTGCTCTAGCTCTTTACAGCGGAACTGAGACTTTTCGAGACTGAGTTTCAAACGGTCGCTGTAGTCATACATCTTGGCCAGTTCCCGGCTCTGGAGCCACGTGAGCAGATACGCCAAGGAGCCTAGGACCACTACGGGCAGCAGAATGATCCAGGCGCTGAGTGACACCGATGTAGCTAGAAACTCCGAAGTGAACGAAAAGGCACGGGATAGCCATGCAGGGAACTCACCATGCTCTACAGCATAAACAATCAAAGCTGTGGCGGCAGCACCTAGGGCTAGCTTCGGCCAACTGAAAACCTGTTTCCATGTGAGCTTCACGTACATAGAGTCCCTGGTCCAAAGCCATAGCGTACCAGAGCTAGGCGGAGGATTGACGGAGCCCTGTCACGTTCGCACGCAGGGTGGTAGCGATGCTATATTGCCGCCACGCTCAAAGGACTGTTGTGCCATGAAAAGACGAATTTTAGCTGTAGCCCTCTCCGCATTCTCCGTCGCAGCAATTGCAGAACCCGGCAGAGTGACAAATGGACAAGACCTGCTAACCGCCTGCAAGGACTTCATAGACAATCCATCAGGCCCGCTCGCTGAGCAATTCAATATGGGGTACTGTGCGGGCATGATCCCTGCCGTAGGCAATTCATTCATACTCTACAAAGCGATCAACCCAGAAAAGCCGGTGGTCTGCATACCTGAACAGCAGTTCACGCAAGGGCAGGCTATCAGGGTTGTGATCAAGTATCTTGAAGATCATCCCGAGTCTTTGCACAAGAGTCCGATGGAGCTCACAAGCCTTGCCTACCTACAAGCCTATCCCTGTAAAGGTAGCTCCTAGAGCGGGACACTTATAGACGATTTTCCAGTCACCGAAATTTTTCAGGATGCACTTCGAGAGTGGATTGGAATTCCAGTTGAAAAAATAATATAGCGACTTGCCCGTGCTTCTTAGCAGGGCGTGAGAGGGGAAAATAGAAACCGTTTATTCCTCGAAATAACCTGTGGTGCTCAGGCATCGTAGCCACCAACGAAAACGCCTCACCACAGCCCCAGAAAGAGCCATAGCAAGGCGATTGATTACTTTGTATGAGTGGGTATTGGTTGCTAGATGGCGCCCCCAATCGAAGGTCTGGTCACGCTGCTTTGTTCCAATGGCGCTTGGTGGTGGCCAAGCTGATACCAAGCTTCTCAGCAGTTTGGCTCTGGCTCAAACCATCCGCCTTACACTCCTGCACATCCTTGGTAGTCCCTACCGCCTCGGGGCGCCCTAGCTTCTTGCCTTCGGATTTTGCACGGTTGATGCCTGCATGGGTGCGTTCGATCAACAGGTCACGCTCAAACTCAGCTACGGCACTCAGCACTTGCATGGTCATCTTGCCTGCTGCACTCGTGAGGTCTACGCCCCCCAGGGCGAGGCAGTGAACACGGATACCAGCGTTAGACAGAGATTCGACAGTGGTGCGGACATCCATTGCATTCCGTCCAAGGCGGTCAAGCTTGGTGACAATCAACACATCACTCTTCTCCATCCGCTCTAGCAGCTTCTGAAAGCCGGGGCGCTCGCTAGCCTGTGTGCTGCCACTGATTGTCTCAGCAATCACCCGATGATCCTGCACATCGAATCCAGCCGACCGGATTTCAAGCAACTGGTTGTCAGTGGTTTGGTCACTGGTGGAAACACGGGCGTAAACGAAGGTGCGAGACATGGTTGGCTTCCTGCTGTGCTCATCAAGTGTGGTGTCATTTTATCAGCGGTGTCACCAAATAGAAAGCACATTTTATGACACCAATTTTAGGCAGTTTCTGCTGGTATCGTCTAACGGACGATTGTTGGCACCAAGCCAAGTGCACCAATGACTTGAATGCGGAACTCAAACCGTTCCGATGAGATAAGTGGAGAAACCATTGACAACCCCCTCTATTGGTGAGTTTGAAATGGATTTCTCACCGTTTTCTTTCAGAAACTGAAAATTGGCTATGGAGAACCGCCTTTGCTACACAACCGAGTGAGTGAAGCCACGTAGAATCAGGGCTGTAGAGGTGCTGCAAGGTTTCCCATTTGAAAGATGACCCGGAAACCTGACGTTTTCAGCAGGTTGTTCGAGAGTTTCTGAGGGTTTCACAGGCGCTTTCTTTAAAAGACTTCGCGTCGCAAAATGGCCTATCTAAAATCGCAAGGAAAAGGCAAAGGGATGAACGGGTGGCAAAGGCTTTGGGTGGTGATCTGCCTAGTTATGGCAATTCTCATCGGTTGGTACGCACAGGTGGTCATGCCCACCGAGGAAAGAACCACGTATTACCATCAGACAACAATGGATCAGTTGACCCGCTATCTAAAGGAAGCTACGGAATCGTCGTATTCAAATGACTACATCACTGGCTTGAAAAAAGACATTCAAAAAGAAAACGAGGATTATGCAAAAGCACTGGCGGCGCTCCCTAGCGAACGAACGGAGACTATGACTACAGCGCTGGGTATTTGGCTTGGACTGAGCGTAGGGCTCTACATTGCTGGCTGGTTGATCGGCTGGATTTACCGGGGCTTTCGCCCCAGGCAGCAATGATTGAGTGCTTTGCACGCACACTGAAACACCCCTCTAGCCCTTGTAATACGTGGCTTGCAGGCTGATTCCACCGTGTGGATCACATCCCTACCTGCACGAGCGAACTATGAACTGTGGTTCCTCAACTGGCCCTGATGGGGCAGCAAGGAGAGCAGCAGGAGCAACGTGCTCCATCAAGCTATCCAGTTCTTCAAGGAAGGACAGAGTGATGCTTGTGTGCGATGCGACCTTGTGAGCTGCTGGACCCTGCCCGGCTGGAGCGGCTCGCAGGAGGGCTTCGGTTGGCTGGTACATCACGGGCGATGCAAGCGCTTCGGCATACATGGCGTCAATCGTGGAGTCCACTGTGTAGGCTGGCCTGCCGTGGAGCATGTCGAAAACCAACTGTTTGTCGATTGCATCAAACTGCAAGCGGAAACGATGGCTGGTGTTGGTATCGAGGAATTTCAGGCGCTCAAGGGCGGGCAAGATTTCAGGGCGATGCGCTTTCCCTATGCGTTCCCACTCGGCTAGCAGAACGCTGGTGTCATCGTCGAACCACTGGAATACTCGAAAGTCAGTCGCTTTTTCCTTTCCTTGCACTTCTTGTTTTATCCCCGCAAGTACCCGAGCTGTCGCCGTTTCAATCGTTGTCAGGTGCTTGGCATGATACGGGTTTGCTGGATCGAGGTTATCGACTAGCCACGAGTACAGGGCCTGTCGCTTGGATGGTTGAATTTTCTTCGACTTTACCACGGCCATAACAACCTTCTCACCAATGAGCTTGATGATACGTTGAATCACCTCAGCGTGATTTGCCTCTTTCTCCAGGGCGAAGCGTGGAGATAGATCAGCCGTGGGGATTGATGCACCACCAGCAAAATGCTTGTTGCTGTGAGCACGATTCAACGCCATTGGAGCAATCACTAGATTATCAGCACGGAATAGACCGACAGAGCTTTTACCTCGCACCGGGGCAATGTGGCTGATTTCAAACTGAGCTTCACCGTATTCTTTACGTAGGCCATAACCATTCATTTTCTGGCAGGCGGCGTACACCTCATAAAGTGCTTCAAGTTGTTCCTGCGAGAAATCCTTGTAGATCAGAAGCGTTCTCGCACGGATAGCCTGACGGGCCAGCTCTTGGAAGAATGGGGAGTTTGTAGCATTGAATAGATACTTTACGCGGCGTGTTTCATTGTTGCCATTGGTGCGGCAGACTGTCGAACAAAATTTTGCTGTCTTGCTAGCTGTACGAAAACGCTTCTTGCACTGTGGGCAGGTCGGTTGACGCTTAGTGGCGGGTTTGGCTGTTGCTGATTTCATGTGTATTTGCTCCATTATGGGTGGCGTGGATTGGGTTTTGAGCTTTTGGATTCATTGGATCGGAGTGGAAGCAGAATGCGTTGCAGTAGTGTCGACGTTTGGGTGCCGAAAACACATGACCGCAATAATTACAGGTACAAGTTTTATTCATGGATTTTTCTCCCAGTGACTTTGGTTGTCGAATTTGTTAGGGGTTGCTCGCATAATTTCTACGGAAACGATTTTTCGCGCTTGCTCTTCGTTGAGCGCCCTATCTTGCGAACGTTCTATCTGGAGTCTGTTATATGTTTGCCGGTTCAGCTCTATCGACTGTTGCCGGATAGATTCAATTTCAGAAGCTTGATTGAAGTGCGATAGTGCAAAAAGCATCCAGGTCAAACAAAGGACGAGCGCTGTCTTACCGATGTACATTGGCATGGGTTCTGTGAGTTTTAGGGGATGGCCCGAAGGCCATCTGTTATTTGAGTTCTTTCAAGCCTGAAGAGGCACGGGCGATTTGGTCTTCAAACGACCTGCGTGCAATTTCTGAGATTTCACCAGCAGCACGTTGGATAATTTCAGATTCCTGAGTGACACCATGGAAGTTCAGCTCAAGCTTGACTTCAGTTGGTGCCTGAACACCAAGGTTGGTTTTGCCAGAACTGATGGTCGCAGCTAGTTTCTCATAGTCAAAATCAGCGTATGAATGCGTTTTGCCTTTGTGCACTGGAGGAGCTTTGTAATAGTCTGGAATATCCATCGCAGGTATGTTCATAGCTGAAATCCGCCGCTGCAAACTATCGGCTGAATTTTGCACTTCTACAGGGTTGAGACTGGCCCCACCCAATGGCTTTGGAGTATCCCATTCATGGCCCGGCTCTGGCGTCTTCGTCATATACTGATTGCCAGTTTCGGGCGCTGTTGTTTCGGCCTTCGCTTCAGCAATTTTCTTTTGCTCCGCATCTGGCTTGAGTATCCCCGCCGCAATCAATACAGCTCGAATTTTCTCAATGGCAGAATCGATAACACCAAATGTTTCACTGGCTAGGTTGAGAACGTCAGCGATACGGTTCAAAAGGAAGGACATGACATCCCGGGAACCATCATCCCCGAAGATACTTTGCCAAAGCTTCTTCAACGTGTCGAAATGATTGGTCATTGAATCGCCAAAGGCATTCCAGGCTTGTTTGAACTTCTCAATCGAATCTGGACTAAAGTATCGCTCCATTGCTTTCGGGTCAGGACTATTGAGGGTATCAATCACCTCTTTGGCTAGTTTCAGAATTCTAGTCAAATTATCCAGTGTGTCAGCAGAGAAGCTAGCAAACTGATCGAACTGAGGCCCTAGTGACTTCAACAGCTCTTGCTTTGCTGAGGTGTACTCGCCAATCGAGGTTTTCAGCTTTCCATTGTTTGACTCGTAGGCTTGTACCATTTGATTGTCTAGCTGATTGTTAAAACGATTGGTACGGGATTCCTGCGTACTACGAGCAACATCGAGGGCGCCGCCATCGTTCGCATGCTGCTCCATGATTGACCCGAGGTGCTCAAAGAACTTCGTAACGACCTCGCTACCCTTGATCAATTTCTTTTCACGGGCATCGGAGAACGCCTTCTCGGCAGCATCACCTTGAAGTTTGCCCCCGACAGTACGTTGCCAAGCTTCAGCACCAAATTGGTTAGCGTTTGCCCCCATGTGCTCTGAAATCTGACCTGTCCATTCCTCGCTGTAGAGCTGGTTCTTACCGAGCGCTTGAATGATGCCGCGGTTCATGTTGGACAAGTCGTCTTGAGACATGCCTTGTGACTTACCAAATGCCATGATTCCGCGTGTTGTCTCTTCGGCCTTCTGGACACCCATACGTTTTGCAAAGGCACCAGTCACTTTGGCGTAGTCTCTGCCACCTTCTTTCGCATTCAACCCAAGGAAATCAGCAAGCGTCTGATAGCTCTTTTCCATTCTGATTCCGCCTTCTCTACTGCCTGCGGCGGCGGTGAAGGAAGCCAATCGCGTATCTCGGGCGTTAGCCGTCCTTTCTGCACTTGAAGCGAATGCGAGAGTTGCAGCAACAGCGGCGGCAGCCATTGCACCAATTGCGACAGCAGCACCAGCGGCAGCGCCTCCCAAGCCGACCATTGGCCCCATCGAAGGCACCATAGACATTCGCCCGGCCATTCCGCCAAGACCATGGCCACCACGGTGAACACTACCGCTTGAACGTTGATAGGACGCCCGTTGTGCTTGTCGTTCAAGGGCCTTCTGGCGCTTCTCCTGCTGCTGTTGAACGAATGCCTCAGCTCGCCCCAGGGCTGTGCGGGAACGTGCCTCAGCGGCTGAGGTATTGGCTCTCTCACGTTGCATACGCTGGGCGTGTACTTCAGCCCTCATGTTGTGCTGTTGGGCGGCTTTGGCCACCTGAGATTGCTTCAGGGCTTGCTTTGTCTGTTCTATCGAAAGGGCAGTTTGAGCTTTCGCATTTGCAAGGGTGAATTTGCTTGCTTGCAACTGAGCCGTGAACTGTTCTTTCGATAGAGCAGCATTTTGTTTCAGTTGCTTATGTAGATTCCCTGCATCGGCACACACCTGTAGTTTCAGTTTCTTGTTAGCCGCCTTACCAAACTCTTGAAGTCGACGCTGTAGAGCTGCAAGCTTTTTCTCAAAGGCAATCATCTGTCGCATATCGACATCAAGTGACAGCTTGCCAGTGAGTCTAACGATTTCCTGGCTCATCATGCTGATTCCCCCTTGGGCAGTACAGAACCGCCATAGGAGCGCTGGCCGGGCAAACTGATATAAACCTTTCGGAATGTATTCAAGACTCTCAGGAGCGCTTTTGAACCATTGCCTTTGTATTGACGCTCCGACTCGCCATAGGTTGGCTGAGGTGTAGTGAAGAATTCATCAAGTGCTTCGACTGATTTCCTGTCACCAGCTACTGCTACGACTAGCCCAACCTCAGTGGCGAACCAGAAATATCGATATTGATATGTACATCCAGCGTGGTGATTTACATAACCCCGCATCGCACTCGGTAGCCGTTTGATGTTGATACGGCCTGCGAGGCAGTGCACTGAGAAGGCAGGCCCGCCTTCACTCATGGCTTGAATATATTCAGGTAGCTTCATCTGTTCTCCTAGTGACTTCTGTTAGCGTCTGCGTAATGGCAGACATCACGGCTTGATATTCCTCGCTCCGCAAGAAGCGATCAACTCGCTTCAATGCGGGAAAATCCACGTGCTGCAACAATGATGTGCCGTACTCGCTCACCAGAGGTGTGAGGTCAGTGCTAGTCAAGAATTCGTCAATTTCATCTGGTGACTTCACTCCCTCCATCGTGGATCGAAGTGCATCCTCTACAAATTTGGTGAAAAATTTCTGTTGTGCTTTTGTGAGTTTCATTGAACATCCCCTAGGGAAATTTCAGTGATGCCCTCAAGTACAGAGGTAGAGGCTTCCAACAAATCAATAGCTTCGTTGTACTGTCGTACCATCAATTCAAGGGCAATGGTCATGCCATCCAGCTTCGATTGCAGTTCGTCTTTTTGTGCCAGCAAAGCCATCAGTTCGCTCTGAGTTGGAGGGATGTAACGTAGATCGGTGAATACGCTATTAGGGTCTATCATTTCGATAGCTCTGCACGAATACGCTGCTCAATTGCAGCACGCTGGGCTAGGCGCTCTGCTGCAAGCTCTTTTTCTACCTGACGATCAATTGCCGCTTGTTCGAGTTCGACTTGTCGAGCAATGGTGTCGTTATTCTCTCGCTCGATTGCCGCTCGATAATCAGCTTCGACTTGTGCGTGGATTGCTCTCAGATCGGCTTTTTGCTCAGCTTGTGGCTTCTTCATGTAGAAGGTGAAATGTGAACCAAGCTGTTGTGGATCAATGTCGCTGTGTGCGTATCCATCAGCTAGAAGCTCATCACGCTTCTTGAAAGCCGCGTTGAGGCTCGACACAATAAAAGAAACCTGACTCACGGTGGCCCGTGTGGTTGGGATAGCAAGCGCGTCGCAAAATCCGCCCTCATAGAATCGCGTGGCGTTTTCTTTTAGCGATTGAAAAACTGACTTATCAAAAGATTTTAGGATAGACATTCGTTGATTTCCTTACGGTTGGATTTTTGCAGTAGTAGGTTGAGGTATTGCTGAACGATGGCCTTGCTTTCTTCAAATACTTCGATTGGCGACTGATCAGACTGATCGTCAAAACCGGCTTGTTCATTTGGTGTCATTGGTTCTGCCTGTTGGATAGGGGTATCGGTAGACTGCTTGGGTTTCGCTCGATAGCGCTGCATGTAGCAACGATGCGAGCATGTTTGTTTTGTTGGACGTTGCGTTTTCATGGGGACTCCGCAGACCACGCAGGGGCGTTCGAGGATCAAAGCCATTTGGCCTCCTATAAATTTAGTTGTGAGAATAGTGGGTGGCAGATGCGAAAAAGGGCCGCAAGGCCCTTATCTAGATCACTGCTAAAATTGTTACTGTTTCCACCCCCGACAGTAAGCGAGTCTATTGAACAAATGGTGATGAACCATTTATTCTGGTGTACCAGTTTTGCCAACGCTACTGGATAGAACGAGAGGAAGCGGGGAAACAGTCCGCTTTGGCGTCTCAAGTATTCTTTGAAGAGTTTTTGAGGGATAAGGATCAGCTACGTAGAGCGTAGCTCGCTCACCATCACAGAAGGATTCTAACATTGATGGTGAGAAGGGGAAGATGGTGCGCAAGGAAAGCTGAGCCAGAAAAAGAACATTCTCTTGCTACAGGAAAATTATACCACGACTTGCTATATTGTCAACTAAAACTTGCAAAGTTATTTGAAATAGTTTAATGGAATTAGTGCGATAGCCCCGTATCACGGGGCCGTCTTGTACCAATGAAGTGACAACTATTCCAACAGCTTCGGACCAGCATCCTGACCAATCAAAGGGTTCTCAGCATCGGTTTGCAGTTGCTCTGCTCGGGCTTGCGACTTCCAAGCAATCCCGGCCAGCTCTTTGATTGCTTCAACAATCGGTTTCGCGCCTTCGCCAAGCTTGCCAAGGGCTACACCAGCATCCCCCATCAACTCATAGAATTTGCTGATATCCGACATTTTCTTATGAAGCTCTGACTGCATTTTCTCCAGTCGTTTGAGCATGCGTTGCTTGTGCCCAGCATCCAGCTCTGTATTTGCGGCTACCAACTCACGAAGCTGGTTTATCAATTGCTGAATACGCTTCAAATCCCCGTCAGTGAATTCGTAACCAAAGCCACTGGACACCGAGATAGCGAATCGCTTTTTGAGGCTATCGAGCTTGCTTGCCGAAGTCTGCCCTACCAATTCTTCCTGTGCATCCTGTAGAAATCTCCGCAACTCGTTGCAAACGACCCCCATGCTCCCGTCTACATCGGGATGACGTACCCTATGCGAAATCAGTTGGTCTTCCTCAAGCTGCAAAAGTAGTGCAGCTCCCTCAAGCAATAAAGCGTGTTCATCTTCTGACCAGTTGCCTGATGAGCCAGTCATCATCTCGATTCGCGTCAGAACAAAACGACACGCCGTCAATGCACCATCAATAGGATTGTCGCGTACTTTCTGAAGGACATCATTTGGGATCGCCATAGCTCATCCATCATGTGAGTGAATGGCTATCACTTTGCCACACGGCTCAGGATGGGTGGAAGCTGCTCATGAACGAAGCGCAGGAGCACATCGGCAATACTGGCCTGTGCCCGCTCGCGGCCTGCCATCACCCGTTAGCCTCTGATAGCATCTGGCTTTCATCAGGTTATTGGGCGAATGCGGTGAAGAAAGTATTCGGGTGGGTGCTTGGTACTGTGCTGGCGGTGCCTATAACAAAATGGGTTGAGGGTGAGCTGAATCTGTCGTTTTTCAGTCCCGCAATTTCGGGGCTTTGGGGCTGGCTCAAGGGTATTGCCAACTGGTTTGCGAGAGACGTTTCTCTCCCGTTCTGGCTGCTGATGCTCATGATCGTACTCATGGTGGCCTTGGCCGTACCTGTTGGGCTGCTGATTTACGCCCGGTATGAAAAGGGAGAGGCTCCGGCTGGTGCGCCCCTGACAGACGACCAAAACCTCGCATTCGTTATCATCGGGAAAGCGATTCAAGAAGGGTATGAGCCTGGGTTTGACGATGTGCTCAGGCACTCGCGGCTGTCCAGAATTGCAACGCAGAACGCTCTAGAGCACCTTACAGCCGTGGGACTCATCCGTCCTGTAAGTGCTCCTTTTGGGCGGCGATATGCGGAACTGACCGCACTTGGCCGTAAGCACTTCCTTGAGCTGGAAGCTTCGAGCAAATCAGACTACTAAATTGCAGCTTTTTATATGCAGATGGCCTTCGTGGTCATCGGCGGTTATGTGGTGGCCAGTTCGCCCCCTGCGGTCAAGCTGATCGACCGCCTGGCGCGCATCCCCAAGAACGGCCGTTCGGCGGTGTGCTGGGTGGCGTTGATCTCGATGGTGGCCTCGTTGCTCAACTGGGGCCTGTCGCTGGTGTTCGGCGGCCTGCTGGTGCGCGCCCTGGCGCGGCGCACCGACCTGCACATGGACTACCGCGCAGCCGGCGCTGCCGCCTACCTGGGCCTGGGTGCGGTGTGGGCCCTGGGCCTGTCGTCCTCGGCGGCGCAGTTGCAGGCCAACCCGGCCAGCCTGCCGCCTTCGATCCTGGCGATCACCGGGGTGATCCCGTTCACCGAGACCATCTTCCTCTGGCAATCCGGCGTGCTGCTGGCCGCATTGGTGGTGGTGTCGCTGGTAGTGGCCTATGCCACTGCACCGGGGCCAACCAGTGCCCGTAGCGCCGAGGCCTGCGGTGTGGACCCGAGCTTTTCGGCCCCGCCACCGCCCAAGCGCACCCGCCCGGGCGAATGGCTGGAATACAGCCCGATCCTGACCCTGCTGCTGGTAGCCCTGGCCGCCGGCTGGCTGTACAACGAATTCGCCACCAAGCCTGCAATCACGGCGATTTCCGGGCTCAACACCTATAACCTGCTGTTCATCATGCTCGGTGCCTTGCTGCACTGGCGCCCGCGCAGTTTCCTCGATGCGGTGGCCCGCGCAGTACCGACCACCACCGGCGTGCTGATCCAGTTCCCGCTGTACGGCTCGATCGCCGCGATCCTTACCCAGGTCAAGGGCGTGGATGCCGAAACCCTGGCCCACCATATCTCGACCTTCTTCGTGCAGATCGCCTCCCACGACACCTACGCGCTGCTGATGGGCATCTATTCGGCGGTGCTGGGCTTCTTCATCCCCTCCGGTGGCGGCAAGTGGATCATCGAGGCGCCGTACGTGATGCTGGTGGCCAATGACCTGCAGTACCACCTGGGCTGGGCGGTGCAGATCTACAACGCCGCCGAGGCGCTGCCGAACCTGATCAACCCGTTCTACATGCTGCCGCTGCTGGGTGTACTGGGCCTGAAGGCGCGGGACCTGATCGGTTTCTCCTTCGTGCAGTTGCTGGTGCACATTCCGCTGGTGCTGTTCCTGTTGTGGTTGCTGGGCACCACCTTGCAGTACACGCCGCCGGTAATGCCGACACCGGCTGGCTGATTGCATTGCCGCAAACGAAAACGCCCTGCAGTGCAGGGCGTTTTTCATGGGGCGTGGGACTCAGCTCGGGATCATCGCAAAGCCGACGCCGAAACGGTTCCAGGCGTTGATGGTGGCAACGGCCAGGGTCAGGTTGGCCACTTCGGCCTCGCTGAAGTGCTCCAGCAGCTCACGGTACTGATGCTCTGGCGCGCGCAGGTCGGGCAGGCGGGTCAGGCTTTCGGTCCAGGCCAGGGCGGCGCGCTCGCGGGGGCTGAAATAGGCGGTTTCTTCCCAGACGCTCAGGGTCTGCAGGCGGGCCTCGGTTTCGCCGGCCTTGCGGGCATCGTTGGCGTGCATGTTGACGCAGTAGGCGCAGCCGTTGATTTGCGAGGCACGCAGGCGGATCAGCTCCAGCAGCGAGTTTTCCAGCCCCGACTTGCCCAGGGCCATTTCCAGGCCGACCATGGCTTTATAGGCCTCGGGTGCGTGTTTGGCCCATTCGATTCGGTTGCTCATCTTGCTTGCTCCAGTCAGGTCCGCGTCAGGCGGCGATGGCACTACCTTAGCGCTGTGCAGGCCATGCCCGAATAGCCAATTGCGGCGAATGTCAGGAGGCCAATCCGTCGAGGCGTTGCAGGGTATCGCGCAACCGGTCCAGGGCCGGGTCGATGTCCAGCAGTTCGATGGCGCCAAAGCCGATCAACAGCCCCGAACGCGGCGGTGCTCCGGCATAGAAAGGCGCCAGCGCATACAGCCCGACTTCGACCTTGCGCGCCATGTCGATGACGAACTGCACGTCCAAGTCGCCCTTGGCCAGGGCACTGAGGTGGTAGCCGGCGGTGGCTGGAATCACCTCGAACCAGGGTGCCAGGTCGCCTTGCAGGCGCTGGACGATCCGCGCGCGCCGTGCGGCGTACACCTCATGCACACGGCGGATGTGCTTGAGCAGCGAACCCTCGCTGATGAACCGGGCCAGGGCCCACTGGTTCAGGGTCGGGGTGTGCCAGTCGGTCAGTTGCTTGGCGATGCACAACGCCTCGCGCAGCGCCGGCGGTGCAATGGTGTAGCCCAGGCGCAGCTCCGGCAGCAAGGTCTTGGAGAAGGTCCCGACATAGGCCACCAGGCCGTGACGGTCCATGCTCTGCAACGAGTCGGTAGGCCGGCCTTCGTAGCGGAACTCGCTGTCGTAGTCGTCTTCGATGATGATCGCGCCCAAGGCCGCCGCGCGTGCGAGCAAGGCCTCGCGACGCGCCTGGCTCATGGGCATGCCCAGCGGGAACTGATGCGAAGGGGTCACGTAGATCAACCGGGTTCCGTCGCGGATCTGGTCGACGCACAGGCCCTCGCTGTCGACCGGCACATATTGAAGCGCGGCGCCCTGGGCCAGGAACAACTGGCGCACCGGGGTGTAGCCGGGGTCTTCCATGGCCACCTGGCAGCCGGGCTCGATCAGCACCCGGGCGATCAGGTCAAGCGCCTGCTGGGCGCCGTTGCACACCAGCACATCGGCACTGCTGCAGCGTACGCCCCGGGCGAAGGCGATGTGCCGGGCGATGGCTTCGCGCAGCTCCGGCAGGCCCTGGTGGGCGGCGTAGCGGGCACTGCTGGTGCGGATCTGGCGCAGGGCGTACTGGTTGCAGCGGCGCCAGTCGTCGAAAGGGAATTGTCCTTTGCTCGATGCGCCGCCGATGAAGTCGTAACGCAGGGTGGCCGAGCGCATGTCGGCCAGCGGATTGGCCCGGGCCAGCCATTTTTCCAGGGCCTGGGTGCTGGCCAGGGCAATGGACGAGGCAGGTGCCGGTGCGTGGGTGAGGGCGGGGGTGATGAAGGTGCCTTTGCCCACCTTGCCGCTGAGCAGGTTGTCGTAGGTCAGGCGTGAATAGGCCTCGGCCACGGTCTTGCGTGATACCCCCAGTTGCTCGGCCAGCAGCCGTGTGGGGGGCAACTGGGTGCCGGCCGCCAGGCGGCCGCTGTCGATACCTTCGCGCAGTTGTCGGTAGAGCTGCTCGGCCAGGCCTTTGCTGCCGTGCAGGCTGATATGAAGTTCCATGCTGGGGTGAATCCACGCGCCATTGACTGACGCCGAGAGTAACCGATTTGCCCCGGCACTGCCGTTGATCCCCTCGGCCGACGCCAGGCCAATCGCACGCCACACTTTAAGGGTCGGGGTTCTCCGGCACGCCGGTGAACCTCTTGCACTCAAACAGGAGCGTCGCCATGTACCTGCGAACTCTGTCGGGCCTGGGCTTGAGCCTTGGCCTGTTGCTGACCGCCAGTGCCCAAGCCGATTCACCTACCGCGGTGTACCACTACGGCATGCCGCTGGACATCGCCCACGTGCTGGACATGAGCGAGCCTGCCACTGAACTCTGCGACGTGGTGCAGGCGCGCATGGTCTATGTCGACTCGGCAGGCCAGCAACACACGCTGCAGTACCTGAAGTTGGCGCAGGTCTGCAGCGACCACGATTAGTCCCAGGCGGGTGCCAGGCTTTCGGGATTGGTCAGGCGCAAGCCGCTGTCCAGCGTCGCGATGCGAGCCATGTCCTCGTCGTTCAGTGTCAGTTCGCGGGCCTTGAGGTTGCCGGCCAGGTTTTCGCGACGGGTCGAGGACGGGATCACCGCATAGCCCAACTGCATGGCCCAGGCCAGGGTCACCTGCGCCGGGGTGGCGTTGTGCAGCCTGGCGATCTGCTGGATCACCGGGTCCTGCAGGACTTTGCCGTAGCCCAGGGTCATGTACGAGGTCACGGCGATGCCCTGGCTGTGCATGAACTCGACCAGGGTGCGGTTCTGCAAGTAGGGGTGCAGTTCGATCTGGTTGGTGGCGATCGCCTCCTTGCCGACCACCGCGATGGCCTGGCGCAGCAGGTCGATGGTGAAATTGGACACGCCGATCTGGCGGGTCAGGCCCTGGGCACGGGCTTCTGCCAGGGCCCCCATGAACTCACTGACCGGCACCGCCCCCTTGGGCGACGGCCAATGGATCAGGGTCAGGTCCAGGTAGTCGGTGCGCAGCTTGCTCAGGCTGTCCTTGAGGCTTGGGATCAGTGCGTCGGCGCCGAGGTTCTCAGTCCAGATTTTGCTGGTCAGGAACAACTGCTCGCGGGGGATGCCGCTGGCGGCCACCGCCTGGCCGACCTCGGCTTCGTTGCCGTAGATCTGGGCGGTGTCGACGGCACGGTAGCCCAGCGCCAGGGCCTGGCTGACCGAGTCGATGACGACCTGGTCCTTGAGGCGGAAAGTGCCGAGGCCCAGTAGGGGAATGGACATGGGAAGGCTCCTTGGGAAGTGAGGCGTGCAGTATTGCGACTGTTCGACGTGGGAAAAATCCCCGTTACAACACAACTTTTTTGCCTGCGCCGCACGAATCCGCCAAGCCTGGTGGTAGCCTTGCAGGGTCTGTCGCAATGGATTTGGTCATGACCCGGCACAAGCTCAGCATTCGTCAACGCAATGTTGACAACATCCTCCTGGCGGCCGAACAGGTCTTCGCCGAAAAAGGCTTCGCCGGCACGGCCATGGCCGACATTGCCGAGGCGGCGCAATTGCCGCGCAGCAATGTGCATTACTACTTCAGCACCAAGGCCGAGCTGTACCAGGCGGTGCTGTTTGGCCTGCTTGATGTGTGGAAGCAGGATGCCTTGTGCTTCGAGCTCTACGATGATCCGCGCATCGTGCTGTCGAGCTATATCCGCGCCAAGATGATTCATTCGCGGACCCGGCCGTATGGCTCCAAGGTGTGGGCCAACGAGATCATCCATGGTGCGCCGAATCTTGGCGCGGCGCTGGATGATCCGCTGTATGGCTGGGCGAAGATGAAAGAGGCCAAGATCCGCCAGTGGATCGAGGATGGCCGGATCCTGGCGGTGGAGCCGTCGGGGTTGTTGTACATGATCTGGGCGTCGACCCAGCACTATGCGGATTTCAGCCACCAGGTGGGGTTGCTCAACGATCACCAGCCGCTGACCGACCTGCAATTCGAGCGGGCGGTGCAGACAGTCACCAGCGTGATTCTGCGCGGAATCGGGCTTGAACCGTAGGAGCGGGCTTGCCCCGCGATAGCGGTGTATCAGTCACATCGCATCGCGGGGCAAGCCCGCTCCTACCAGGGTTATCGGCCGGCGAATGCTTTCAGGCCTTCGCCTTCCAGGCGGTAGCGCACCCATTCATCCTGGGGCTGGGCACCCAGTGAACGGTAGAACTGGATCGCCGGTTCGTTCCAGTCCAGTACGCTCCATTCCAGGCGCCCGCAGTGGTTGTCGCAGGCTTCCTGGGCGATGTGGCGCAGCAAGGTCTTGCCCGCGCCACCGCCACGCTGCTGCGGGGTGATGTACAGGTCTTCGAGGTAGATGCCGTTGCGCCCCAGCCAGGTCGAGTAACTGTAGAAGTACACCGCGTAGCCAATGGCCTGGCCGTCGCGCTCGCAGATCAGGCTCTTGGCCTTGGCGCCATCGTCGAACAGGGTGCGCTCGACATCTTCTACCGAGGCGACCACTTCATGGCGGGCACGTTCGTAGTCGGCCAGTTCAGTGATGAAGGCAAGGATGCGAGCAGCGTCTTCGCGCCGGGCAGGGCGGATGTGCAGGGTCATGGCGGGCGTCCGTGTGGGGCTGGAAAGGCGTTTATCCTACAAGGTAGGCGCGGGCTACAATCGCATTTCACACCGATTACCAAGGACCCTGCAATGACCTGGTCAGCCGAGCAATACAGCACCTTCGAGAACGAACGCACCCGGCCGGTGCGCGACCTGGTGGCAGCACTGCCGAAACGGGCCGTTCGCACCGCCATCGACCTTGGCTGTGGCCCGGGCAATTCGACCCAGGTGCTGGCCGAGCGGTATCCCGAGGCGGCCGTCACGGGGCTGGACAGTTCCCGGGACATGCTCGCCGCCGCCCGCCAGCGCTTGCAGGGCATTGAGTTCGAGCTGGGCGATATCGGCACCTGGACAGCCCCTCAGGGCATGGACGTGATCCTGGCCAACGCCTCGTTGCAGTGGCTGCCCGATCACGCGCTGCTGTATCCGCATCTGGCCAGGCAACTGTGCCAAGGGGGCAGCCTGGCCATCCAGACCCCGGACAACCTCGACGAGCCGGCCCACCGCCAGGCCCGGGAGATTGCCAGCCGTGGCCCCTGGGCCGACAAGATCGGCGCGATCAAGCACCCGCCACGCCATAGCGCCGCCTTTTACTACGATGTGCTCAGCCCGCACTGTCGCCAGGTCGATGTCTGGCGCACCACCTATTACCACCCCCTGATGGGCGGTGCCCAGGCGGTGGTGGAGTGGTTCAAGGGGTCGGCGCTGCGGCCTTACCTGGCGGCACTGGACGAGCAGGAGCAGGCGGATTTCCTCCAGCTTTATCTGCAGGCCATGGAGCACGACTACCCGGCGGCGGCCGACGGCAAGGTGCTGCTGCCGTTCCCACGCCTGTTCATCGTCGCCACGCGCTGAAGCACAGCCACAGGTAGATCACCGCATTGACCAGCACCACCACGCCCCCGAGCAGCCACTGGATGCCCGGGGTCAGGCCGGCAGGGTAGATGATCGGCCAGATGTAGTGCTCGACAAAGCCGCCCGCATAACCTGCCAGGCCGGCGGCCTCGCGCAGGCTGTTTTCCCAGTCGGTCAGCGGGCAGGGCAGGTGCAGGAACTCCACGGCGATGCCCCAGCACATCGCCGGCAGGTGCCACCACACGGCGCCGCGCCACTTGAGTGCCAACAGGCCACCCAGCAGCACGAACACAATGAACAGCAGATGAAACAGCACCAGACCATCGGCGCCCAGGCGGTAGAGCATGGCAATGGGTTCCACGCGTCTTGGGTGTGTACGCACCATCATAGAAGCATTCACCCACGGCACGCTGTGTTCCGGTCACAGGCAAAACGACGAGGGAGGATCAATGATCCTCCCTCGTTTTTTACACCCGCGGGTCAGGAGGCTTCGCGGTAGGGGTTTCGCGGATCATGCTGCCAGTCAAGGAACGGCTTGCCGGTGTCCTGGGGCACCATCTCGATGCAGTCCTCTACCGGGCAGGTGATCTGGCACAGGTTGCAGCCCACGCACTCGGCGTCGATCACCTCGTAGCGGTGGCTGCCGTCGGCCTGCTTGAGGTTGGCGATGGCCTGGTGCGAGGTGTCTTCGCAGGCGATGTGGCAACGGCCGCAGCCGATGCACGCCTGTTGGTCGATCTTGGCGATGACCTGGTAGTTGATGTCCAGGTACTTCCAGTCAGTGGTATGGCCCACGGCGCGGCCGCTGAAGTCTTGAAGGCTGCGGTAGCCCTGGCTGTCCATCCAGCGCGAGAGACCGTCCTTCATGTCCTCGACAATGCGAAAGCCGTGGAGCATGGCCGCCGTGCACACCTGCACGGCGCCGCAGCCCAGGGCAATGAACTCGGCCGCGTCACGCCAGCTGCCGATACCGCCGATGCCGCTGATGGGCAGGCCGCGGGTGGCCGGGTCGCGGGCGATTTCGGCCACCATGTTCAGGGCAATGGGTTTGACCGCCGAGCCGCAGTAGCCGCCATGGGTGCTCATGTCGCCGACGATGGGCAGGGCGACCATGCGCTCAAGGTCGACGCTGGTGATCGAGTTGATGGTGTTGATCAGCGACACCGCATCGGCGCCGCCACGGTGTGCGGCGCGGGCAGACTGGCGGATGTCGGTGATGTTGGGGGTGAGCTTGACGATCACCGGCAGCGAGCAGTGCATCTTGCACCAGCGGGTGACCTGCTCCACATACTCCGGTACCTGGCCGACCGCCGCGCCCATGCCGCGCTCGGGCATGCCGTGGGGGCAGCCGAAGTTCAACTCGATGCCGTCGGCACCGGTGGCCTCCACCAGCGGCAGGATGGCTTTCCAGGATTCCTCCACGCACGGCACCATCAACGACACGATCAGCGCGCGGTCGGGCCAGTCCTTCTTCACCTGGGTGATTTCCCGCAGGTTGATCTCCAGCGAGCGGTCGGTGATCAGCTCGATGTTGTTGATGCCCATGACCTCGCGGTTGACCCCGTAGTGGGCCGAGTAGCGTGAAGACACGTTGACGGCGGCCGGGTCTTCACCGAGGGTTTTCCAGACCACGCCACCCCAGCCGGCCTGGAAGGCGCGGACCACGTTATAGGCTTTGTCGGTGGGCGGTGCGGAGGCCAGCCAGAACGGGTTGGGCGCCTTGATGCCAGCGAATTCGATCGACAGGTCAGCCATTTATGCAGCCTCCACATTGAGCATCAGTTGGGCATGGATGGCCTCGGCGGCCAGCTTGCCGTGCTGCACGGCCTGGACGGTAAGGTCCTGGCCCAGGTGGGTACAGTCGCCGCCGGCATACACCCCGGGCAGGCTGGTGCGCATGTGTTCGTCAACGCGGATGCGATCGCCGTCGCGGGCCAGGGCCTGGGCGCTGGTGTCGCTCAGGGCCTGTTCGTCGAAGGCCTGGCCGATGGCCTTGAAGATTGCATCGGCGGCCAGCTCGAAGGTTTCGCCGGTGGTTTGCAGGCGGCCTTCGACCCTGCGCGTGCGGGCAAAGCGCATGCCGCGCACCCGGCCCTCGTCGTCCAGCAGTACCTGTTCGGGCTGGGCCCAGGTCAGCAGGCGCACCTGGTTCTCCTTGGCAATGTGCTGCTCATGTTCGGTGGCGCCCATGTCCTCGATGCCGCGGCGGTACACCAGGTTGACGTCGCGGGCGCCAAGGCGGGCCATCTGCACGGCCATGTCGATGGCGGTGTTGCCGGCACCGAGCACGATGCAGTGGTCGGCCAGGGGCAGGGCACTGAGGTCGCTGGCCTGGCGCAGTTCACGGATGTAGTCGGTGGCGGCCACCAGGCCCGGGGCGTTTTCGTCGGCCAGGCCCAGCTGGCGGCTGGCGTTCAGGCCAAGGCCGAGGAACACCGCGTCGAATTCCTGCTGCAGCTCGGCCAGGCTCAGGTTCTTGCCCAGCACCTGGTCATGACGCAGTTCAATACCGCCGATCTGCATGACGAAGTCCACTTCGCGCTGGGCGAAGTCGTCGACCACCTTGTATTTGGCAATGCCGTACTCGTTCAGGCCCCCGGCCTTGGGCCGGGCCTCGAAGATCACCACGTCATGGCCGTGCCAGGCCAGGCGGTGGGCACACGACAAGCCGGCAGGCCCGGCACCGACCACGGCAATGCGCTTGCCGGTGCTGGCGGCCCGCTGGAACGGATGCTCGGCAAACTCGGCGTGGTCCAGGGCGTAGCGCTGCAGCTGGCCGATCAGCACCGGCGCGCATTCCTGGTGGTGGTTACGCACACAGGCCTGCTGGCAAAGAATTTCGGTGGGGCAGACCCGCGCACAGCTGCCGCCGAGAATATTGGCCTCGAGAATCTTCTGCGCCGCACCCTGGATGTTCTCCTGGTGGATGTTGCGGATGAACGAGGGAATGTCGATGTCGCTGGGGCACGCGTTGACGCAGGGCGCGTCGTAGCAATAGAGGCAGCGCGAGGCCTCCAGGGCGGCCTGGCGGGCGTTCAGCGGTGGCGCCAGGTCACTGAAATGCTCGGCCAGGGTGGCGTTGTCGGTGGTCGGTCGGGGGAGGTGGTTGAGGGAGTCGATCACGGTGGGTTCCTCATTTTTTATTGTTTTTTTCGCGGGGCCAGCCCGCGCCTACCGGTAGGCGCGGGCTGGCCTCTCGATGCATCAACGCTTGACTGCAGTCGGACGCAAATGCTCGGCCCGCTTGCTCAGCAGATCGAACACCGCCGGGTACGCCGGTCGCTCGATATACCGGCCGGCACCGCGCTCGGCGCGCAGGTCGCCGTTGGCCCAGACCAGCTTGCCCTGGCTGATGGTGTGGCTGGGGATGCCACGCACGGTCTTGCCTTCAAAGATGTTGAAGTCCACTTGCTGGTGGTGGGTGGCAGCCGAGATGGTCCGGGTGCCTTGCGGGTCCCAGAGCACCAGGTCGGCATCGGCGCCCACGCGCAGGGCGCCCTTGCGCGGGAACAGGTTGAAGATCTTCGCGGTGTTGGTGGAGGTCAGCGCAACGAACTCCTGCATCGACAACTTGCCGCTGTTCACCCCTTCATCCCAGAGCACGGCCATGCGGTCTTCGATGCCGGCGGTGCCGTTGGGAATGCGGCTGAAGTCATTGCGCCCGGCGGCTTTCTGTTCGGCGCAGAAGCAGCAGTGGTCGGTGGCGGTGGTGTGCAGGTTGCCCGATTGCAGGCCGCCCCAGAGTGCTTCCTGGTGACCGTCCTTGCGTGGGCGGAACGGGGGGCTCATCACATAGCCGGCCGCCGTTTGCCAGTCGGGATGGCGGTAGACGCTGTCGTCCAGCAGCAGGTGACCGGCCAGCACCTCGCCGTAGACCGGCTGGCCCTTGGCACGGGCATAGCTGATTTCATCGAGCGCTTCGCGGGTGGACACATGCACCAGGTACACCGGCGTGCCCAGGGTTTCGGCAATGCGGATGGCGCGGCTGGCGGCCTCGCCTTCCACTTGTGACGGACGCGACAGCGGATGCGCCTCGGGCCCGGTGATGCCCTCGGCCATCAGCTTGCGTTGCAGGTGATAGACCAGCTCGCCGTTCTCGGCATGCACCGTGGGCACCGCGCCCAGTTCCAGGCAGCGCTCGAAGCTGGCGACCAGGGTGTCGTCGGCGGCCATGATCGCATTCTTGTAGGCCATGAAGTGCTTGAAGCTGTTGATGCCGTGCTGGCTGACCAGCTCGCCCATCTCCTGGCGTACCTGCTCGCTCCACCAGGTAATGGCGACGTGAAAGCCGTAGTCGGAGGCCGACTTCTCGGCCCAGCCGCGCCACTGGTGAAAGGCTTCGAGCAGGGATTGCTGGGGGTTGGGGATCACGAAGTCGATGATCGAGGTGGTGCCGCCGGCAAGGCCCGCGGCGGTGCCGCTGTAGAAGTCTTCGCTGGCTACCGTGCCCATGAAGGGCAGTTGCATGTGGGTGTGGGGGTCGATGCCGCCGGGCATCAGGTATTGGCCGCTGCCATCGAGTATCTCGCAGCCGGTGGGAATGTCGAGGTCGGTGCCGATGGCCTTGATCACCCCGTCGGCACAGAGCACGTCGGCGCGATAACTTTCCTCATGGGTAATCAGGGTGGCGCCACGAATCAAAAGCGTCATCAGATGCTCCTCGCAGGCTTGACCGGTTGTTACCGGTTCTAGGTTTTGTACTCACCACAGCGTAGGTCAAAACCTGTCATCGCTGTCAGGAACTGAATCTAGTCGGCGATTCTGGATAGGGCAAATAATAAAAAAATAAGCTTATAACAAAGTTAAATTACTGATTTAGTTAGGTTTTATAGTTTTTTGTCTGTTCAGGGAAAACGACCAGTGGTCCTGTCGTTCTTGACAGGTTGTGGAAATGGTCAAGATTTCACATGGGCAGCCGTGATTGCCCGCAATGCCCGTGCAAGTACTCCAGCCATCCTCAGGATGAGTAAAAAACACAACAACAGTGGAGCGGCCATGCAGCAGACCAGATCGCAAGTGAGCGAGCGCGACGGCTTATATGAACTCGAGGCCGGCAGCGACGTCCTCGACAGCCCCCGCTACAACCACGACATCGCCCCGACCAAGGTGCAGGAGCGCACCTGGAACAAATGGCACATCACGGCACTGTGGGTCGGCATGTCGATCTGCGTGCCGACCTACACCCTCGGCGGGGTGCTGACCGCCTACTTCGGGTTGACGGTGGGGGAGGCGCTGCTGGCGATCCTGCTGGCCAACACCGTGGTGCTGATACCGCTGACGCTCAATGCCTTTCCCGGTACCAAGTACGGCATTCCCTTCCCGGTGCTGCTGCGCTCTTCCTTCGGCATCCTCGGCTCCAACGTGCCGTGCCTGATCCGCGCCCTGGTAGCCTGCGGCTGGTTCGGTATCCAGACGATGTTCGGCGGGCTTGCCATTCACCTGTTCCTGGGCTCGCTGTCGGCTGACTGGAAGGCGTTGGGCGGCACGGGCGAGGTGATCGGCTTCATGCTGTTCTGGTGCCTCAACCTCTGGGTGGTGCTGCGCGGCGCCGAGTCGATCAAGTGGCTCGAAACCCTCTCGGCGCCGCTGCTGGTGCTGGTGGGCGCCGGCTTGCTGGTGTGGGCGTTGCCCAACGTCTCGATCAGCGAGCTGATGGCCCAGCCGCCGAAACGGCCGGAGGGGGCCAGCGTGTACGGCTACTTCTTTGCCGGGCTGACGGCGATGGTGGGTTTCTGGGCCACCTTGTCGTTGAACATTCCCGACTTCAGCCGCTACGCCAAGAGCCAGAAAGACCAGATCCTGGGGCAGATTTTTGGCCTGCCACTGACCATGTTCCTGTTCGCCGCCCTGGGTGTGGTACTCACCGCCGCCTCCGCCTCGCTGGTGGGCGAAACCGTCTCCGACCCGGTCACCCTGATCGGCCATATCCAGAGCCCGATGTGGGTGGCGTTGGCCATGGCGCTGATCATCATCGCCACGCTGTCGACCAACACGGCCGCGAACATCGTCTCGCCCACCAACGACTTTCAGAACCTGGCACCCAAGTGGATCGGCCGAACCCTGGCCGTGCTACTGACCGGCCTGGTCGGGCTGCTGCTGATGGGCCACGAGCTGCTGAAAAAGCTTGGCTGGATCGTCAGCGACGTGAGCCTTGAAAGCGTCTACTCCAACTGGCTGCTGGGCTACTCGAGCCTGCTGGGGCCGATTGCCGGGATCATGGTGGTGGACTACTTCCTGATCCGCCGGCAGACCCTGGACCTGGCCGGGCTGTACCGCGACGACGTCTATCCGGCCTGGAACGTCGCCGGCTTCATCGCTTTCGGGGTGCCGGTGGTGCTGACCCTGCTGTCGCTGCAAAGCCAGGCGTTCAGCTGGTTCTACGACTTTGGCTGGTTCACCGGCTCCGCCCTGGGGGGCTTGATCTACTACGCCCTGGGCACGCTCAAGGCGGCGCGCACGGCCAGTCTCAAACCCACTGTGTAACGCCCATGGCCACTAGAAGCCAGGCACCTGATGGAGGTAACCCATGCAAAGCACACAGGACGTTCTGCAATCGAGCGTGCGGCATATCAACGGTGAGCGGCTCTGGCAGTCACTGATGGACCTGGCCCAGCTGGGCGCCACGGTCAAGGGCGGCGTGTGCCGCCTGGCCCTGACCGACCTGGACCGCCAGGCCCGCGACCTGTTCGTCAAATGGACCCAGGAGGCCGGCTGCACCGTGAGCATCGACGGCGTGGGCAATATCTTTGCCCGCCGCCCGGGGCGCAACCCGCAACTGCCCCCGGTGATGACCGGCAGCCACATTGACACCCAGCCGACCGGGGGCAAGTTCGATGGCTGCTTTGGCGTGCTGGCCGGGCTTGAGGTGATGCGCACCCTCAACGACTTGAAGATCGAAACCGAAGCACCGCTGGAAGTGGTGGTGTGGACCAACGAGGAGGGCTCGCGCTTTGCCCCGTGCATGATGGGGTCAGGGGTGTTTGCCGAAAAATTCACCCTGGCCGAGACCCTGGCCAAGACCGATGCCGAGGGCGTCACGGTCGGTGCAGCGCTCAACGCCATCGGTTATGCCGGGCCGCGCGCGGTCAGTGGCCACCCGGTGGGGGCGTATTTCGAGGCGCATATCGAGCAGGGGCCGATTCTCGAAGACCAGCGCAAGACCATCGGTGTGGTGCTGGGAGCGCTTGGCCAGAAGTGGTTCGACCTGACCCTGCGGGGTGTCGAAGCCCATGCCGGGCCGACCCCGATGCACCTGCGCAAGGATGCCCTGGTGGGCGCCAGCGCCGTGGTGGCGGCGGTCAATCGCGTGGCCCTGGAGCACCAGCCCCATGCCTGTGGCACGGTGGGTTGCCTGCAGGCCTACCCGGGCTCGCGCAACGTGATTCCGGGCGAAGTGCGCATGACCCTGGACTTCCGGCACCTGGAGCCTGCGCGGCTGGATTCGATGATTGCCCAGGTCAAGGATGTGATTGCCAGCACCTGCGAGCAGCATGGCCTGAGCCACACCCTGACACCGACGGCCGACTTCCCGCCGCTGTATTTCGACACAGGCTGTGTGGAGGCGGTACGTACTGCGGCGCAGGGGTTGGGGCTTTCGCACATGGACATCGTCAGCGGTGCGGGGCATGACGCGATCTTCTTGGCCGAGCTGGGACCGGCGGGGATGATCTTTGTGCCGTGCGAGGGCGGGATCAGCCATAACGAAATCGAGAATGCCGCGCCCGAAGACCTGGCCGATGGCTGCGCGGTGCTGTTGCGCGCGATGCTGGCGGCGGCCCAGGCGGTGGCGCGGGGGAGGGAGGCGGCATAATGGCTGTTCGCGGGGCAGGCCCGTTCCTACAGGCAGGAGCGTGCTTGTGCCGCGATGCGGCAAATCAAAGACTGTCCCGCACCATCTGCAAAAAGGTCGCCACCAGGCGTCGCGAACTCTGCTCGCGCAGGCACACCAGTGTCTCGGTCAGCCTGCGCTGGCAGTCGACAATCGGCAACGCACACACCCGCGCATCGGCCCCGAACTCGGCCGCCGACACCACCCCCACGCCAATCCCCACCACCACGGCTTCGCGCGCTGCTTCGCGGCCCTCGACCTGAATCGCCGGGCGGATGCGCAGGCCCGCCCGCTGCATTTCTTCTTCAAGGGTCTGGCGGGTCACCGAGCCCGGCTCGCGCAGCACGATCGGCGTGTCATCAAGGTCGGCCAGGCTGATCGAGCCACGGCTGGCCCAGGGGTGGTTATGGGACACGAACGCCACCATCGGGTCGCTGCGCATCGGCACACACAGCAGGCGCTCGTCGTCGACATCGCGACCGAGCAGGGCAAGGTCGGCCTGGTAGTTGAACAGCCGCAGCAGCGATTCATCGGTGTTGCCGGTTTCGATCTTGACGTGAATGCCGGGGTATTGCTGACAGAACTGGGCGATCTGCGGCAGCACGTGCACCGGCGCATCCACCGCCAGCACCAGCGTGCCGGTCTGCAGCGCGCGTGAATCCTGGAGCAATTCGTGGGCTTCGGCCTCGCACACGAACAGGCGCTGGGTGATGGCCAGCAGGCGCTCGCCCAGATCGGTCAGTTGCACCGAGCGCTTGTTGCGGTGAAACAGCAAGACGCCGAAGCGCTCCTCCAGTTTTCGCACCTGGTCGGAGATCGCCGGCTGGGTCAGGAACAACCGTTCGGCGGCACGGGTGAAGCTGCCGTGGAGGGCAACGGCATGGAAGGCTTTCAACTGAGCGTGGGAAACCGACATCGCAGCACCTGTTACAAGCTGAGCTTATTTGTGAAATACGATAAATCGATTTTATTTATCAGTCAGTAATTGTTTCTATCTCTTTCAGCCCGCTGCGTCTCTTGCAGTGACCAGTGGGTCATGGACCTGGCTGACAGCGCATAACAATACCCGCATGCTCCAGGTTCCATCTGACCAGGTGTCGACCCTGACCGGTCGTCACGCAGTGCGCAACACAAGAACAACACAGGCGTTTTTAAAAATTCTGCCGGCACACTCAAGCTCCGAGGTCAGAGTCACCATGAATAAATACAGTGCAGATATAAAGCGTTGGCGCGTGCAGATCTTTGCCATCACCTGGATTGCCTACGCCGCGTTCTACTTCACCCGCAAAGCGTTCTCGGTGGCCAAGCTCGGCATCGGCGAAGACCCCAGTTTTACCCTCGACAAAATGGCCATGGCCAACCTCGATGCCATCTACCTGGCGGCCTATGCGGTAGGGCAGTTCACCTGGGGCATGCTTGCCGACCGCTTCGGCCCGCGGGTGGTGGTGCTGGGCGGCCTGGTCATCTCGGCGGCGGCGGCCCTGGTCATGGGCAGCTACGCCACCTTCCCGATCTTCGCGACCTGCATGCTGGTCCAGGGCCTGGCGCAGTCCACCGGGTGGGCGGGGCTGTGCAAGAACATCGGCAGCTTCTTTCCCTCGTCACAGCGCGGGCGGGTATTGGGGCTGTGGAGTTCATGCTATGCCTTCGGCGGCCTGGTGGCTTCACCGTTTGCCGGATGGTGGGCCTACACCCTGATCGGTACCTGGCATGCGGCGTTTTTCTCCAGTGCCGCGGTGGTGGCGGTGGTGGCCGTGCTGTTCTTCTTCCTCCAGCGCAACAAGCCTGAAGACGTCGGCCTGCCCGCGGTAGAGCCGGAGCCTGAAAGCATGGTGCCGGGCAGCACGATCTGCAGCGTGTGGGCGCCACTGCGCGAGATCCTGCGCAACCGCACGGTGCTGACCCTGGGCCTTGCGTATTTCATGCTCAAGCCTGCGCGCTACGCCATTCTGCTGTGGGGGCCGGTGATCGTCTTCGAGCAGATGCCCTCGGTGGGCAAGGTGGGTGCGGCGATCATTCCTACCGCGTTCGAGCTGGCCGGCCTGCTGGGCCCGATCATGATCGGCCTGGCTTCCGACAAGCTCTTCGGCGCCCGGCGCATGCCGGCCTGTGTCATCAGCCTGCTGGTGCTCACCGTGGTGCTGGCGCTGTTCATGGGGGCGATGCAAAGCGGCAGCGTGATGCTGGTGGTGGCCCTGCTGTTCGTGATGGGCCTGACCCTGTACGGGCCGGACTCGATGATCAGCGGCGCGGCCGCCATCGACTTCGGCACGGCCAAGGCCGGTGCCACGGCGGCGGGCTTCGTCAACGGCTGCGGCTCGGTGGGCGCGATCCTCGGTGGGCTGCTGCCGGGCTACTTTGATGGCGTCACGGTGTTCATCGTGTTTGCCGCCTGCGCCCTGTTCTCGGCGCTGGTGCTGGTGCCGCACTGGAACAGCCGTCCGGCCACGGCCGAGCATACCCCGGCGGTCGCACCCAACACCGCCATGGCCATCAAACCCCTGCGTACCTGAGACTTTCGAGGAACCCGACCATGAGACCCTTCTGGCTGCAACAGGCGCTGGATCAGGAAGATGCGCCCGCGTGCCCACCACTGGCTGCCGATACCCGTGCCGATGTCTGCATCGTTGGCGGTGGCTATACCGGGTTGTGGACCGCGCTGATGCTCAAGGAACAGAACCCGGCCCTGGACGTCGTGCTGATCGAAGCCGACATTTGCGGCGCCGGGGCCAGTGGGCGCAACGGGGGTTGTGCGTTGTCGTGGTCGGCCAAGTATTTCACCCTCGAACGCCTGTTCGGCCTCCAGGAGGCGGTGCGCCTGGTGCAGGCGTCGGAACAGAGCATCCATGCCATCGGCGACTTTTGCCGTGCCCATGGCATCGATGCCGACTACCGCCTGGACGGCACCCTCTACACCGCCACCAACCGCGCCCAGATGGGCGCCACCGATGGCGTGATCGCCGCCCTGGAACGCCAGGGCATCAACTCCTTCCAGCGTTTGCCGGTGGAGCAGGTGCAGCGCATGGCGGGGTCGGCCAAGCACCTGGAAGGCTGGTTCTCGCCGGCCGCGGCCACGGTGCAGCCGGGCAAACTGGTGCGCGGCTTGCGCCGGGTTGCCTTGCAAAAAGGCGTGCGGATTTATGAAAACACCGCGATGACCGGCCTGCAGGAAGGGCCGCAGGCGGTGGTGGAAACCACCCGCGGCGGCGTTCGTGCAGACCGGGTGGTGCTCGCCCTCAATGCCTGGATGGCGCGGGCCTTCCCGCAGTTCGAGCGCAGTGTGGCGATTGTCTCCAGCGACATGATCATCACCGAGCCACGGCCGGAGCTGCTGGGGCAGATGGGGCTTACCAGCGGTGTGAGCGTGCTCGATTCACGGATTTTCGTTCACTACTACCACAACACCAGCGATGGCCGGCTGATGCTCGGCAAGGGCGGCAATACCTTTGCCTACGGCGGGCGGATGCTGCCGGTGTTCGATCAGCCGTCACCCTACGAAGGGCTGCTGCGCCGCAGCCTGGGCGAGTTTTTCCCGAGCCTGGCCCAGGTGCCGGTGGCCGCCACCTGGAATGGCCCCTCTGACCGCTCCGTCACCGGGTTGCCGTTTTTTGGCAAGCTCGGTGCCCAGGGCAATGTGTTTTATGGCTTTGGTTACTCGGGCAGTGGGGTGGGCCCGTGTCACATGGGCGGGCAGATCCTCTCGTCGCTGGTACTGGGCGTGGACAACGCCTGGACCCGTTCGCCGCTGGTCAACGGCCCGCTCGGGTATTTCCCGCCCGAACCGATCCGTTACCTGGGCTCGCTGATGGTGCGCAATGCCATTCGTCGCAAGGAGCAGGCCGAGGACCATGGTCACCGGCCGCGGCGCCTGGATGTGCGCCTGGCCCGCTTTGCCGCGGCGGCAGGTAAAGCCGACAAGGCCTGAGCAGTTTTTTTGTCGATTGCCACAACGAGGATGTATAAACTGCACCCACTTTGCCGGTCGCTACCTGAACCGGCACCTGAAACAAGAGAGTCGAGATGGGCGCACAGTGGAAAGCCAAGCATAGAGAAGCAGCAGCCAACGCCAAGGGCAAGGTCATGGGCAAGCTGTCCAAAGAGATCCAGATCGCTGCCAAATCCGGCGCTGACCCGGACATGAACCCGCGCTTGCGCCTGGCGATCGAGCAGGCCAAGAAGGCCTCGATGACCCGCGAGACCCTCGAGCGGGCGATCCGCAAGGGTGCAGGCCTGGATGGCGATGCGGTGCAGTACACCCTGGTGACCTATGAAGGCTTTGCCCCGCATCAGGTGCCGCTGATCGTCGAGTGCCTGACCGACAACGTCAACCGCACCGTGGCGCAGATTCGTGTGCTGTTCCGCAAGGGTCAACTGGGCGCTTCGGGCTCGGTGGCCTGGGACTTCAACCATGTCGGCTTGATCGAAGCGGCGCCGGCCAGCGCTGATGCAGACCCGGAAATGGCGGCGATCGAAGCCGGTGCGCAGGACTTCGAGGAAGGTGAAGAAGAGGGTTCGACCCTGTTCATCACCGATACCACGGACCTGGATGCCGTGCAGAAGGCCTTGCCGGAGTTTGGCTTTACCGTGAGCTCGGCGAAGATCGGCTACACGCCGAAGAACCCGGTCAGCGGCTTGAACGACGAACAGATGGCCGAGGTCGAGGCGTTCCTGCATGCCATTGATGACAACGATGATGTGCAGAACGTTTATGTAGGCCTGGCAGGCTGATTCAACACTTACGGCTGTATCGCGGGGCAAGCCCGCTCCTACTGGTAGGAGCGGGCTTGCCCCGCGCTGTTTTCCGGTCGCGACATTTGTGCATGTCTGATGAGACTTTAGTCGCCTGGCACCCCGGCCGTTGATGGCCATAATCGTTATTCGCCCTTTTTAATAACAACAAGCTCAGGGTTCAGTAACGATGACTTATCAGCACAGCCACGCCCACTCCATTGCCGACCCCGCCGCTTTCTGGGCCGAACAGGCCGATCGCTTGGCCTGGTACCGCAAGCCGCTCAATACCCTCAGTGAAAATGCCGATGGCACCCATCAGTGGTTTGCCGACGGGCGCCTGAACAGTTGCTACCTGGCCCTGGATCATCAGATCGAGCAAGGCCGCGGTGAGCAGACGGCGCTGATCTACGACTCGCCGGTGACCGGCAGCCAGCAATCCTTCACCTATGCCCAGTTGCGCGACGAAGTGGCGCGCCTGGCCGGGTTGCTGCGTTCGCTGGGCGTGGAGAAGGGCGACGGGGTGATCATCTACATGCCGATGGTGCCCCAGGCGGCCATGGCGATGCTCGCCTGTGCCCGTATCGGTGCGGTGCACTCGGTGGTGTTTGGCGGCTTTGCTGCCAACGAGCTGGCGCTGCGCATCGACGATGCCCGGCCCAAGCTGTTGCTGACGGCCTCCTGCGGGCTGGAGTTCGATCGGGTCATTGAATACAAGCCGCTGGTCGACCGCGCCCTGCAACTGGCCAAGCACCAGCCACGCCAGGTGTTGGTGCTGCAGCGGCCCCAGGCCCAGGCGAGCCTGGTCGAAGGCCGCGACCTGGACTGGCAGGCGGCAGTGGCCGGGGCAAGCCCGGTGGCGCCGGTCGAGCTGGCCGCCGCCGACCCGCTGTACATCATGTATACCTCCGGCACCACCGGCAAACCCAAGGGCATCGTGCGCGAGAACGGCGGCAATGCCGTGGCCCTGGGCTTTGCCATGCGCCACATCTACGGCATGCAGACCGGTGATGTGTGGTGGGGCATTTCCGATGTCGGCTGGGTGGTTGGCCATTCGCTGATTGTTTATGGGCCGTTGATGAACGGCTGCACCACGGTGTTCTATGAGGGCAAGCCCATCCGCACCCCCGACGCCGGCGCCTACTGGCGGGTGGTGGAACAGTACCGGGTCAATGGCCTGTTCTGCGCGCCGACGGCCATGCGTGCGATCCGCAAGGAAGACCCCGAAGGCGAACTGCTGCGCCGCTACGACCTGAGCTCCCTGCGCCAGTTGTTCCTGGCCGGCGAGAAGCTCGACTCCAGTACCCATCAGTGGCTGGAAAGCACCAGCGGCAAGACGGTGCACGATCACTGGTGGCAGACCGAAACCGGTTGGCCGGTGACTGCGCCCTGTGTCGGCCTGGACGGCTGTGCTGCGCGACCTGGGTCGAGCAACCGCGCGGTGCCGGGGTATCACGTGCGCGTGCTGGACGACGAAGGCCAGTTGCTCGGCGCCAACCAGCAAGGCTCCATTGTGATTGCCTTGCCACTGCCGCCAGGTTGCAGCCAGACCCTGTGGGGCGATCACCAGCGTTACCTGGACGCCTACCTCACCGCGTATCCCGGCTACTACCACACCGGTGACGGCGGTTACCTGGATGAAGACGGCTTTGTCTACATCATGGGACGCACCGACGACGTCATCAACGTCTCGGGCCATCGCTTGTCCACCGGTGAAATGGAAGACCTGGTCGCCCGTCACCCGGCGGTGGCCGAGTGCGCGGTGATTGGCGTGCATGACGAGATCAAGGGGCAGGTGCCCTTGGCCCTGGTGGTGCTCAAGGATGGCCAGGGCATCAGCGAAACAGCGTTGCAGAGCGAGTTGGTGGCCAGTGTGCGCGAGCAGATCGGCGCCCTGGCGTGCTTCAACCGGGTGCGGGTGGTCAAGCGCCTGCCCAAGACCCGCTCCGGCAAGATCCTGCGGGCGGTGTTGCGCAAGATCGCCGACCAGCAGCCCTACACGCCGCCTTCTACCCTGGATGATCCGGCGGTACTGGAGGAAATCGAGGCGGTCCTGGCCAGTCTCGCCCGGGCGGGCTGAGGTGCTTGGCCTGCCCGGTGATCAGGCCGGGCAGGCCGAGGCCTGTCGCTGGCGCAGCTGACCCAGTCGACTGCGGGTGCGCGCAAGGTCCGCGGCCCTGCCAGCCAGGCTCTGCTCAAGCGGCTCGGCGCCGATCAGCACCAGGTGTTTGTCCTGGTCGTACAGCACATCCACCAGGTTGATGAAGCGTTGCTGGGCAGCAATCGAGCAGTCTTCCAGCCGTGGCAGGCCGTCGATGATCCAGTGCTCGTAGTGCTGGGCCAGCTCCAGGTAGTCGATTACTGCCGTGGGCTGTTCACAGAGTTCGGCAAAATCAAAACCGACCGTATCTTGCTGGCTGAACCAGGCGGCCACCTCACGCTTGCCCACTGGAATCTTGACCGGTGCCTCACTCGCGGGCGGCACGCCGAGTGCCTGGCGCTGGGCAAGGCTGCCAGGCCAGAGGTAGTGCCCCTGGGTGAAGCGTTGTTGGCTGGCGTGGGTGGGCAGGCTGCGATAGTCCTGCTCGCCACCGACCTCCAGCACCTGCATGCGGCTGTTGATCAGGCGGATCACCGGCTCGAATCGCTGGTGGTAGAGCGGGTTGGGCAGCAGGCCTTCGGGCGCGTAGTTGGAGGTCACCAGGAGGAAGATGCGCCGCGCGAACAATGCCTGGAACAGGCGGGTGATCAGCATGGCGTCACCGATGTCGTGGACGTGGAACTCATCGAAGCACAGGACCTGGCACTCATCGAGCAATTGATCGAGGGTGCAGGCCAGGGCGTCGTCCTGGTGGCGGTGCGCGAACATGCCCTGGTGCAGGCGGGCGAAAAAGTCGTGAAAGTGCAGCCGGCGTTTATGCGCCTGGGGCAGGGCCTGGAAGAAGCCGTCCAGCAGCCAGCTTTTGCCGCGTCCGACCGCCCCATACAGGTACAGGCTGCGGGCCTGTCCGCTATCGATCCGCGCGGCTTGGGTTGCGAGGTGCTCGATCACCTGCAATTGCCCGTGGCTGAGGGTGTAACCCTGTGCCGAGGCCTTTTCGGTGAAATGCTGACGAACGGTATCTGCCAGATCACTGTCGCCGGGTTGCAGGTCATTCCGGCCGTGGGCGAAGGTGCGCAGCGAACGTATCCAGTGAGGCAGCAGGGTCAGCAAACAGGGCTCCTTGAGGGCGTCGGGACTCAAGAAACGGCTTGAGCGAGCGCGGCTAATTTAACCAATCACATCCGTGACGGCCAGCGCTCCCTGCGGCCTGGTGTCTGAATTCCGGCGCCAAAAAACTGTAACTTGCCTGGCAGGTTCTACTTCGACTGCTACCCTGACTTTCAGATTTATCCTGCTTCAAAGGAAGAAAATGTGAAGGGAAGCTGTCTGGCAGTGCTGTTCGTGTCGATCATGGCCAACAGCGCAACCGCCGCCGATTTCATGGTTGAAGTCAAAGTGGATGTGCAGCGCGGTTGTGTGCTGATCCATCAGCCCCGCGATGCCGGCGCCCAGGCCCTGGGGGTACTGGACTTTGGCAGCACCGCCCGCCTGGATGACCCCGCCGGCCCGCTGAGCAGCCAGTTACTTGCCCTGCGCCCACCCCGACTCGAGTGCAACCCCGACACGGCTTACCAGGTCAAGGTCGACGGCGGACAGCATGGTGGGGTGGGTGAAGTGCGCTACCTGGCCAGCAATCAACCGTCGGCGCGGCCGATTCCCTACCGCTTGTATCAGGACCCGGCCTGGCGCTTGCCATTGCCGGTCAATGTCGCGCAGCACGCCCGGGTGCCGGATTCAGGCTCGGTGGACTTGCCGCTGTACGCGCGTATCGACCGCCTGGCCCAGGTGCCGCATGTGGGCGGCTACTCGGACCTGCTCAAAGTCACCGTGACCTGGTAAGGCCAGGCACGGCGCCTGCTGAAGGAACTGGCCGTATGAAACGACTCCTGCTGTTGAGTGCTGCGCCCTTGATGTTGGTCAGCCCCGATGCCTTCGCCGCCATGAGCGGGCATGTGCAGGCCCGGCTGGTGATCAGCAGTGCCTGTCAGATCAGTGGCGATCCCGGCGCCGGGGTGGTCGAGTCGCCCGGTGCGGGGGTGCTCGACTTTGGCAGCCAGGGGCCCAGTTGGACGACGCCGTTGCGCTCGCACCTGGACGAGTCGGCGGGTGATGGCAGCCTGCAGGTGCGTTGCAACCCCGCCGTGCGGGCCTTCACCGTGAGCATCAATGGCGGTGCCAATGGCGATGGTGCTACCCGGCGCCTGAGCAATGGCCGGGTGCTGATTCCCTACGAGCTGTCTGCCGACCCTACCGGGCGCGCCCGCTACGACATCGGCCAGACCCTGAATTTTTCAGTCAGCAGCGGTGCCCACGTACCGATCCCGATCTACGGCGCGGTGGTCGCCCACCCCAAGGCGCTGCCGGCCGGCATTTACCGCGACACCCTGATGGTGACCCTGGACTGGTAACACAAGGAGTGACTCATGCATCCGTACATTTCCCGCTTCATCTTCGCCGGCGTCGGCCTGGCGCTGTGCAGCCAGGCGCAGGCCGGCACGGTAACCGGCAACATCAACGCCACCCTGACGCTGATCGCCAGTTGCCAGGTCAATGGCGGTAGCGGCAACACCGGGCAGGACTTCGGTACCCTGGATTTCGGCACCCAGGAGGCCTTGTTCACCACGGCGAACGCGCAGGTGCTGGGCGGTGCCGGTGGCGCAATGCGCATCCTCTGCTCCAGCGGCACGATACCGGCGATCAAGGTGAGCAGCGGGGCCAACGACAACCAGTCCGCCGGCGGCACCCGGGCACTGGCCGACGGTAACGGCAACTACGTGCCTTACGACTTTTATACCGACGCAGGTCGTACCCAGTTGCTGCCCATCGACGGGGTGATCACCTTGCCGACCAGTACCGGCGTGGAGCAGACGGTGGACCTTTACGGCCAGGCCGTTGGCAAGCCGGGGCTGCCGGCCGGGGCGTACACCGATACGGTGGCGGTCGAGCTGAGTTTCTGAGCCATGCGCCGGGCGTTGCCCAGGCTGTTGGCACTGTCGCTGTGCGGCGCAAGTGCGCCGCTGGATGCGGCGCTCACCAGCACCTTTCAGGTCAGTGCCATGGTGGTTGCGGGGTGCCTGGTGGTGGGGGGCACAAGCAACTACGGGACCCTGGATTTCGGCACTTACCCGGCACTGTCCACCGGCAACGTGACCACCGCGTTGGGGGGAGCCACAGTGACCTTGCAGTGCACCCCGGGGGTCAGCCTGAGTATGAGTGTCGATGCCGGCCAGAACAGCGCCAGCGGTACCCGCAACCTCAAGCGCAGCAGCGGCGCATCGCTGGTGGCCTATCAGCTGTTTCGCGATGCCGGTTTCAGCCAGGGCCTGGGCATCAACCAGAACGTGCCGGTGACCTACAGCGATCCGGCCGCCATCAAGCTGCCGGTGTACGCCCGGGCACAGCTGACCGGCAACGTACCCGCCGGCAGCTACACCGATGTGGTGCAGGTGGTGCTGACTTTTTAACGCCCGGTCAAAGGACGCTACAACAACAAGGAGCAAGGCATGGGGGCTAGCGCGGACGATATGCGCAAACGAATCAACGGCTTGGCCTGTGGCCTGGCACTGCTCTGCAGTGCGCCGTTGCAGGCGGCGACTTCGGTGTTGATCTGGCCGATCGACCCGGTGCTCGAGGCGGGCCAGAAGGCGGGGGCCTTGTGGCTTGAAAACCGCGGCAGCGAGCCGGCCAACCTGCAAGTGCGGGTGTTCGCCTGGCGCCAGGGCGAGTTCGACGATCAGTACCAGGCCCAGCGCGAGATCATCGGCAGCCCGCCGGTGGCCAACATTGCCCCGGGGCAGAAACAGCTGATCCGCCTGACCCGCACCGGCACCTCGCCGGTGGGCCAGGAGCAGGCCTACCGCATCATCATCGATGAGATCCCTCCGGCATTGCCGCCCGCGGCCAGCGCCGACAAACCCCAGGCGGCGATCCGCTTTCAGATGCGTTATTCGGTGCCCTTGTTTGTCTATGGCGAAGGCTTGTGGGGCAAGACCGATGCCAGCGGCCAGCGCGGCGGCGCCGGGGTCGGCAAGCCGGCACTGAGCTGGCGGCAGGTGACGGTGGGGGGTAAGCCCTATGTGGAAATCCGCAACACCGGGCCGGTGCATGCCCGGCTGACCGATGTGGTGCTGCAGCAGGGCGGCCAGAGCCGGCCGCTGGTGGAAGGCTTGCTGGGCTATGTGCTGCCCGGTGCCAGCATGCGCTGGCAGGCGCCGCAGCCGACGACGGCAGCCACCGTACTCAAGGGCCGGATCAACGGACAGGAACCGGCGCAAGCCCTGAATCAAGGGCAGTGAGTACCAGCAAGTAGCACCACATCAGGGGCCAGGGAGGACCCGGTAATGGTCGGATATTGTGTGTGAGCGTTTCTCTGGCCGCGACACGCCGCCTGGCGCTGAGGGCTTGCGGCTTGACCGTACTGGGCTGTGGGCCGCTGTTCGGCGGCGAACTGCCGCCGCCCCCGGCCTCCCTGGAGGCGGTCGCCGACGCGCCGTTGTTTCTGGAGCTGGTGGTCAATCAGATGAGCAGCCCTGAGCTGGTGTCGGTGCAGCAACGCGCCGGGCGCCTGTACATGGCCGCCGCCGACTTGCGGGCTGCCGGCATCGACTTGCCCGGCGAGCATGGCGCCGAGGTTGCACTGGACAGTATTGCGGGCCTGCACAGCGACTACGACAGCCAGGGCCAGCGGCTGCTGGTGCAGGTGCCGCCGGCCTGGCTGCCGACCCAGCGCATCGGCGGTCGCCAGCTGTCGCCGGCCAGCGAAGCGCACAGCAGCTTCGGCGCGTTGTTCAACTATGACCTGTACCTGAACGACACCGATGATGGCGGCCGCTACCTGGCCGCCTGGAACGAGCTGCGCCTGTTCGACGGCTGGGGCACGTTGTCGACCACCGGGCAATGGCGCCAGGCTTTGGGCGGCGATCAATTCGACGACAGCCAGGAAGGCTTTCGCCGCTACGACACCACCTGGCGCTACACCGATGAAGTGCGCGTGCTGACCCTGGAAGCCGGTGACGTGCTCAGCGGCGCCTTGCCCTGGACCAGCTCGGTGCGTCTGGGCGGCCTGCAACTGTCCCGTGACTTTGGCGTGCGCCCGGACCTGGTCACTTATCCGCTGCCGGCCTTTGCCGGTGAAGCCGCGGTGCCTTCGTCGGTGGATCTGTTCATCAACGGCTACAAGAGCTCCAGTGCCGATCTGCAACCTGGCCCCTACACCCTGACCAATGTGCCGTTCATCAACGGTGCAGGGGAGGCGGTAGTGGTGACCACCGACGCCCTGGGCCGCCAGGTGTCGACCACCTTGCCGTTCTATGTCACCAGCGCCCTGCTGCAACAAGGCCTGGCGGATTTCTCGGTGGCAGCCGGCAGCCTGCGCCGCGACTACGCGATCCGTGATTTTGCCTATGGCCCGGGTGTGGCCGCCGCCAGCCTGCGTTATGGGCTCAGCGACGTCATTACCCTGGAAAGCCATGCCGAGGCCGCCGAGTCCCTGGCCCTTGGCGGGCTGGGCGCGAACGTGCAGGTGGGCAACTGGGGCGTGGTCAACGGCGCCGTGAGCCAGAGCAGCTTTGACAGCCGCAGCGGTCAGCAAGTGAGCCTGGGGTATCAGTACAACAGTCGCCGGCTGGGCTTTAACTACCAGCGGCTGCAACGCCACGGCGACTATGCCGACCTGTCGCTGGTCGACAGCCCCGACACGCGCCTGAGCCAGCGCAGCGAGCAAGCCACGCTGAGCCTGAACCTGGACCAGTACGGCAGCCTGGGGGCCGGCTATTTCGATGTGCGCGCCGGTGACAACAGCCGCACCCGGTTGCTCAACGTGAGCTGGAGCAAGTCGCTGTGGGCCAACAGCAGCCTGTACCTGTCGGCCAACCGCGAGATCGGCGATAGCCAGTGGGCGGTGCAGGCGCAACTGGTGATCCCGTTCGACCTGCGCGGCACCCTGGCCATGAGCGTGGAGCGCAACCAGGCCGGGGAAAACCTGCAGCGGGTCAATTACAGCCGTGCAGTGCCAAGCCAGGGCGGTGTGGGTTTCAACCTCGGTTACGCCGATGGCGACCGCGAGGCGTACCGGCAGGCCGACCTGACCTGGCGCCTGCAATCGGTGCAACTGCAGGCCGGGGTGTATGGCAGCGACACCAGCACGACCCGCTGGGCCGATGCCAGCGGCTCGCTGGTGTGGATGGATGCCGGGGTGTTCGCCGCCAACCGCATCGACGATGCCTTTGTGGTCGTCAGCACCGACGGCTTTGCCGATGTGCCGGTGAACTACGAAAACCAGCGGGTGGGCCGTACCGACAAGAACGGTCACCTGCTGGTGCCCTGGAGCAGTGGCTACTACCGGGGCAAGTACGAAATTGACCCGATGGAGCTGCCCAGCACCGTGCGGGTGCAGCAAGTCGAACAGAAGGTGGCGGTGCGTCGTGGCACAGGCTATTTGCTGGAATTCCCGATGCGCAATGTGGTGGCTGCCAGTCTGCAGTTGGTGGATGCCAGCCAGAAGGACCTGCCGTTGGGGAGCCAGGTGCTGCACGAGCAGAGTGGCGCCCAGGCGGTGGTGGGCTGGGACGGGCTGGTCTATCTGGAGGGGCTGGCGCCCGACAACAGCCTTGAGGTGGCGCTGGCCGGCGGTGGTCGTTGCCGGGTGCAGTTCACGATGGACGGCGATCAGCAGCAGGTGCCGCTGATCGGGCCGCTGGTATGCCGGTGAAACGCCTGCTGGCGAGCCTGGCCGTGCTGGCCAGTTCCCAGGCCTATGGATTGTGCGCCGTGGTGTCGTCGGCACCGGCAAGCTTTGGCTCGGTGAGTTCCTCCCTGGTGCTCAGTGCGGTGCAGTCCGCGTCGACCACCAATGCCGGCCTGCAATGCACCGGCTCGCTGCTGACCTTGCTGCGCAGCGACGACCACTTCTTCGCCACGTTCAAACCCATTGCCAACACCACCGGGCTGGTGGGGCCGAGCGGCGATGTCATCCCCTACACCCTGTACGCCAACAACAGCCTCAGTTTCCCCATTACCCGCAACGTCGCCTATGACTTCGCCCGCAACGGCATCATCGATGCCTTGGGGCTGCTGAACGGGACCACGCCCAAGTCGGCGCCGATCTACCTGAAGACCCAGGTCGGCGCCAATGTTGCCGCCGGCCTTTATCAAGAGACCCTGTCGGTGTACTGGAATATCGACTACTGCTGGGGCATTGGCGTGGGGAGCCTGTGCCTGGGGCGGCAGAAGCTCGAAGGTACGACCAACCTGACGATCAGCCTGACAGTGACCAACGATTGCCAGATCACCACGCCGAACATCAGCTTTGGCAGCGCCCCGGTGGTGGCGGGCTTTGGCACCGTCAACGGTAACGTGAACATTGCCTGTACCAAGGGCAGCTACTACTCCGTGGGGCTGGACGATGGCCAGAATGTGGCAGGGGGGCGACGGCGGATGAAATCGGCGGCCAGCAACTACCTGGCCTACGACCTCTTCAAAAGTGCCGGCACTGTGCGCTGGGGCAAGCTCACCAGTGCGCGCCGTGCCAGTACCGATGCCGACATCAACCCAGGTGCCGGCACCGGTATCGGCAGCCAGGTGTTCAATTACAACGCCAAGGTCTACACCGACCAGGCCACACCGCCGGCCGGGGCCTATCAGGACAGCATCATTCTCGATGTGCAGTTCTGACACCGGCCGCCGCCGCTGATCCGTATAAATCCCCCAAACCTGAATCTGTAACTCAGTACACCCGAACGCCATAGTAAGGGCCTTCGTGATGAGGTCCGAACCATGTATCAATATGACGAGTATGACCGTGCGCTGGTGTTCGAGCGCGTGGCGCAGTTTCGCGATCAGGTGCAACGTTTCATGGGCGGCGAGCTGTCTGAAGAAGAGTTCCTGCCCCTGCGCCTGCAAAATGGCCTGTACCTGCAAAAGCACGCCTACATGCTGCGGGTGGCCATTCCCTACGGCACCCTTGGCGCGCGCCAGATGCGTACCCTGGCGATGATCGCCCGTGAGTACGACCGCGGCTACGGGCACTTCACCACCCGCCAGAACATCCAGTTCAACTGGATCGAATTGGCCCAGGTGCCCGACATCCTCCAGCGCCTGGCCGAGGTCGAGATGCACGCCATCCAGACCTCCGGCAACTGTGTGCGCAACATCACCACCGAGGCGTTCGCCGGGGTCGCTGCCGACGAGTTGCTCGACCCGCGCCCGCTGGCCGAGATCTTGCGCCAGTGGTCGACCATCAATCCTGAGTTCCTGTTTTTGCCACGCAAGTTCAAGATCGCCATCTGCTCGGCCCGAGAAGACCGGGCGGCGATCATGATGCATGACATCGGCCTGTACCTGTACCGCGACGCCCAGGGCCAGATGTGCCTGCGGGTGATGGTCGGCGGTGGCCTGGGGCGCACGCCGATCCTGGGCTTGCAGATTCGCGAGGGGCTGCCCTGGCAGCACTTGCTGTCGTATGTCGAGGCGATCCTGCGGGTGTACAACCGCCATGGCCGGCGTGACAACAAGTACAAGGCGCGGATCAAGATCCTGGTCAAGGCCCTGGGGATCGACGCCTTTGCCCGTGAGGTGGAGCAGGAGTGGCAGCACATCAAGGATGGCCCGGCGCAACTGACCGAGGACGAGTTCCAGCGAGTGTCCGCGGCGTTCGAGCCGCCGGCCTACGCCAGTGTTATCGACGAAGCGCTGGCCTATGAAACCCACCTGGCCCAGGACCATGCCTTTGCCCGCTGGGTGGCCTGCTGCGTCAAGCCCCACAAGGTGCCGGGCTACGCCAGTGTGGTGCTCTCGACCAAGCCGGGCGAGGCTTCGCCGCCAGGCGACCTGACGGCCGCTCAGATGGAGGCGGTGGCGGACTGGTCGGAGCAGTTCGGTTTCGGCGAGATCCGCATCGCCCATGAGCAGAACCTGATCCTGCCGGATGTGCGCAAGCAGGACCTGCACGCACTCTGGCGCCTGGCCTGCGAACGCGACCTGGGGACCGCGAACATTGGCCTGCTGACCGATATCATCGCGTGCCCTGGCGGGGACTTCTGTGCCTTGGCCAATGCCAAGTCGATCCCCATTGCGCAGTCGATCCAGCGCTGCTTCGACGACCTGGACTACCTGCACGACCTGGGTGAGCTGAGCCTGAACATCTCGGGGTGCATCAATGCCTGCGGCCATCACCACATCGGCAATATCGGCATCCTGGGCGTCGACAAGAACGGCAGCGAGTGGTACCAGATCACCCTCGGTGGGGCGCAGGGCAAGCACAGCACCCTGGGCAAGGTGATCGGCCCCTCGTTCAGCGCCGCCGAGATCCCGCGGGTGATCGAGCAGATCATCGCCACCTACTGCGCCTACCGCGAGCTGGACGAGCCCTTCGTCGATACCGTGCGCCGGGTGGGGCTGGAGCCGTTCAAGGAGCGGGTCTATGGCAAACGGCCGGAGGCGCTCATATGCGTAATGTGATTGCCTTGCGCAACGGTGAGGCACAGCTGCTGGCCGACGACGGCTGGCAGTTGCTGCGCCACGTTGAACAACTGCTGCCCGAAGGCTTGCTGATTCTGCCGCTAGCCGACTGGCTGGACCGCGAAGCGCAACAACCAGCCGGCCGTGACGGCCTGTGGCTGGGGCCGGACGATGAGATCGAAGCGCTGGAGCCGTGGTTGGCGCAGGTGGCACTGATTGCCATCGACTTCCCGAGCTTTCGTGACGGGCGCGGTTACAGCCAGGCGTATCTGCTGCGTACTCGCCTTGGCTGGCAGGGCGAATTGAGGGCGGTGGGGGATGTGCTGCGCGACCAGCTCAGTCATATGCGCCAATGCGGTTTCGACAGCTTTGCGGTGCGCGAAGACAAGTGCGCCGAGGATGCCTTGAAGGGGCTGGCGGGAATGAGCGTGCTGTACGGCCGTTCGGTCATTGAGCCAAGGCCGCTGTTCCGCCGCCGCTAGAACACCTGGCGCAGGAGCCAGTACAGCCCGCCGGCCATCACGATCGCGGCAGGCAGCGTCAGTACCCAGGCCATCATCAGGTTGACGATGGTGCGCATCTGCAGCCCCGAGCCATTGGCAACCATGGTGCCGGCCACCCCTGATGACAGCACATGGGTGGTCGAAACCGGCATGCCGTACATGTCGGCCACGCCAATGGTGCACATCGCCACCAGTTCTGCCGAGGCGCCCTGGGCGTAGGTCAGGTGGGTCTTGCCGATTTTTTCCCCGACCGTGACCACGATGCGCCGCCAGCCGACCATGGTGCCCAGGCCCAGGGCAATGGCCACGGCAATCTTGACCCACAGTGGAATGTAGCGGGTGGCGTCATCGAGCTGGCGCTTGAACAGTTGCACCTTGTCCTGGGTGTCGGGGGTGAACGTGACCAATTGGTGCTTGTTGATCAGGCGGATGGTTTCGCTGGTCAGGTACATGTCGTTGCGCACATTGGCCATGGCTTCGGCAGGCACGCGGTTCAGGGAACCGTAGCCTTTGACTTCCTCGCCGATCGAACCGGCCAGGGCCGCCAGGGCCGGGACCAGCTCAGGGCTGGCGGCAGGCTGGCGAATGAAGTCGCTCAAGGTCTGTCGTGGGTCAGCCGTCAGGTGTTGCGGGGCGCTGCGCTGCAAGGCGTGTTGGGTGACTTCGGCGACCGCTGCGAACTGCAGCGATTGCTCGGCCGGCATGGTGCGGTTCAGGGCATAGGCCATGGGCAAGGTGCCCACCAGGATGAGCATGATCAGGCCCATGCCTTTCTGCCCATCGTTGGAGCCGTGGGCAAAGGACACGCCGGTGCAGGTCAGAATCAGCAGGCCGCGAATCCACCAGGGCGGCGGGGTGTTGCCTACGGGGGCCTGGTACAGGTCCTGGCGCTTGACCAGGTGGCGCAGCGCCAGCAGCAACAGCGCGGCGCAGGCAAAGCCCACCAGGGGCGAGAGCAACAGTGAATACCCGACTTTTGCCGCCTGGGACCAGTCCACACCGCTGGTGCCGTCACGGCCGTGCATCAGGGCGTTGGCCACGCCAACGCCGATGATCGAGCCAATCAAGGTATGCGAGGAGGAGGCCGGCAGGCCCAGCCACCAGGTGCCCAGGTTCCAGATAATGGCCGACAACAGCAGGGCGAAGACCATGGCAAAGCCTGCCGAGGAGCCGACCTTGAGAATCAGCTCGACCGGTAACAGGGCAATGATGCCGAAGGCCACGGCACCGCTTGAAAGCAGCACCCCGAGGAAGTTGAAAAATCCGGACCAGACCACCGCCACCGAGGCGGGCAGCGAGTGGGTGTAGATCACCGTGGCCACGGCGTTGGCCGTGTCGTGAAAACCATTGACGAACTCGAAGCCCAGGGCGATCAGCAGGGCCACTCCCAGCAGCAGGAAGGGCGTCCAGGTGGTGATGACCGTGCCGGTGGCGTCGATGTCGCGAAACAGGCTCCAGGCGGTATAGAACAGTCCACCCAGCAGTAAGCCGAAGAACAGGATCAGGGTATTGCGGCCGGGCTTGTGATGCAGGCGTGGCCGTGGATCGGCTGTGGCCAGCGTTGGGTGGCTGGTCAGCGTCGGGGTAGTCATGATGACTCCGGGTTACGTTACCTCAGGCCTCCAGCATAAGAACTGTGCATGACGTCGACATGACCTCGGTCAATAAATGCCTCTACGCTGACAGGATCAATGGGAGAAATCCGATGATCCGTTGCAAGCGCGTCTATGATCCCCTGGCACCTGAAGACGGGCAGCGCGTGCTGGTCGATCGGCTGTGGCCACGCAATAAACGCAAGGACCAGTTGCAGGCGCTGTGGCTGCCGGAGGTTGCGCCGTCGACCGCGTTGCGCCAGGCCTTTCATGGCGGCGAAGTGGACTTCGCCGGGTTCGCCGAACGCTATCGACAGGAACTGGCCGCCCGGCCCGAGCACTGGTGGAAACTGCTGGGCATGGCCGAGCAGGGTGAGCTGACCTTGCTCTATGCCGGCAAGGACACCGAGCACAACAATGCACAGGTACTGGCGGCGTGGCTGGAAGAAGAGCTGGACCGGCGTGGTCCATCGAGTTCACCGGTCTGCTACTTGTAGGCGCAGGCCTGTTCCCACGGAATTGATTGATGACCCTGACTCCCGCCACCGATCAGCATTGCGCTTTCGCCCGCGACCTGACCCGCCGGGCAATGCTGCCGTACTACCACGAGTTTGATTTGCTCTGGATCGAGGAGGCCTTCAACCAGGCCTGGAGCTGGCGCGAGCAATGGCTGGTTGTGGAGGACGGCAGGGTGGTGGGGTTCTGCAGCCTGAGCCAGGACCGGCACGCCCTGTACATTCGCGAACTGCACTTGATCGAGGCGGCGCGAGGGCATGGCATCGGTACGCAGGTGCTGGCGCAATTGGCCGATTGGGCTCGCGAGCGTCGCTTGCCCCAGGTGCGTTTGACGGTGTTCAAGAGCAACCCGGCCCAGGGCTTGTACAGGCGCGCGGGCTTCGTGGCTGTGGGCGAGGATGAGTGCTTTGTGCGCATGCAGCGGCAGGTCGATTAGCACAGTCGGACGCGGATGCTGGCTTGTGTCGGCGTTGTGAACCCGTGCATAGTGCCGGTCTTCAAGGGCCGGTGTGGTTTGAGGCCGGCCCGTTCGGACGATGTACGGGAGACAGTGAAATCGCATGAACGGAATCGGATCGCGGCTCAGGGAAGAACGAGAGCGCCTGGGTATGACCCAGCGGGTGTTCGGGGATATCGGTGGTGTAGAGCCCAATGCCCAGGGCAAATACGAAAGCGGTGAGCGCACGCCCAAGGCCGATTACCTGGCGGCCGTGGCGGCTCGTGGGGTCGACAGCCTGTATGTATTGAGTGGGGTTCGTACACCGATACCCCAAGGCAGCCTGAGCGCTGAAGAAGATCGCTTGCTGGGGTGTTTTCGCAGCCTGCCTGCGGCCGACCAGGCGGCGGTACAACAGTTGTTGGGCAGCCTCGCCACGGCACTGCCAGGCGCCTGCGTGCCGATCAGCGGGCATGAGCGCAACCTGGCCGGGCGGCTGTCGGGAAAATGAAGCCGGGTGGTGCACAAAGATGCGTTCCGTTAGCTCTACCGCGCGATTTTTTGCTAAGGTGGCCGGATCCAATTTTTCGCCGTCGTGCGAGGTGTCTGCTTGATTAGGGTCCTGGTGGTCGATGATCACGATCTGGTGCGTACGGGCATCACCCGTATGCTGGCCGATATCGATGACTTGCAGGTAGTGGGCCAGGCCGACTCCGGCGAGGCATCGCTCAAGGTCGCACGTGAACTCAAGCCCGATGTGGTCCTGATGGATGTGAAGATGCCTGGCATCGGTGGCCTCGAGGCCACGCGCAAGTTGCTGCGCAGTCACCCTGATGTGAAAGTCGTGGCCGTCACCGCGTGCGAAGAAGACCCGTTCCCCACGCGCCTGCTGCAGGCCGGTGCCGCCGGATACCTGACCAAGGGCGCAGGCCTGGATGAAATGGTCCAGGCCATTCGCCTGGTGTTTGCCGGTCAGCGCTACATCAGCCCGCAGATCGCCCAGCAACTGGCGCTCAAATCGTTCCAGCCCCAGGGCTCACCCTTCGACGCCTTGTCGGAGCGGGAAATCCAGATCGCCCTGATGATCGTCGGTTGCCAGAAAGTGCAGATCATCTCCGACAAGCTGTGCCTGTCACCGAAAACGGTCAATACTTACCGTTATCGGATCTTTGAAAAACTCTCGGTCACCAGCGACGTCGAACTGACGCTGCTGGCGGTCCGCCATGGCATGGTTGACGCCAGTCTCTGAGCTCATGACCCCTGTGTTCGATTCAAGTGCCTTCCTGGCGACCTGCAGCGGTCGCCCGGGCGTTTACCGGATGTTCGACGGCGACGCCCGGCTGCTGTATGTCGGCAAGGCCAAAAACCTCAAGAAACGCCTGGCCAGTTACTTTCGCAAGACGGGCCTGGCGCCGAAGACGGCTGCCCTGGTGGGCAGGATCGCCCAGGTCGAAACCACCATTACCGCCAACGAGACCGAAGCGCTGCTGCTCGAGCAGACGCTGATCAAGGAATGGCGCCCGCCCTACAACATCCTGCTGCGTGACGATAAGTCCTATCCATATGTGTTTCTCTCGGACGGCGCGTTTCCCCGTCTGGGGATTCATCGTGGCGCCAAGAAACAGAAGGGCAAGTACTTCGGCCCTTACCCCAGTGCCGGTGCCATTCGCGAAAGCCTGAGCCTGTTGCAGAAAACGTTTTTCGTGCGCCAGTGCGAGGACAGCTACTACAGCAACCGCACGCGGCCGTGCCTTCAGTACCAGATCAAACGCTGCAAGGCCCCCTGTGTGGGGTTGGTGGAGCCTGAGGAATATGCCGTCGACGTGCGTCACTCGGTGATGTTTCTCGAAGGGCGCAGTCATCAGTTGACCAACGAGCTCAATGCCGAGATGGAGCAGGCCGCCATGGCCCTGGAGTTCGAGCGGGCGGCCGAGTTGCGCGACCAGATCGCCTTGCTGCGCCGGGTCCAGGACCAGCAGAGCATGGAAGGCGGCAGCGGCGATGTGGATGTGGTGGCCGCGTTCGTCAACCCGGGGGGGGCCTGTGTGCACCTGATCAGCGTGCGAGGCGGACGGGTACTGGGCAGCAAGAATTTCTTTCCCCAGGTGGGTATCGAGGAGGAGGTGGCCGAGGTCATGGCTGCGTTCCTGTCCCAGTACTACATTGGCAACGCCGAGCGCGACCTGCCGGGCGAGTTGATCGTCAACGTGGTGCACGAAGACTTCGAGGCCATCAGCGCAGCCATCGAAAGCTTGCGCGGCCGCGAACTGAGCATCAGCCATCGGGTCCGCGGGACCCGGGCACGCTGGCAGCAATTGGCGGTGACCAATGCCGAGCAGGCGCTGATGGCGCGCCTGGCCAACCGTCAACACATGGCCTCGCGCTTCGAGGCGCTGGCCAAGGTGCTGGACCTGGATGAAACTCCGCAACGCCTGGAGTGCTATGACATCAGCCATTCCAGCGGTGAGGCGACGGTCGCCTCGTGCGTGGTGTTTGGCCCGGAGGGGCCGCTGAAGTCGGACTACCGGCGCTTCAACATCGAGGGCGTGACGCCGGGTGACGACTATGCCGCCATGCACCAGGCCTTGACCCGGCGTTTCGGGCGGATCAAGGACGGCGAGGGCAAGCTGCCGGATGTGCTGTTGGTGGACGGTGGCAAAGGCCAGCTGAACATGGCCCGGGAAGTGCTGCAGGAACTGGCCGTCCCTGACCTGATTCTGATCGGCGTGGCCAAGGGCGTGACCCGCAAGGCCGGATTCGAAACCCTTTACCTGAACGATGTGGCCCATGAGTTCACCCTCAAGGGTGACTCCCCGGCGCTGCATTTGATCCAGCAGATCCGTGACGAAGCGCACCGGTTTGCCATTACCGGGCACCGGGCCCGGCGCGGCAAGGCCCGGCGTACCTCAAGCCTTGAAGATGTGGCCGGCGTGGGGCCAAAACGGCGGCGTGACCTGCTCAAGCACTTCGGTGGCCTGCAGGAATTGTCACGCGCCAGCATCGAAGAAATTGCCAAAGCACCGGGAATCAGTAAAAAGCTTGCCGAGTCGATTTATGCCAACCTGCATAGCGAGTAGAATGCCCGCTCACTTTGCAGCCAGTTGTGCCGATGAATATCCCAAATCTACTTACAGTTCTTCGCGTCCTGCTCATCCCGATCTTCATTTTGCTGTTTTATGTTCCGTATCACTGGAGCTATATGGCAGCGAGTACGGTGTTCGCCATCGCTGCGGCGACTGACTGGCTTGATGGTTACCTGGCCCGTCGCCTGCAGCAGAGCACGCCCTTTGGCGCATTCCTCGACCCCGTGGCCGACAAGCTGATGGTCGCCGTGGCCTTGGTCATGCTGGTGCAGAGTCATGCCAACCTCTGGCTGACCCTGCCGGCGGTGGTCATCATCGGTCGCGAGATCGTAGTGTCGGCCCTGCGCGAGTGGATGGCCGAACTGGGGGCGCGGGCGCACGTCGCAGTGTCGAACCTGGGTAAATGGAAAACGGCGGCGCAGATGCTTGCCCTGGTGATTCTGCTGGCCAACCCGGCCACGTTGAGCTTCTGGGTCGTGGTGGGCTACACCTTGCTGATGATCGCCGCAGGCCTGACCTTGTGGTCGATGGTGCACTACCTGCGCGCTGCCTGGCCGCACTTGCGGGAAGGTTCGGAAAAGAAGTAACGCATCGTTGTGAGTAAAAAAGCGACCTTGAGGTCGCTTTTTTCGTTTCTGGCGCTGTGCTTCTTGCGCAGCGGGCTACTGCATCGCCCGCAGGGCGGCGCTGACGAAGTCGTTGGTCCAGGTGCCTGCAGGGCTCAGCGCCATTTCCTGCAAGGTCGGGTCAAAGGCTTGCAGGGCCTGCCGCGAGAGTGCCGGGCCTTGTGCGGGAAACAGCCCGGTGCTGGAGAGTGCTGGCTGGATATTTCGATAGGCCTGCTTGTACAGGTCTGGATCATCAAGCAGGTAGGCGGTGGGCACCAGGGCGGCGACGTCGTCGGCACTGGCGTCGTGCAGCCAGTGCAAGGCCTTGACCATTGCGTTGGTCAGGGCCTGGATGGTTCTGGGGTTTTCCTCGATGAACGAGACCTTGGCATACAGCGTGCCGGCAGGCACCGGCCCGCCGAACAGGGCCCGCGTCCCGTGGGGGTGACGGGTGTCGGCAATGATGTGGATGGCCTGTTGTTTTTCCAGCAGGCTGATGACCGGTTCGGTGTGGGCAATGGCATCGATCTTGCCGCTGTGCAAGGCCTGCACGGCATCGGCAGAGGCGCCCACTTCGACGAAGGTAACCTCATCGGCACCTACACCCGCCTTGGCCAGGACCAGGTTGGCCAGCATCTGGGTCGAGGAGCCTGCGGCACTGATGCCGATTTTCTTGCCTCGCAGGTCGCTCGCCATGCAGTACTCGGGCAGGGACCGGGAAGAGACTGCCACGACCACCTGGGGTGCCTCGGCAGTCAGCACGAAGGCGCGCAGGGCATGTCCACGCGCCTGCATCCTCAGCGTGTGGTCGTAGGCGCCACTGACGACATCGGCATTGTCGGCAATCAAGGCCTGGAGCGCCTGGCCGCCGGCGCTGAAATCGACCACCTCAAGCTCAAGTCCTTGTTCTTTGAAGTAGCCTTTTTGCAGCGCGACCGTCAATGGCAGGTTGTAGAGGCCGGCCTGGCCGCCGACGGCCAGGGTGAGTTTGGGGCGCTCCAGCGCCGGCACGCTTGCCGGTACCAGGAACGTCAGGCACAGCGCCACGCTTCTGAAAAATAGGGTCATGAGAGCTTCCTTGCACAGTGGGGTAGCGAAGCTAATCAGGGTGGGCGGCGTGGGCAATGGCTGAAGTCTGAGAAGGGCGTGGGAGGTTTCGTTCCCTGGCACTTTGCAAGTGGCCACGTGGTCATGGCCAACTTAATAAAAGTTTTTTGAATCAAAGGCTTGACGCCATTTATTGATTCTATAGAATGGCCACCACCAAAACGCGGGAATAGCTCAGTTGGTAGAGCACGACCTTGCCAAGGTCGGGGTCGCGAGTTCGAGTCTCGTTTCCCGCTCCAAATCTGGCGCTGCAGGTTTTCTTAAAGCCTACAGTCCGCGAAAAAAGGACCTTCGGGTCCTTTTTTTGTTTCTGGCTATCCGCTGCCTTCCCGGGCGGCAGTGAGTCTGCTTGACCTGTATCAAGGAAGGTTGCCGGCAACGCGGTAAGTTGGACCTGTCCAACCACCGGCTGCTCATCATGACCAAGCCCTTTCCAATCAATCCCAAACACCCCGAGCGCATCTGCTGGGGCTGCGACCGCTATTGTGCGGCCAGCGCGCTGGCGTGTGGCAACGGTGCCGATCGCACCATGCATCCTGCCGAAATGCTCGGCGACGACTGGTACCTGCACGGCGATTGGGGCTTCGAGCCGCCGATCACTCAGGACGCAGCGGTGGATGGCCGCCCCGGATAGTTTGAGCGGCCGGGCAGGCGTTCAATCAGAACAGGTGCTGGCGCTTGTCCAGTTGCTGATCGACCAGCCATTTGCCATGGGCCAGTGAGGCGTGTTGGGCGTTCTCGAGATCGGCAAGGAAGGCCATCTTCAAGGGCAGCGGCAGGCGCCGGCTGGTGTGGCCTTCGGGATCGGTAATCAGGCATCCGGCGGCAAAGGGGGTGGGAATGCCGTCATGGGTTTCGACGCTGGCGGTGATGGTGTGGTTGCGATGCACGCATTGAAGGGTATTCATCGTCCTGACCTCGCTTGCTGGGGTATCGAATGTATCCTCGCTCAGGGTGCAGGCTGGGCTGCTCTTTTCGGGTATACCACAGCTACAGGGTGCAGGCGCCGGGGAGCGACGAACGTCATCCAGTGCGAATGAGAAACGAAAACGGCCGGGATAACCGGCCGTTTTGTTGTGCAGCGTTGTTTAGAACTCGGTGGGCTGGATGATCTCGACCCAGTAGTCGTCCGGGTCCTTGATGAAGGCCAGGTGCTTCATGCGGCCGTCGCTCAGACGCTTCTGGAAGGTCACGCCCAGTTGCTCGAAACGCTCGCAGGCGGCGCGGATGTCCGGAACGGAAATGCAGATATGGCCAAAGCCGCGTGGGTCGGTGTTGCCGTTGTGGTAGGCAAAGTCCGGGTCGTTCTCGCTGCCGTGGTTGTGGGTCAGCTCGAGAATGCCGGGGATCGACTTCATCCACTCGGTGCGCTTGGCGGCATCGGCTGGAATCTGCGCCTTGTCGACCAGGGCCAGGAAGTACAGGCTGAATTCGGCTTCGGGGAAGTCGCGTTTTTCCACCAGGCTGAAGCCCAGCACGCGGGTATAGAAGTCCAGGGACTTGGCAACGTCCTTGACCCGCAGCATGGTGTGGTTGAAGACGAAGTTCTGGGTCGCGGCATCCGGTTGCGCGGTGACACCGGGGAGGGTGTCGAGATGGTTCAGGCTCATGGGCACTCCGCATAAGAAGCTGGCAGCATGGCCAGCAAAAAACAGTCAGGGCGACATGATACGGAACTGATGCGATAGCGCAAACGGTTTGCGCCCCGCCGGGAAGGGCGAGGCGCAAGAATTAGAAGCCCGCCGAAGCGGGCGTATGGGGCGCTAGTCCGTTAGCAGCCTCCATCCTGATAGAGTCGATGTGAAAAAAGTGTGAAGGGTTTCTTCACCCGCGCAACCAGCTGTCGACCGTCTTCGCGCCGTACTGTTCTTTCCAGGCTTTAAGGCCGCGGTGGTTACCGCCCTTGGTTTCGATCAGCTCGCCGGTATGGGGGTTTTCATACACTTTCACCACCCGGGCGCGGCGCGTTTTCGGCGCAGCAGCGGGGCCTTTGGCCGGGGCTTTGGGATCAAGGATGGAAATGATATCGCGCAGGCTCTTGTCATAGGTTTTCATCAGGTCGACAAGTTTGCGCTCGAACTCGATTTCGCGCTTGAGGCCGGCGTCCTTTTTCAACGCCTCCAGTTGCGCCATCTGTTCTTGAAGCGCTTTTTCGGCAGCACGAAACTCTGCAAGTCTGGACACTGTCATCACTCCTTTATGTCTGAAGTGGCCCGGCATGCGTGTACATGTGGAGTAATCTGAATGACGCAGCCGCCACCGGGTTGGGCACAACATCGCACTAATAAAGAGTGTAGTAGTCTCAAAGCAGCGGGTAAACAATTAACTTTTAATTGCGCTTTGATGGAACTTTCTTATTTGTTCGCGCGTTACTGCGAGCAAACTAAACGCCGGCCTGGAATGCGCCTTAGACGATGGTCCAATGGCCCGTCCTAGAGCGGTTGCGCGATGATGGTCGGTCAGCCCAGACCTTCGTTGGCGCTGGTCGCATTACCGGCATCTGGATGGTTGCCGGTTGTTTTTGTCACTCTTTCGGATTGTGCTTCTCATGTTTGCCCCAACCCCTCTCGCGCCCGGGCGCAGCCTCACTGGCCTGCTCGCGATGTTGGCTGCCACTTCGACTCAGGCTGCCGGTTTTCTTGAAGACAGCAGTGCCAAACTCGAAGCGCGCAATGTCTATTTCAATCGCGACTTTCGCGATGGCCATGTCAGTTCCAGCCAGGGCGCTTCAAAGCGCGAAGAATGGGCACAGGGTTTTATTCTCAATGTGCAGTCCGGTTATACCCAAGGACCTGTGGGCTTTGGTGTCGATGCCCTGGGTATGCTGGGAGTTAAACTCGACTCCAGCCCGGCCGACAGCAACAGTGGACTGTTGCCCTCCAGTGGTCGCGACCCCCGTCATTCGGTAGATCAATATGCCAAGTTGGGATTGACCGGCAAGGTGCGTTACTCGAACACCGTGCTCAAGTACGGCTCGATGTTGCCCGACATGCCGCTGCTCAAATACAACGATGGCCGTTTGCTGCCAACGATGTTCCAGGGTGCGCTGCTGACCTCCGAAGAGATCAACAACCTCAAGTTCCATGTTGCTCGCCTGGACAAATACACCGCACGCGATTCCACCGATCGCCAGGACATTCGCGTGCACTGCAAGAACAAGCGCTATGCCTGCGACATCACCGCTGATCATTTCGACATGGCCGGCGTCGACTACAAGTTCAACGATCGCCTCAGCGCCCAGTACCAGGTCGCCAAGCTTGAGAACATCTATCGCCAGCACTTCTTCGGTGTGGTGGCGAGCCAGCCACTGGATGTCGGTAGCCTGTCGGCGGACCTGCGCCTGATTAAGAGCGATGACATTGGCAATGCGCGGGCGGGCGACATCGATCACCGCGCCTTCAGTGGCATGCTCGGCTACAGCCTGGGTGGTCACAAGGTCAGCGCAGGCTGGCAGCGCATGTATGGCGACAACTCCATGCCGTACCTGGATGGCAGCAACCCGTACCTGGTCAACTACGCGCAGGTCAACGACTTTGCCGCGGCCCAGGAACGCTCCTGGCAATTGCGATACGACTATGACTTCAAGGCCCTGGGCGTCCCCGGCCTGACCTTCCTTACCCGTTACATCAGCGGTGACCACGTCAAGGTGCCGGGCAGCCTGGACGAGGGCAAGGAGTGGGAGCGCGACACCGAGTTCAAGTACCAGGTACAGAGTGGCACCTTCAAGGATGTCAGCGTGCGCCTGCGTAACTCGACATTCCGCAGCAACTACGAGAAGTACGCGCGCGACATGGACGAGACCCGTGTGATCGTCAGCTACAACTTCTCGATCTGGTAAACCGCGCATTGCTACTGTTGTTCGCCCGGTCGACAATGTCGGCCGGGCGAACAATGGGCCAACTGCAATGAAACAGCTGTTATTGATCGGAATCGGGCCGGGCAATCCGCGCCAGATTACTGTTGAAGCCATCGATGCCCTGAACCGTGCGCACGTGTTCTTCGTCCTCGACAAGGGCGCGGTCAAGGACGAGCTGCTGCAACTGCGCAAGAACATCCTCGAACGCTACATCCGCCAGCCAGGGTTCCGGGTGGTACAGGTCGACGACCCCCAGCGTGCGGGGGAAGCCAGCGACTATGTCGGTGCCGTGCACGACTGGCACCAGCAACGTGCGGCGCTTTATGCCCGCCTGCTGGAAACCGAGCTTGCCGAAGGGGAGTGCGGGGCGTTCCTGCTCTGGGGCGAGCCGACGCTGTACGACAGCACACTGCGTATTCTCGACCTGGTCCAGGCCCGGGGGCTGGCATTCGAGCTTGAAGTGATTCCCGGCATCAGCAGCGTCCAGGCCCTGGCGGCGCGCCATCGTATCCCCCTGAACCGCATCGGCGAGCCGTTGACCGTGCTGCCGGGCCGACGCCTGCCCGCGCAGGCGAAAATCGACAACCTGGTGGTGATGCTCGATGGCGGATGTGCATTCGCCGACCTGGATGACCCGGCGCTGCACATCTACTGGGGGGCCTACCTGGGCACCGCGGACGAAATCCTCGTCAGTGGCCCCTTGCAGCAGGTCAAGGCCCGGATACTTGAGCTGCGCGCCCAGGCACGGGCGCGCAAAGGCTGGATCATGGACACTTATCTGCTGCGTCGGCCGCTGTAGCCAGGCGGTTCTTGGCTTCGATCCACTGCGCCATGTACTGGGTGCTCTTGTGCTGGTGATGGCGCAGCATGGCCCCGGTGAAGTTGAACAAACGGTGCTGGTCCAGATCGCTGAGCGCGTACTCGATGCGCTCCACCAGGGCAGCGGCGTGCTGGCGCCGGTCATAGCGCGCAGCGAGCAATTGCAGGCCCTGTTGCTGGGCCTGCAGCCAGCGCGACTCGTCGTTGTACAGCTGCGCTGCGGCTTCGGCCAGGCCTTCGGCTGTGCTGGCCACCGCACCCGGCCAGGGCAGGGCGCCGTGCATGGCTTCGGCACCCATTGGCGTGGTGACGCTGGGGGTGCCGCACAGCATGGCATCAGTCAGTTTGCCCTTGATGCCGGCACCGAAGCGTAGCGGTGCCAGGCAGATGCGGGCGTTGCTCATCACCTCCAGGGCGTCTTCGGCCCAGTTCATGATGTGAAACCCTTCGGCCGGCTTATGCAGCGCCGTCGCCTTGGGCGGCGTGTAGGCGCCATAGATGTGCAATTGGGCCTGGGGCAAGCGTCGGCGGATCATCGGCCAGAGGCTGTTCTTCATCCACAGCACGGCATCCCAGTTGGGCGCATGGCGGAAATTGCCGATGCTGAGGAAGTTCGCACGCGCAGCACAGGGCTTGAACGGCTCGCTGGGGATGTCGACCATCAGCGGGCACCAGTGCAGCAGGTGCTCAGGAACGCCGAAGCCGTTGATCAGCAGGTCGATCTCGACGTCGGAAATCATCAGGCTCAGGTCGCTGCGGTAGATGGCCGCCAGTTCGCGCAGGGTGACGTCGGCCGAGGCCATCTGCCGATACAGCTCGGGGCCGGGCGTTGCGAACAGGGCGCGAAAATCATTCGGGTCCAGGCCTTCGATCAGGCGTCGGCGCAGCAGTTGCTGACGCGCATCGCGCAGGCTTTGCAGGTCGGAGGTTTCCAGTACGCGCAGGGCGTTGGGGCAGTGTTTCTCCACGCGCCAGCCAAACTGCTCCTCCATCATGAAGCGGTCGAACAGCACGACATTCGGTGCCAGTTCACTGACGAACTGATCGAAGCTGCTGTCGTTGAGGGTGATGGCCTGCTCGGCGATGCCAAGGCTTGCCAGGTCCGCCTTGTGCTCGCCCACGGTCGCCGGGCTGCTGAAGGTGACGCGGTAGCCTCGCTGCACGAAGCTTTCAAGGATCTGCATCATGTGCCCGCCGGCGGCCGAAGAGCGGGGTTCGGGCCAGACGTAGCCGATGACCAGGACATTGAGGGTGGGCATGAGTGCTGAGGGCCTTGGCAAAAAAACGCGTATTAAACCAGATCCCGGGTAGGAGCGGGCTTGCCCCGCGATGCGATGCAACTGAGCGATCGCTATCGCGGGGCAAGCCCGCTCCTACAGGATGCTTTGGACCTTGTCGCGCAGCTGATCGATGCTGAACGGCTTGCCGATCAGGTGCATGCCTTCGGGGACCTGGATGTTTTCGGCATAGCCACTGGCGAACAGGATCGGCAGCAACGGCCTGGCTTCCCGCGCCTTGGCCGCCAGGGCCTTGCCGTCCATGTCCGGCAAGCCGACATCGGTCATCATCAGCGCCAACGGCTGGCCGGCGTCTTCAAGGATCGCCAGGGCTGCGCCGGCGTCCTGGGCCTCGATCACCGCGTAGCCCAGCTCGCCCAGTACTTCGACGATCAGCATGCGCACGATATCGTCGTCTTCGACGATCAGCAGCGGCAAGGTAGGTGAGGGCATGGCGAGGGTCCTGTGCAGGTGGGTGTTCATATTCTGTAAGCCGGGTGTTGCCTGAAGTTCCCTGCGTGCTCTGCAGAATAACGATCTGTGCCTCGGCAGGGAACGATTGCCGTACACAGGTCTCAAATGCTGGCTAAATGCCCTGCCAGAAGTGGCAAAGCTGTTTAGACTTCATGACAAGCAGGCCTGCAACGGCCGGTGTCGCGGAAAATAGAATAATTACTCGAAAATTCCGCCACACTCTTGTGTTTGATTCACTTGCCTGGACTTTCTGCAATGACTCAACCCGCCTCGATAGATCAGCAAAGTTTTCGCAAGTTGCTGAGCCGCAACATCGGACTGCCTTTGGGGGTGGGCCTGCTCAGTGCCCTGGTGTTCGTGGCGGTGATCAGTTACCTGTTGTCGGCCATCCAGTGGGTCGAACATACCGACCGGGTCATCAACAACGCCAATGAAGCGGTGAAGCTGTCGATTGACATGGAAACCGGTATGCGCGGTTTCCTGATCACCGGCGAAGAGCGCTTCCTGGAACCCTATGAGCTGGCCAAGCCGCAGGTGTTGTCCGGGCTCAATGGCCTGAAGCAGCTGGTGACGGACAACCCGCAACAGCTTGACCGGCTGAACCGGCTGATCGGCCTGCAGCAGGAGTGGAATGCATTTGCCAGCGACATGATCACCCTGCGTCGCGAGGCTGGCGACTACGGCGAGTCGATTCGCAGCGGTCGCGGCAAGCGCATCACCGACGAAATCCGCAAGGAGTTCGACGCCTTCATTGCCATGGAGCAGCAGTTGCGGGTGGCGCGCAACGAGCAGGTCAGCAGCAACACCGTGTTGGCGATTTGCACCTACCTGGTCTTTGTCATCCTCCTCAGTGCCTTGTTGGCCTTCCTTGGGCGCCGGGACCTGCTGGCACTGTCGGCCAGTTACTCCAGTAATCTGCAGGCCCAGCAACGCGCCAACCAGCGACTGGAACAGCAGGCCTGGCTGCGCAGCGGCCAGACTCAATTGGCCGAACAGGTGCTGGGCCAACTGACCTTGCCGATGCTGGGCAACAACATCCTGCGTTTTTTTGCCAATTACCTGGGCAGCGTGGTCGCCGCGCTTTATGTGCGCGATGAGCACGGTGGCTTGCGCCGGGTGGCCAGCTATGGCTTTTCCCGTGAGCAACAGGCGCGCGAGCAGGTAATCGGGCACCAGGAAGGCGTGTTGGCCCAGGCCGTGAACCAGGGTCGCCTGCTGCGTCTGGATGACGTGCCTGCAGACTATTTCAAGGTTTCCTCGGGCCTGGGGGAAGGCCTGCCGCGCAGTGTGCTGGTGATGCCGGCCAGCAACGACGGCCAGGTCAACGGCGTGGTCGAGCTGGGTTTCCTGCGCGCCCTGACCGACCGCGACATCGAGTTCCTCGAGCGGGTCGCCGACAACCTCGGCACCTCCATCGAGAGCGCCCGCTACCGCCAACGCCTGCAGGAAGTGCTGGCGGAAACCCAGCAGCTCAATGAAGAACTGCAGGTGCAGCAGGAAGAGCTGAAAACCGCCAACGAAGAGCTCGAGGAGCAATCGCGGGTGCTCAAGGAGTCCCAGGCGCACCTGGAAACCCAGCAGGCCGAGCTTGAGCAGACCAACGAGCAACTGGCCGAACGCACCGAGGCCCTGGCCCAGCAGCGCGATGCGCTGGATCACAAGAACGGCGAGCTCAACCGCGCCCAGGGCGAGTTGCAGGAACGTGCCGAAGAACTGCAGCGTTCGAGCAAGTACAAGTCCGAGTTCCTGGCCAACATGTCCCACGAGCTGCGCACGCCGCTCAATAGCTCGCTGATCCTGGCCAAGCTGCTGGCCGAGAACAGTCAGGGCAACCTCAGCGAAGAACAGGTCAAGTTTGCCGATTCGATCTACTCGGCCGGCAACGACCTGCTCAACCTGATCAACGATATCCTCGATATCGCCAAGGTCGAGGCCGGCAAGCTTGAAGTCAGGCCGCAAACCACCCAGGTAGCGCGCCTGGTCGAGGGCCTGCAGACCCTGTTCGCACCGCTGGCGAGCGAGAAGCGCCTGGACTTCAACGTGGTCATCGAGCCGCAGGTGCCGGCGACCCTGTACACCGACCGCCAGCGCTTGGAGCAGATCCTCAAGAACCTGTTGTCCAACGCGGTGAAGTTCACCGAGAAAGGCCAGGTCAGCCTGACTGTCAGCGCGCAGCCGGGCACCGGTATTGTCTTCTCGGTACGCGATAGCGGTATCGGTATTGCCGCCGACCAGCAACAGAGCATTTTCGAGGCCTTCCATCAGGCCGATGGCACCACCAACCGGCGCTATGGCGGCACCGGCCTGGGGCTGTCGATTTCCCGCGACCTGGCACAGCTGCTGGGCGGGCAGATCAGCGTCGACAGCAGCGAAGGCAAGGGCAGTGTGTTCAGCCTGATCCTGCCGGAACACTACGAGCCGGTGGACAGCCAGGCCCCGGCGGTGATCATCAACCAACCGCTGGTGTCGATGCGCGAGCCCGAGCCGCAGGCGCCTGCCAGCGTGGCCGTCGCTGTGCGCCGCGCACCGGCCTTTGCCGATGACCGCGAGCTGGCACCCTTCAGTAACCGCTGCATTCTGGTGATCGAGGACGAGCCCAACTTTGCCCGCATCCTCTTCGACCTGGCGCATGAATTGGGGTACAGCTGCCTGGTCGCCCAGGTGGCCGACGAAGGCTTCGAGCTGGCGGCCACCTTCATCCCCGATGCGATCCTGCTGGACATGCGCCTTCCGGACCACTCAGGCCTGACGGTGCTGCAGCGGCTCAAGGAGCAAGCCAGCACCCGGCACATTCCGGTGCATATCATTTCTGTTGAAGACCGGATGGAGGCGGCCATGCACATGGGCGCGGTCGGGTATGCCGTCAAGCCCGCCAGCCGCGACGAGCTCAAGGCGGTGTTCGCCCGCCTCGAGGCCAAGCTGACGCAGAAGCTCAAGCACATCCTGCTGGTCGAAGACGACGACTTGCAGCGCGAAAGCATCGCCCGCCTGATCGGCGATGACGACATCGAGATCACCGCCGTCGGTATGGCCCAGCAAGCACTGGAACTGCTGCGCGAGAACATCTATGACTGCATGATCATCGACCTCAAGCTGCCCGACATGCTAGGCAACGAGCTGCTCAAGCGCATGTCGGCCGAGGACATCCGCGCCTTCCCGCCGGTGATCGTCTACACCGGGCGCAACCTGACCCGGGACGAAGAGGCGGACCTGCTCAAGTACTCACGCTCGATCATCATCAAGGGCGCACGTTCGCCGGAGCGCCTGCTTGATGAAGTGACATTGTTTCTGCACAAAGTCGAGTCGACGCTGTCCCATGAACGGCAGCGCATGCTCAAGACGGCGCGCAGCCGCGACAAGGTCTTTGAAGGGCGCAAGTTGTTGCTGGTCGATGACGATGTACGCAACATCTTTGCCCTGACCAGTGCCCTGGAACACAAGGGCGCAATCGTCGAGATCGCTCGCAACGGCCGCGAAGCCATCGAGCGACTGGAGCAGCATGCCGACGTCGACCTGGTGCTGATGGATGTGATGATGCCGGAGATGGACGGTTATGAAGCCACCCGCTTGATTCGCAAGGACCCGCGCTGGCGCAAGCTGCCCATCATAGCGGTCACCGCCAAGGCGATGAAGGACGACCAGGAGCGTTGCCTGCAAGCGGGGGCCAACGATTACCTGGCCAAGCCTATTGAACTTGACCGACTGTTCTCGCTGATCCGTGTCTGGCTGCCGCAACTGGAGCGAATTTGACTATCGAACGTAACACCGACATTGAAATACGGCTGTTGATCGAGGCGATCTACCTCAAGTACAGCTATGACTTTCGCGACTACTCCGGCGCCTCGATCAAGCGCCGGATCCAGCATGCCCTGCGCCAGTTCGACTGCAAGACAGTCTCGGCGCTGCAGGAGCGGGTGCTGCACGACCCGGGCATGTTCATGCAATTGCTGCAGTTCCTGACCATTCCGGTCAGCGAGATGTTTCGCGATCCCGAGCACTTCCTCGCCCTGCGCCGGGAAGTGGTGCCGCTGTTGCGCACCTGGCCGTCGCTGAAGATCTGGATCGCCGGCTGCAGCACGGGCGAGGAGGTCTATTCGATGGCGATCCTGCTGCGCGAAGAGGGCCTGCTGGAGCGCACCATCATCTATGCCACCGATATCAACCCGAACTCCCTGGAAAAGGCCAAGCAGGGCATCTATTCGATACAGAACATGCACGCGTACGCCGAAAACTACCGCAAGGCCGGCGGGAGCCGTGACTTCAGCGAGTACTACACCTCGGCCTACGGCAACGCCATCGTCGACAGCAGCCTGCGCGACAACGTGACCTTCGCCGACCACAGCCTGGCCACCGACAGCGTGTTTTCCGAAACCCAGCTGATCTCTTGTCGGAATGTGCTCATCTACTTCAACAAGACCTTGCAGGATCGCGCCTTCGGCCTGTTCCACGAGTCGCTGTGCCACCGCGGCTTTCTGGTATTGGGGAGCAAGGAATCGCTGGACTTTTCGGCCTACGCCGACCGCTTCGAGGCGCTGGTCAAGCCTGAACGGATCTACCGCAAATCATGAACGGCATCCAGGCGATCACCCTGGGCGCCTCGGCCGGCGGCGTCAGCGCTATGCTGCATGTGTTCCATTGCTTGCCGGCCGATTTCCGGATTCCAGTGGTGTGCGTGCTGCATCTGCCCGATGACCGTCACAGCCACCTGGCCGAGGTATTCAGCCGCAGGCTCAAGCGCCCTGTATGCGAGGCCCGGGACAAGCAGGCACTGGCCCCGGGCATGATCTATTTCGCCGGTCCCGGCTACCACTTGTCGGTGGAGCAGGACCGCAGTTTTTCCCTGAGCCAGGAGGAGCGTGTGTATTTTTCCCGGCCGTCGATCGACGTGTTGTTCGAGTCCGCCGCCGACGCCTATGGCCCGGCGCTGCTGGGTGTGCTGCTGACCGGCGCCAACGAGGACGGCGCCGCAGGGTTGGCGCGAATCAAGCGCCTGGGCGGGCATACCATTGTCCAGGACCCCCAGGAAGCGCAGGTCGCGACCATGCCGCAAGCGGCGCTGGCCTTGCACCGTCCTGACCATATACTGCCTTTGAATGGCATCGGGCAATTGCTCGCCAAGCTGGAGCCCACTGAATGTTGAGCCATATACAAGCCAAGTTGCTGATCGTCGACGACCTGCCGGAAAACCTGCTGGCACTGGAGGCACTGGTCAAGGGCAGCGACTGTGAAGTGCATCAGGCGCAATCGGCCGACCAGGCGTTGTCGCTACTGCTCGAACATGAGTTCGCCCTGGCCATTCTCGATGTGCAGATGCCGGGCATGAACGGTTTTGAGCTGGCCGAACTGATGCGCGGCATGGAGAAGACCAAGAACATCCCGATCGTGTTTGTCAGCGCCGCCGGGCGTGAGATGAACTATGCCTTCAAGGGCTACGAAAGCGGGGCCGTGGACTTCTTGCACAAGCCGCTCGACCCTCACGCGGTCAAAAGCAAAGTGGCCGTGTTCATCGACCTGTTCCGCCAGCGCAAGGCGCTCAAGCAACAGCTGGAGGCCATAGAGCGCAGCCGCGAAGAGCAGGCGCAGCTGCTGGCCCAGTTGCAGATCACTCGCGGTGAGCTTGAGCACGCGGTGCGGATGCGCGATGACTTCATGTCGATTGTCTCCCATGAGGTGCGCACACCGCTCAACGGCCTGATCCTCGAGACCCAGCTGCGCAAGATGCACCTGGCCCGCGACAATGCCGATGCCTTTACCCTGGACAAGATGCGCGCCATGGTCGAGCGTGACGAACGCCAGATCAACAGCCTGATCCGCTTGATCGAGGACATGCTCGATGTGTCACGGATACGCACCGGCAAGCTGTCGATCCGCCCCGGCACGTTCGACTTGTCGCAGTTGGTCGGTGGCCTGATCGAGAACTTCGCCGCCCAGGCCATCGCTGCCCAGTCGTCTATCGACTTCAGCGCCGAGGCGTCGTTGAGCGGTGTCTGGGACGAGTTTCGGATCGAGCAGGTCGTGGCGAACCTGTTGACCAATGCCTTGCGCTACGGGGCGAGAAGCCCGGTGCATGTGCGCACGTTCGAGCAGCAGGGCATGGCCTGCGTCGAGGTCAAAGACCAGGGCATCGGCATCAGCGAGCAGAACCAGCAGCGCATCTTCCAGCAATTCGAGCGCGTGGCGTCCAGCCAGAGCAGTGCGGGGCTGGGCCTGGGGTTGTATATCTCCGAGCAGATCGTGCTGGCCCATGGCGGCAGCATTGGTGTACACAGTATCGAGGGGCAGGGCGCGACCTTTACCGTTCGCCTGCCGCTGACCCGGCTGCGACAAGAAACAGACCAGCAGCAGGCAACCTCGGCGTAAGGCCGGGGTCGTAGTTTGAACTTATTGAAAAACAAGGCGTTGGCATGAGTGAAGATGCGCAGGATGTGGTGCTGGTCGTTGAAGACGACGACACCATTCGTATGGTTCTGAGGGATTACCTGTCGGGTGAGGGTTACCACGTGCTGGTGGCCGAAGACGGTGAGCAAGCGTTCGAAATCCTCGCCAGCAAACCGCACCTGGACCTGATCGTCACCGATTTTCGCCTGCCGGGCGGGATCTCCGGCGTGCAGATCGCTGAGCCTGCCCTGAAGCTGCGACCGGACCTGAAGGTGATTTTCATCAGCGGCTACCCGGCAGAGATCCGCGAATCGGGCAGCCCTATCGCCTTCAAGGCGCCCATCCTGGCCAAGCCCTTTGACCTCGATACCCTGCGTGACCAGATCCAGGCGCTGTTGCGCTAGGGCCCGGCGAGGGCTCAGGCCATTGAGTTGAGGCTGTCACCGCGCAAGGTTCGTTCGATCCCGCCCATCAGCATGCTTTCCATCAAGGCCAGGCCCTGGGCCTGCGGCAACTGCGAGGCCTGCAGCCAGCCGGGCAGGCTGTTGAGCAGGTTGGCGATGACATGCGCCGAGGCTTCCAGTGCCTTGCCACGCAAGGTGGCCTTGGGCACGAGCAGCCGCAGCAGCGCGGTTTCATATTGCTGGCGCAGTTGGCCGATGCGCGCCTGCTGATCCGGGCTCAAGCAGCATTGATCCCGCTCGGCCAGGCGAAACTGCAGGGGGCGCTCGGCATGCAGCGCCCAGTGCGCGGCAATCACTTGCGCCAGGGTTTGCTGGTGTGCACGGCGCCCTTGGTTGAGGGCGGCCAGCAGCTCTTCGTACAGCTCCTCGATCAGGTCGTACAGCAGGTCCTGCTTGCTGGGGAAGTGGTGGTACAACGACCCCGCAGTCAGGCCCAGGTGGCTGGCCAGCTCACGCATGCTGACCTGGCCAAACCCTTTCTCGGCAAAGAGCGTCAAGGCCCTGTCACGCCGCTCTTCAAAGCTCGTACAGCGCAAAGCGGCGTCCATGGTCAGGCCCTCAGTAGGTGTAGAAACCGCGACCGCTCTTGCGACCCAGGAAGCCGGCGGCGACCATTTCCTTGAGCAGGGGGGCAGGGCGGTACTTGCTGTCGTTGTAGCCCTCATGGAAGGCTTCCATGATGGCCAGCAGGGTGTCCAGGCCGATCAGGTCGCCCAGGGCCAGCGGGCCGATTGGCTGGTTGCAGCCAAGGCGCATGCCGGTGTCGATATCCTCGGCACTGGCCAGGCCTTCCTGCAGCACGAAGATCGCCTCGTTGATCATCGGCACCAGGATGCGGTTGACCACGAAGCCTGGACGGTTGCCGGCGGTGATCGGCGTCTTGCCGACCTGCTCGGTCAGCGCCAGGGCCTTGGCGTAGGTGGCGTCGCTGGTCTGCAGACCGCGGATGATCTCCACCAGGGCCATCATCGGCACCGGGTTGAAGAAGTGCACACCGACAAAGCGCTCAGGGTTGCTGATGGCCGCGCCCAGCTGGGTGATCGACAGCGACGAAGTGTTGGTGGCGATCACGCAGTCGCTGCTGACACTCTCGGCGATCTGCTTGAGGATGCGCAGCTTGAGGTCGAGGTTTTCAGTCGCCGCTTCGATCACCAACTGCGCCGAGGCCAACTGGGCGTAGTCGGTGCTGGTGCGGATACGCGCCACTGCCGCCTGGGCGTCTTCAGCGCTGAGGGTCTGCTTGCTGACCTGGCGCTCCAGGTTCTTGCGCAGGGTGGCCACGCCGCGCTCCAGCGCAGCGTCGGACACATCGATCAGGGTCACCTGGTAACCGGCTGCCGCACACACCTGGGCAATCCCGTTGCCCATGGTGCCCGCGCCGATCACCGCAATGTTTTCAATACTCACTGTGATGATTCCTTGGTTCAGACGCGTTCAAAGACGACAGCGATGCCCTGGCCGCCACCGATGCACATGGTCGCCAGCGCGTAGCGGCCTTCAATGCGTTGCAGCTCGTGGATGGCCTTGGTGGCGATGATCGCGCCGGTAGCGCCCACCGGGTGACCCAGGGAAATGCCGGAGCCGTTGGGGTTGACCTTCTCGGGGTCGAAGCCCAGCTCGCCGGAAACGGCGCAGGCCTGTGCGGCGAAGGCTTCGTTGGACTCGATGACGTCCAGGTCGGCAACGCTGATACCGGCCTTCTCCAGCACCTTGCGGGTGGCAGGTACCGGGCCCAGGCCCATCAGTTCAGGTTCGACGCCGGCGTGGGCGTAGGCCACCAGGCGGGCCAGCGGACGCAGGTCGTGACGCTTGACGAAATCAGCGGTGGCCAGCACCAGGGCGCCGGCGCCATCGTTCAGGCCGCTGGCGTTGCCGGCGGTGACGGTACCGTCTTTCTTGAACGCAGGCTTCATGCCGGCCAGTTGCTCGGCGGTCACTTCGCCGCGGACATGCTCGTCGACCTCAAAGCGTACGGTGCCTTTGCGGCCCGGGATATCAATCGGCACGATCTGGCTGGCGAAGCGGCCTTCGGCGATGGCACGGGCGGCGCGCTGCTGGCTGACCAGGGCCAGGTCATCCTGCATTTGTCGGGTGATGCCATTGCGCTCGGCGACGTTCTCGGCGGTGATGCCCATGTGGAAGCCGGCGAAGGGGTCATGCAGCACGCCGAGCATGTAGTCGACGCCTTTGAGGTCGCCCATGCGCGCACCCCAACGGGCCTGTGGCAGCAGGTACGGGCCACGGCTCATGGATTCGGCACCAGCGGCGACGACGGCTTCGGCTTCACCCAGCAGCAGGCTCTGGGCTGCCGAGACAATGGCTTGCAGGCCCGAGCCGCACAGGCGGTTGACGTTGAACGCCGGGGTTTCCTTGGGCACGCCGGCATTCATCGCCGCCACTCGGGCGAGGTAGGCATCGCGAGCTTCGGTCGGGATCACGGTGCCCATGACCACATGGCCGATCTGCTCAGGCGCCACACCGGCGCGCTCGATGGCGGCGCGGGTCACGGTGCTGGCCAGGTCCGCCAGCGGCAGGTCCTTGAGGGTGCCACCGAAACTGCCGATTGCCGAGCGCACGGCGCTGACGACGTAGATTTCTGGGGTATTCATGATCGACTCCATAGGCGAAAGCGTGGCGGGGCATAGGCAGGCTCTGCCAGAATGCACACCGGGCCAGGTTCAGGTAGTCATCGAGTCTAGGCAAAGGCTGCAGCCGGGCCTATGCCTTAACTGCTCAGTGAAACTGGTATTTTTTGCCATACCCTTGCGGAATCCGCCATGCGGGAAAACGATACAGTCGCGGTCTATTTCGTCCATTCCATGCTCCATTCCCTGCGCGACCAGCCGCTGCGGGGCGAGGCACTGTTGCGTGAAGCCGGAATCGATCCCGGCGTCCTTGGCACGCCCGGCGCACGGGTGCAGGCGTCGGCTTTTGCGCGGCTGTGGCTGCTGTTGATCCAGGACCTCAATGACGAGTTTTTCAACCTCGACAGCCACGGCATGCCGGTGGGCAGTTTTGCCCTGATCTGCCGGGGGCTGATCCAGGAGCCGACCCTGGAAAAAGCCTTGCGCCAGTGCCTGAGCAATTTTGCGCTGTTTCTGCGGGACATGCGCGCGAGCGTGACCCTCAAGGGCGGGCGGGCCGTGATCAGCCTGCGCTCGAACATCGACGACCCGGTCGCCCGGGTGTATGCCGAAGAAACCTTCCTGGCGCTGGTCATCAGCCTGCTGTGCTGGCTGGGCGGGCAACGCCTGGTGATCGACCGCACTGCGCTGGCCGACAGGCGTCCGGCGCAGGATGACGATCCGCTGCTGTGGGGGCCGAACCTGCAACTGGGCGCCGGGTGCACGGAGATCGAATTTGCCGCCGACTACTTGCGCCTGCCGGTGATCCAGGACCTGGCCGGGCTCAAGACTTTTTTGCGCAGCGCTCCCCAGTGGCTGGTGATCCGCTACCGCAACCAGAACGGCCAGGTGGCCCAGGTCTACCGATACCTGCGCGAACGCGAGCAGGGCCAGTGGCCGACACTGGTCGCCATGGCCAAGCGCCAGGGCCTGAGCGCCAGCAGCTTTCGCAGGCTGCTGGAACGGGAGGGGCGCTCGTTCCAGCAGATCAAGGATGAGGTGCGCCGGGCCATGGCCTTTGAGTGCCTGCGCGAGACGGACATGAGCATTGCCGAGATCGCCGAGCGCACCGGTTTTCAGGAATCCAGTGCGTTTCACCGGGCCTTCAAGAAGTGGACCGGTGAAAGCCCTGGCAGTTATCGCCTGCGCATGGCGGCCTCGCGCTAGGGCCGGGACTCAGCGCAGTGTGTGCAGCAGTGCCTTGAGGTAGTCCTGCCCGGCCTGATCCAGCGCAAATACCGGCCGGCGTGGTTCACCCACCTCAAGCCCGGTCATGGCCAGGCCTGCCTTGATAGTGGCGGGCAATCCCCCCTTGAGGATGAAATCCAGCAGCGGCAACTGGCGGTAGAACACGGCCCTGGCGGTTTTCAGATCGCCCGCCAGCACCGCCTGGTACAGCTGCTGATTGAGGACGGGAATCAGGTTCGCCGCTGCCGTGCACCAGCCGCTGGCACCGGCCACGAACGCCTCCAGGGCCAGGGGGTTGCAGCCGTTGTAGAACGGCACCTGGCCTTCGCCCAGCAGTTGCAGTTTGTGCATGCGCTGAATGTCGCCGGTACTCTCCTTGACCATGGTCACGTTGTCGACTTCGCGCACGATCTTGAGGATCAGCTCCACCGACATGTCCGTGCCGCTGGTGGCCGGGTTGTTGTAGAGCATGATCGGCACGTCGATGCTGGCACCGATGGCGCGGTAGTGCTGGATGATCTCGGCTTCGCTGAGTTTCCAGTAGGCGGCCGGCAGCACCATCACCGCATCGGCACCGTGGGCCTGGGCAAAGCGCGCACGGCGGATGGCGCCGGCGGTGGTCAGGTCCGAGACGCTGACGATGGTGGGGACGCGCCCGGCAATGTGCGCCAGGCTGAACTCGGCGACCTGCTGCCACTCAAGGTCGCTGAGGTAGGCGCCTTCACCGGTGCTGCCCAGCGGGGCGATGGCGTGCACGCCGCCGGCAATCAGGCGGTCGATGGATGTGCCCAGGGCGGGCAGGTCGAGCTGCTCGCCATCGTGGCTGAACGGGGTGATGGTGTAGCCGATGATGCCGTGAAAGGTCGTGGACATGATGAACTCCGCAAGTAAGGCAATTAGGGCGAAATGGGCAGCAATCAGTTCATGCAGTCGGCATGCACCCGCAGGCACTGGCGCGCATAGTAGTTGAAGGCGGCGCTGTGGCGTTTCGGACGCGAGATCCAGTCATGGGCTTCGCGGCCCAGTGCCGGTTCGATCGGCTTGACTTCGCCGGCGGCCATGGCCAGCAGTTGCAGCTTGGCGGCGCGCTCGATCAGTTGGGCGATGACACAGGCTTCCTCGATGCTGGCGCCGGTGGAGAGCTGGCCGTGGTGCGAGAGCAGGATGGCGCGCTTGTCGCCCAGGGCCGCGCTGATGATCTCGCCTTCTTCGTTGCCCACTGGTACGCCCGGCCAGGCTTGAAGAAACGCGCAATCTTCATAGAGCGGGCACAGGTCCATGTGCGACACCTGCAGCGGCACTTCGAGCATCGACAGGGCGGCGACGTGGGTGGGGTGGGTGTGGATGATGCAGTTCACGTCCGGACGCGCCCGGTACACCCAGCTGTGGAAGCGGTTGGCCGGGTTGGGCATGCCGCTGCCTTCGAGTACTTCCAGGTCTTCGTTGACCAGCAGCAGATTGCTGGCGGTGATTTCGTCAAAGCCCAGGCCCAGTTGCTGGGTGTAGAAGGTACCAGGCTGCGGACCCCGGGCGCTGATTTGCCCGGCAAGGCCCGAGTCGTGGCCGTTGTCGAACAGAATTCGGCAGGTCAGGGCCAGCTTTTCACGCACAGTCCACGTATTATCGGCAAGCGAGCCTTGCATCTGTGTGAGGGCCTGCTTGATCAGCTGGTCCTTGGGCAATGCCATTGTCTTGGCCATGGGGATATCCTCATTGGTGGGAAAAATGTCAGCGCTGGGTTGCCCGGTTACTTGGAAGGTGGCGGGCGGCTCGGCGTGATGACACAAACAAGGCTAAATGACACAATGTGTCATTAGCAAGAAAAAACTTGCCCGTGGCATTGGGAAAATCGCGTCGCATGTCTATCCGATTGAAATTACTAAGAAAAAAACTAGGGATTACCCTGGAGGTGCTGGCCGAGAAGTCCGGCATGACCAAGAGCTACCTGTCCAAGGTGGAACGGGGCCTGAACACGCCCTCGATCGCCGCTGCGCTGAAACTGGCGCGTGCGCTCAGCGTCAATGTCGAGGAGCTGTTTGCCGAGGATGAGCCAGGCCAGTCGCGTTACAGCCTGGTGCGCAGTGGCGAGCGCCAGGCGCTGTCGGGCAGTGCCCAGGGCCCGGGCTATGCGGTGCTGGCCAGCCATATCGGCAGCCGCAGCCTGCTGCCCTTTATCATCAGCCCGCCGCGGGATTTCAGCGACTCGACCTTCAAGGAGCACCTTGGCGAGGAGTTCCTGTTTGTGCATGAAGGGCAGGTGGAAGTCGACTTCATGAACGAGCGGGTCATCCTCGAACGGGGCGATGCGCTGTACTTCAACGCCCAGACCCCCCATCGCCTGCGCTCGCTCGGCGAGGTGCAGGCGCAGTTGCTGGTGGTGGTCCACGATGCCGAAGGGCCGTGATGAGCAGCGCCTCGCGGTTCTGGCGTGACCCGGCACTGCCGTTCATCGAGGCGCGCAGGGTCGAGGATGGGCGCAAGGTCTGTTATGCACCGCATTCCCACGAGGGCTTCTCCATCGGCGCCATCACCGGCGGGCGCAGCACCTACGTGAGCGGTGAAAGCCATCAGTTGGTGTCGGCGGGCACAGTCGTGATGATGAACCCGGGCGTGGTGCATACCTGCAATCCCATTGACGGTGAGCCCTGGTCGTACCTGATGCTGTACGTCGATTCGAGTTGGCTGCAGGCGCTGGGCTTCCAGCCCTTCGAGGCGATCAGCAGCCGCTCGCAATCCCTGTACCAGGCCTTGTGCCAATTGTTCGAGACGCTGCTGGACGATCACGGCAGCAGCGCCGGCAAAGCGGCGGCGCTGCGGATTTTCTTCGGCGCGCTGATCCAGCAGTTTGATGCCGGCAGCCCGGGGGCGGGGCCAGGCAATCCGCGTGTGCTGGCCGCTGCCGCCTTTATCCGTGAACACTGCACCCAGCCGTTGCGCCTGGAGGACATCGGCCAGGCTGCAGGCCTGTCGACGTCGTACCTGATCCGCGCCTTCAAGCAGCATTTTGGCCTGACGCCCCACGGCTACCTGCTCGACCAGCGCGTGCAGTACGCCCGCGCACAACTGCGGCGCGGACGCTTGATCGCCGAGGTCGCACTTGAAGCCGGCTTTGCCGACCAGGCGCACCTGCAACGCGCCTTCAAGCGCCACCTGGCTGCGACGCCAGGGCACTATCGCTCAGCTCACTAGCAGGTAGAGCGCACTCGCCACCAGCAACCCGGCCAGAACGCGGTTGAACACCCGAACCCGACGAGGGTTGCCCAGGTAATGGCTGATCACGCTACCGGCCCAGGCCCAACTGGCGATCGACAGATAGCAGATGACGAAGTAGATCGCCGTGAACTGCCACAGCAAGGCCGTCTCACCTTCGCCGACATACGCACCGACACCGGCCACACAGGCCAGCCAGGCCTTGGGGTTGAGCCACTGCAAGGTCGCACCGGCAAGCATCGACGGCGCGCCTGCGTCGCCAGTGCTGCCCAGTTCGCCGCGGTCGCTGGCCAGCTTCCAGGCCATGAACAGCAGGAAGGCCACACCGGCGGCATGCAGGACCCGGGTCAAGGCCGGCCAATGGCGCAGCAGTTCGTGCAAACCCAGGCCAATCAGCAGCAACAGCAGGCTGAAGCCCAGGGTGGCGCCGGTGACGTGCTTGAGGCTGGCACGCAGGCCGTGCCGGGCGCCGCTGCCCAAGGCAACGATGTTCACCGGGCCGGGGGAGATGGAGGCGGCCAGGGCAAAGGCGGCCATCGAAAGCATCAGGCTCATGGGGGTGGGTCCTTGGTGTGAAGTTGACCCAGTCTGATGGCCCGGACGCGGTGGGGTATTGAAGAAAATCACCCTGGTGGGCGGCCAATTTCCTACAATATTTGAAACATTTTCACGCTGTGTGAAAAGCCTGCTGAAATTATAGGATTCTCCCCCCAATTGATTTCAGGTTGATATGACTTCGTTCTCGGAGCCTCCCAGTACCTGGCCGTCCCGGCCGTTCTCCCGTCCTTGTGACGTTTCCCCCCTGTCTGACCAGTTGAGTACCTGCGCATGGAATGGCTAGCCGACCCCACGGCCTGGCTGGGCCTTGCCACGCTGATCGTGCTCGAACTGGTACTGGGTATCGACAACCTGGTGTTCATCGCCATCCTGGCCGACAAACTGCCGCCGCATCAGCGCGACCGTGCGCGGGTGATCGGCCTGTCGCTGGCGTTGATCATGCGCCTGGGCCTGCTGGCCAGTATTTCCTGGATGGTGACGCTGACGGCGCCGCTGTTCGAGGTGTTCGACAAGAGCTTCTCCGGGCGTGACCTGATCATGCTGTTCGGTGGTGTGTTCCTGCTGTTCAAGGCCACCATGGAGTTGCACGAGCGCCTTGAAGGGCATGTGGTCCAGGCTGGCGGCAACGCGCGCCATTCGGCGTTCTGGCCCATCGTGGCGCAGATCGTGGTACTTGATGCGGTGTTCTCGCTGGATGCGGTGATCACGGCGGTGGGCATGGTCGAGCACCTGTCGATCATGATGATCGCGGTGATCTTCTCCATCGGCATCATGATCGTTGCCAGCAAGCCGTTGACCCGCTTCGTCAACAATCACCCGACCGTGATCATGCTGTGTCTGGGCTTCTTGTTGATGATCGGCTTCAGCTTGACCGCAGAAGGCCTGGGTTTCCATATTCCCAAGGGCTACCTGTACGCGGCCATCGGCTTCTCGATCCTGCTCGAAAGCTTCAACCAACTGGCCCGTGCCCGCCGCAAGCGCAGCATGCAGCAGCACCGGCCGATGCGTGAGCGCACAGCCCACGCGGTCATGCGCATGCTTGGTGGCCGCCGGGTCGAGGCTGACGAAGTGGGCGAGGAGATCGCCGATCTGGTCGAGGGCGCAGAAGAGCAAGTGCTGTTCGACCGCCGTGAGCGAGTGATGATCAGTGGCGTGCTCAACCTGGCTGAGCGTCCGATCAAGACGCTGATGACGGTGCGTGCCAAAGTCGATGTCGTCGACCTGGCGCAGCCGCCCGAAGTCATTCGCAAGACGCTGATGCATTCGTCCTATTCGCGTCTGCCGGTGATTCGCGGGGGCCGCATCGAAGAGCCGCTGGGCTTCGTACACAAAAAGGAGCTGCTCAAGGAGCTCCTGGCCGGTAGCGAGCCCGACCTCGAAACCCTGGTGCGTGCACCGCTGAACCTGCTGGAGAGTTTCAGCATCCTCAATGCCCTGGAGCAGATGCGCAGTCAGTCGACTCACATCGCCTTTGTGGTCAACGAATTCGGTGACTTCACCGGCATCCTGACCATGACCGACATCCTCGAATCCATTGCCGGCGAGCTACCCGACGCCAGTGAGGTCGAGGGGCCGGGGATTGTCGAAGATGGCGAGGGCTATGTAGTCAGTGGCGCCCTGAACCTCAGTCAGGTCCAGGCGCGTATCGGCTTTGTGGCCAGGCCCACCGAGGATTACCAGACCGTTGCCGGGCTGGTCATGAGCTTGCTGGATCGCTTGCCGGTGGTGGGCGACAACCTGCAGTTCAATGACTGGCAGCTGGAGGTGGTCGCCGTGGAGGATCGACGGGTGCGCGAGGTGCGCCTCAGGCCGAACGCCGTTGCTGACGCAGCAGGTGCTTGACGCCTTCAAGGATCAGCACCAGCACTGCCAGCCAGATCGGCAAGTACGTCAGCCACTGGTCGGGACCGATGGTCTCGCCCAGTAGCAGGGCTACCCCGACCAGCAGCACCGGCTCCACATAGCTGAGCAGGCCGAACAGGCTGAACGCCAGCAGGCGGCTGGCCAGCACATAGCAGATCAGCGCCAGGGCGCTGATCACCCCAAGCAATGGAATCAGGCCGTACAGGGCAGGGTGTTCGGCCAGGTCCTGGGCGCTCATCGGCCCCTGGATCACGAAGTACAGCGCAGCCGGCACCAGCAGGCACATGTCTGCCCACAGGCCACCCAGGTGGTCGGTGCGGCATTTGCGGCGCAGGAC